>JBGSPC010000250.1:0-46574 GCA_041738805.1 Terrimicrobiaceae bacterium | reverse complement strand
CGCCAATCCGATGTATGACAGTCTGCCTGGCATCGTCCAGGCGAAGATGGATCAACTCGCGTCTCTCACCGGCCGGTCTTACAAAATTTTTGATTACATGGGAGCTCCTGATGCGGATCGTGTGATTGTGATTATGGGGTCCGGGGCCGAGACGGCGGGGGAAGTGGCAAAGGCTCTGATCGCACGGGGCGAAAAAGTCGGGGTGTTGCAGGTGCGTCTTTACAGGCCATTTGACACAGCCGCCTTTGTCAGGACTCTCCCCGCGAGCGTGCGACATATCGCCGTCATGGATCGCACAAAAGAACCGGGGGCTCCCGGAGAACCCTTGTATCTCGATGTGCTGGCAGCCCTCTCCGAGCAAGGCACGATTCAAGGATTTGATGTTTCCCGCCCGGTGGTCACTGGCGGGCGCTACGGCCTGGCTTCGAAAGAATTCACGCCTCAGATGGTTGCCGGCGTCTTTGCGGGCATGGCCGACCGGCCGCCTTCCAAACACTTTTCAGTGGGCATCGTGGACGATATCACCGGACTTTCCGTGGAACCTGACCCCACCTTCCGGCTTCCCATCGAGGGGCTCACCCAGGCCGTGTTTTTCGGGTTGGGTTCAGATGGAACCGTTGGTGCCAACAAAAACACGATCAAAATTATTGCCCACCGGACCGGAGCGCATGCGCAGGCCTATTTTGTGTATGACTCCAAAAAAGCGGGCGCTGTCACGGTCTCCCATTTGCGCTTCGGGGAAAATTCGATTCACGCTCCTTACCTGATCGATCAGGCCGACTTTGTCGGCTGCCATCAGTTTGACCTGCTCGAAAACCAGCCCGTGCTGGATCTCGCGAGGGACGGCGGCGTTTTTCTGCTGAACAGTCCCTACGATGCCTCGACGGTCTGGGAACATCTCTCACAGCAAACCCAACAAACCATCATCGAAAAACACCTGAAGTTTTATGTGATCGATGCCTATCGTGTGGCGCGCGAGACCGGCATGGGAGGGCGGATTAACACCATCATGCAGACATGTTTCTTTTCGCTCAGTGATGTTCTGCCTGTGGATGCCGCGATTTCCGAAATCAAAGATGCCATCCTCAAAACCTATGCCCGCAAGGGGGCCGCGCTGGTCAAGAAGAACAATGATGCCGTCGACCTGGCCATTGAAAACCTCGAAGAAGTGATCGTGCCGCTTGCTGCGATGGGAGTGCCACGCAGTGACGTGGTCTCCGCGCTGGCACCGGATTTTGTGCGGCAAGTCATCTCGCCGATCCTTGCCGGACGGGGAGACAGCCTGCCTGCGAGCGCTTTTCCTGCGGATGGGGTCTGGCCGACAGGGACAAGCCAATGGGAAAAACGCAACCTGGCCACCGAGATTCCTGTTTGGGACGCCAGCATTTGCATCCAATGCAATAAATGTGTGCTGGTCTGTCCCCATGCCGCCATCCGGGCCAAACATTATCCCGCTGACGCCATTTCAAAGGCCCCTTCCACATTTCAATCGATCGCTTTTCGCTCTCAGGAATTTGCCGACCATCTTTACACCATTCAGGTGGCTCCCGAGGACTGCACCGGCTGCCAGCTTTGCATCAATGTGTGCCCGGCCAAGGACAAATCCAATCCCAAGCACAAAGCGTTGGATTCCGCCCCGCAACTCCCGATCCGTGACGCCGAACGTTCCAACTTCGCGTTTTTCCTTGGCCTGCCAAGCCCCGATCGCACACGGCTGAAAACCGATCTCGTCAAAGATTCCCAGTTCTTTGAGCCGCTGTTCGAATTTTCCGGAGCCTGTGTGGGATGCGGAGAAACGCCCTACATCAAATTATTGACACAGCTCTTCGGAGACCGGGCGGTTATTGCGAACGCCACGGGCTGTTCTTCGATCTACGGGGGAAACCTGCCGACGACCCCTTACACAACCAATGCCGAAGGACGCGGGCCGGCATGGGCGAATTCCTTGTTCGAAGACAATGCGGAATTCGGGCTGGGTCTGCGACTCTCCATCAATAACAAGCGCCAACAAGCCGAACAGTTTCTGCTGGCGGCAAGGGACTGGGTTGGTCCGGCCCTGGTGGACAGCCTTCTGAACGAACCCCAGGACACCGAGGCATCCATTGCCAGTCAGCGGGCCGGCATTGCCGCGCTTCGAGATCAACTCTCCTCCGTACCGGAACCCCTGCGCAGCAAGCTTGATGCTTTTGCTGACGACCTTGTGACAAAAAGTCTTTGGATCGTGGGCGGCGATGGCTGGGCGTATGACATCGGATTCGGGGGTCTCGATCACGTGCTCTCGCTGGGAGAAAACGTCAACATCCTCGTTCTCGACACGGAAGTTTATTCCAACACGGGGGGTCAGCAATCGAAGTCCACCCAACTGGGTGCGGTTGCCAAATTTGCCGCCCAAGGCAAATCCCGTTCGAAAAAAGACCTGGGCCTTCATGCCATGAGTTATGGCGACGTTTTTGTCGCGAGGGTCGCCTTCGGAGCAAAAGATTCGCAGACCGTGAAGGCCTTTGCCGAGGCTGAGGCTTATCCGGGAACCTCACTGATCATAGCCTACAGCCATTGCATCGCCCATGGGTTCAATCTGTCCCAGGGACTCGACCATCAGAAGATGGCGGTTGAGACCGGATACTGGCCCCTTTACCGGTTTGACCCCCGGCGCAAAAATCTGGGTTTGAATTCTCTGGTCCTGGATTCCGCCGCTCCCAAACACCCTCTGGCCAGATTCACCGAAAACGAAATCCGATTCCGGTCCCTCCACGCCACCAACCCCGCTCGCGCCAAAGCGCTTGAGGAACGTGCCCAAAACGAAATCACCACCCATAACGAGCTCTACCGCCGGATGGCCGAGGCCCCCGCTTCAACCACCGCCGATCCAGCACAGACGTGATCCCTTCCATGAATCCAGAACCCGACCTCTCCTCCAATTATCTGGGCCTGTCCCTCCGCTCACCTTTTGTGGTGGGGGCCTCCCCGCTCTCGAACAACCTCGAAAACCTTGCCACGCTTGAAAGCGCCGGGGCCGGAGCCGTGGTGATGCATTCGCTGTTCGAAGAACAGCTCACCCGTGAGTCAGCCGCTGCTTCCTCGTTGACAGAAATGACGGAAAATTCCTTTGGAGAAGCCCTGAGTTATTTTCCCACCTCCAGCGATTACACGCTCGGGCCGGAGGAATATTTGGAACAGATTGCGTCGCTCAAAAGCGCCCTGACCATTCCAGTCATTGCTTCTCTGAACGGATACACCCTGGGCGGCTGGGTTTCGCATGCGGAAGAAATGCAGCAGGCAGGTGCCGACGCCATTGAACTCAACATCTACGACATCATCACGGATCAGGAAACATCGGCACAGGAGGTGGAAAAGCGCCTCCTGGATATTGTGATTGCGGTGCGCGCACAAGTCACCATCCCCCTTTGCGTCAAGCTCGCCCCGTTCTACACGGCCTTGCCTTCCGTGGTGCGTCAAATCCACCTTTGCGGCGCGCAGGGCGTGGTGCTTTTTAACCGGTTTTATCAACCGGACCTTGACATCGAAGAGCTTGCCGTCGAGCCCCGCCTCTACCTTTCGACCTCCTCGGAGTTGCTTCTGCGACTCCGCTGGCTGGCCATCCTCTATGGCAAGTCTCCGATTTCTCTCATTTTAGGCGGGGGTGTTCACAAAGCCACAGACGCCATCAAAGGCATCATGGCCGGAGCAGATGCGATCCAGATCGTGTCGTTGATCCTTCGCCACGGCACGGGAGCTTTCGCCACGATGGTCACCGATTTCAAACAGTGGTTACGGAGCCATGACTATCAATCGCTCGCGCAAATGCGGGGCTCACTCAGCCACGCCAAATCTCCGAACCCTGCAGAATTTGAGCGTGCCAACTATTTGCGAACACTCCAGCTCTGGAAAGCCTGAGGCATGTCCCGGGCCGGGCGGGCTGCCGCCTGCCGACCACCCGGTTTTTATCATCCCCAACCGACAGGCTCGCATGATTGCGGGCTGGCACTCCGTATGGTCGCCTGTTTACTTTATGGATTATGTCCGATGCCGATTTGAAAGCCCGAGTGAAGTCCATGCTTGTGGAGAGCCTGATGTTGAAGATGACCCCTGACGCGATTGCGGACGATGTTTTGCTTTTCAGCCCGGATGGTTTGGCCCTGGATTCGATTGATGCCTTGGAGCTTGCGGTGGCAATCGAGAAAAATTTCGGTGTGCCAACGCCAAGTGCCGAAGTGGCACGTTATGCGTTTGCCTGCGTGAACACGATCGCGGATTTTATCAAAACGAATCAGAGGTGATTGGAATTTAATTCAGGGAAGGGTCATCGGGTGCGGCAGCGAGAAGGGCGAGTAACGCGCCGGATTTGCGCATGATTTCCTGCCAGGCGTCCTGGGGGTTTTGCAGGCAGATGAGTTCCTCGGAAGGGGGGAAAACGAGCCAGGCTTTGTGTTGGATTTCGCTTTCCAATTGGCCGGCTCCCCAGCCGGAATATCCGGCAAAGGCCCGCAGTCCTTGTGACCATTCATCCGGAACTTTGTCTCCTGTGAATTCGAAGGAATGAAATGCCAGAATCCCTTGGGGCTTCCTCCATTGGAGGCTGACGAGGGTCAGGGCATTTGTTTCCACGGGACCGCCATAATACAGCTCGACGGATTGATCGGAGCTTTCTCCGCTGACCGGCAGGCTGGAATCCAGCGGGCGGTTCAACACATAACCGGCGGCACCGGTTTCCGGATCGTGATGCGTGATGAATAAGATCGTTCGCCGGAAGTTCGGATCGGTGAGAGCCGGGTGGGAAACAAGAATCGAACCGCTCAGGTCACTGATCGGAAGACCGTCATTTTTCATGGCCTATTTGCGAAGCCCGACTGGCGGCCGTTTTTTGGGAGCCGGACTGGGCGAAGGAGCCCCTTCCAAAATGGGGGCAATGGGATCCTGGTCTCGCATTTGCCGGGGGAGTTTGGGTTGGGGGCGATCGGGATTGGTGACACGTTCGAAAGTTTTCTTTTCCGCACGGTCAAGGCTTTGCGGATTCAGAGGCCGGATGAGGGGATCGTTGAAAGTTTCCACATATTGGGTGTCCAGGGAGAGGGCCAAATCATAAGCCGCCGTCGCAGCAATGTAGTCATAACGCGCCTGAAGCACATTCGTTTGGGATTGAAGAAGCTGCACTTGTGCGTTCAACACGTCCAGCTGGGTGCCGGCTCCCGCATCCAAACGCTCCCGGGCCAGCCGGAGGGCTTCGGTCGCTTGAACCACGCTGGCCGTCTGACTGTCAATCGTCTCCTTGGCCTGCTGGAGGTTGGAGATGGCTTCCTGCACATTTAGGACCACGACGCGCACGGCGTCATCGTAGGTGTTTTTGACCTGATTGAGCTGGGCTTTGGCCTGGGCCACACGGCCATAAGTCGCTCCGCCATCCCAAATGTTCCATGACCCGCTTGCTCCAAAAAACCAGCCTGCCAGATTGTCTCCGAGGTCGCTGCTGGTGGTGTCATTTTGAATCTGGTAACCGACGTTGGCGTTGATTGATGGCATGTAGCCGGCAAATTGCACCCCCACATTGGCGGCCTGAACAAGAATGTTTTGCCGTTGGGCTTTGAGGGAGGGGTTCCGGGCAATGGCCACGCGGATGGAAGCGTCCGTATCGATCACTTTCGGATTGTAGCCCAGGGAGCCAACCACATTGAACGGCACTTCGCTGGGATTGCCCTTTGGGTAATCCATGCCCAACAGACGGACGAGCTGATAGAGCGAAATCCGATACGCGTTTTCAGCCTGGATGAGCGGTGGCTTCGCATTGGCGAGGGCCACTTCGGCTTGAAGCACATTGAAGCGGGGAACCGTGCCTGCATCAAAGCGGTTCTGTTGGTCTTTCACCTGCTGCTCAAGCAGTGAAACATTTTGTTGCTGGGCCACAATGAGAGCCCGATTGAGCACGACCTGATAAAATTGAGAAATGACTTGGGACACGACCGAATCCACCGTGGAACGCAGCGAGAAAAACGCGCTCTCGTATGCGGCATCACCGGCTCGAATCCCTGAAATGGTCGCACCCCCGTCAAAGATCAGCTGGGTGGCTTGGAATTGAATGTTCCATGTCTGATTCTGTGAGGCCGGATTGGTGTTCAAATCCAGAATGGTTGGCGCGCCCCCTGAGGGGTTGGGGATTGTCAGACGGGAGGGGCCGGACCGGTTCGGGCTCAGCGAATCCGCATTCTGGTTGTAGCCCGTCGAGATTCCAATCTGGGGAACGGCCTGGGCCACAACCTCGATGAGTTGGCCACGGGTGAGGCGGATCTGTTGAATGGCATTCAGCACATCCGGATTCTGACGCAATGCAATTTGAACGGCTTCATCCAATTTCAAATCGGCGACTTTGGCGTTTCGTTGTTTGGCAATCAGGCCTTCCAGAGATTTTTCAAAGCCCGCCATCACCATTTTTTGCTGCATGGCGGTGTTCTCGCTTTGTTTGAGCTTGTTGGTCTCAGGCGTGGATCTCAAAGGTTCGGAACTTTGGGTCGGTTCAGGGATGGGAATATTAAACTCCTGATCCATGATCGAAGCATCCGGCATTACGGGTGTCGGCAGCGGGGGCGGCGTGAGCGGCATAGTCCCGTCAGGCAGAGGCGTCGGAGCAGGCGTGGGAGCAGGCGTCGGCGTGGGACTTGGGACGGGTGTCGCTACGGGCGTGGAACCCGGCAAGGGCGGCGGAGTGATTTTTTGAACCGAGGGGAGGTCTTGCAAGTTATACCGCTGGGGCTCTGGAAGCGGAGGCGGCGTGGGGCTTTGAGCGATAACGGGAATGGACGAGGCTGCGGCCAAACAGGCCCCCAGAAGGAATTTTGGAATCTGGCTCTTCATGCTCTGAATTATTCTGTCGGCTTGTTTGTGCAGTAGGAATGAATTTTTTCGTAGATCCTGACCCAGGCTTCCTGCTCATCAGGCGTGAGTTGTTCCATGAGGGTGTGCAAATTCCCGGCTATATCCTGACGGATTTTTCCGACCAGCGATTGGCCTTTTTTTGTGATTTTCACCATCACTTTTCTACGGTCCGAAGTGGCAGGCCCGCGGCGGACGTATCCAAGGTTTTCCAGGCGGTCCACCAACCCTGTTGCCGCCGCCGTCGAGTGACTCATGCGCTCGGCAATATCAGTCATCGAAATTCCCTCGTTGGCGGCAATATGGGCCAGTAGAAAATATTGAGGAAAGGACACCTGCCCATGCACCAGCTGCTCCGACAGTCGTTGAATAAAACAACGCTGCAAGACCATGATGATATCGGCAAGACGCTCGACTTTTTCATTGGCTATGGAATTGAGGCTGATCACTTAAAATTGATTAACCACCTTAACCTTTAATCGAAATGAAACAAGCCAAAAGTCGGGCTTCGCTGTGTTGGGGGATGGTCATGACAAGTTGAAGAGATTAGGGCGTGATTCGGGTGGACGTCAATCCACGTCGGGCGGCCAAATGATAAAGAATAAATCCGAAGGCCAGCGTCAGCGCACCCGCGAAAGCTTCCCTGGGTTTTTCCGTGGCAGTGTAGAGGAGGGCAAATGATGTCACCGCCAGGTAGACGAGGGGGGTGATCGGATATCCCCAACAGCGAAAATGGCGACTGGCTTCAGGCTGCTTCCGGCGCAGGATAAAGATACCCAGCACGGTCAGGAAGCTGCAGGCCACAAGGGAAAACTGCGCGTAGAGCAGTACGGTTTCGTAGGTGGCCGAGGCCAGAAAGATCAAGGCCACCAGGGTTTGGAGAAACAACGCCCGGCGGGGCACGCCACCCGGACTGGTTTTTTGAAGGAAACCAAAAAGGGGAAGGTCCCGGCCAATGGCTTGGGCCACCCGGGGCCCGGCCCAGGTCATTGCGCTGAGTGAGGCCACGAGCCCCCCGCCAATCAGGCCTGCCATTAACCGCCCCCCGTCATCCCCAAAAAGCGCGCCAGCCGCAATCTCAGCGATTTCGATTTGCCCTTCATAGGATGCCATGGGCTCACTTCTTAGAAACAGCATGTTGAGAGCCACATACAAGACCGACACCAACGCGGTCGCGGCGAGCAAGGCCAACGGAATCGTGCGCTGGACGTTTTTGACTTCGCTCAAGATATAGGTGACGGCATTCCAACCGGTGTAGGAGTAGAGAACAAACATCAGGGAAACCGCAAATGCCGGGCTGAGCAGAAGGGCTGGTGCTTCGGGTGTTGGAGCAAAGTTGACACCGGCGAGGTTTCCCTGGCTGAAACCCATGACAAGAAATCCGATAAGCACCATAACTTTTAACCCGGTGACCGTGACCTGAAACACGCCGCTCGCTCCCACAGCGATCGTGTGAATAGCGGCAATAGAGAGAAGAAGGGCATACGAGAGCCCCCGGGGGTGCAGCCCCGGAAAGGCGGCACTGAGATAGTCCCCAAAGGCCATGGCCACCAAAGCGATGGGCGCGGCAAACCCAATGCCGATGGACACAAAACCGGCTGCAAACCCCACAGAGGGATGATAAATCCGGGAAAGAAAATGGTATTCCCCGCCGGATTTTGGGAGGGCCACTGCCAATTCGCAGTAAACCAAGGCTCCGCAAAATGCCACAACTCCTCCAAGCACCCAGAGCAGAAGAATCACAAATGGGGACGGGAGATCGCCAACCTGATATCCCAAACTTGTGAAGACCCCGGTGCCAATCATATTCGCCACCACCAGGGCGGCGCAGGGAAAAATTCCCACCTTGTGGAAAGGGGCCTGATATTCAGATTTCATCACTTTGGTTTGTACAACCCCCCGCTCGCTGGCGATGAATTCCGGCCAGAGCGATCCGAATCCTATACGCCGATATCCTCGTTCCAAAGATCCGGTCGTGCCGCAATGAAGGAGCGCATCATTTCAATGCACTCCTCATCCTGCAAAACCTCCACATCCACACCGCTTGATCGCAGCCAATCCTCGGCACCCAGAAATGTCACATTTTCGGCAACGACAATTTTAGGGATTTTGTAGAGCAAGGACGTGCCCGAGCACATCGGACATGGCGAAAGCGTGGTGTAGAGCACGCATTCCCGATAAACCGCCGCAGCCCTTCGTCCGGCATCACGGAAAGCGCTCATTTCACCATGCAGAATCGGGTCGCCACTTTGAACCCGCATGTTGTGGCCCCGGCCAATAATTTGGCCCTGATAGACAATCACCGATCCGATCGGGATTCCACCCTCCTCCAAACCGGCTCTCGCTTCGGCAATGGCCGCTTCCAAAAATTGATCCCTTGGCATGGTGTGATTCTGCCAGTGAGCACTCCCCGTGCCCAGCCAAATTCTTTCAGCTCCCCATTGAGCACGGCCTGCTTCAAGAGTTTGCAAATCATGCGACACCGCCCTTTATTGGCTGCCTACCAAAAAGCCATGACTTCTTTTCAATCATTCACCGGCGGGGTGCTGGACACCAATGCCTTTCTTTTTCGTGCCCCTGAAGGCAACATCCTCTTTGATGCCCCGCAGGGAGCGGATGCGGCCTTTTCCAACGAGAAGATTTCGTTGTTGGTTCTGACGCACGGTCACTTTGACCATGTGGCGGATGCGGCGGCGATTAAGAAGCGTCATGGCTGCCCGGTTTACATGCATGCTCTGACCGTCCCCATGGTTGAAGATCCTGAGTTTTTTAAACGGTGGGGGTTTCAACTCGAAGTCGATCCGGTGAGTGCGGATCATCTGGTCACCGAAGGGGCGCACGAGTGGCTTGGCGAAAAGGTCGAGGTGTTTCATGTGCCCGGCCATTGCCCGGGAAGTCTCTGCACCCTGATCCCCTCCACAGGAGTTTTGATCGGCGGGGATGTGCTTTTTAACGGAGGTGTGGGACGATGGGATCTTCCAGGTGGTGACTACGAGGAATTAATTTCTGGTATAAAAAAGCATCTCCTGCCACTTCCCGATGCCACCCGCGTCTTTCCGGGACATGGGCCGGAAACAACCATCGGACACGAGCGAGCCACAAACCCCTATGTTCAAAGCTGAGAAGCCACATAAAGAAACAATTCTCCCGTAGAGGAACATGTTTCTTTTCTTTCAGCGATCTGGCAAATGCCTAACCCGCGCGTTTTGAAAGGACGTTGGTTTCGTAGCTTTTGACTTCCGGGAACCAGGCCCCGTCGATGGGAGAATTATTGCGGCGGCAGAATTCCTCCCAAACCACCCCCCACGGGTATGAGCGGGAGTCCTCGAAGAGGGCCAACCTCGCCGCATAATCCCCGGCCTCTTCGGCTTCGTTCAGGAGTTTGGTGGGACGCAGGAGACCCATCAGGAGAGCCTTTTTGGTATTGCGGGCTCCGATCGTCCATGCGGCGATGCGATTGATGCTGGCATCAAAAAAGTCCATGCCGACATGAATCCGGTCAAGGGCTCCACTCACGGCCACCTCCTCGAGGATGGCGCGGGTGGGATCATCGAGGGTGACGACATGGTCGCTGTCCCAGCGTACTCCGCGACTGACATGAAGCAGGAGGTCAGGAACAAAAAGCAGCATGGAGGAAATTTTGTCAGCCACCGATTCGGTCGGGTGGAAATGCCCGGCGTCCAGGCAAAGCGCGAGAGCGTGTTTGACCGCAAAGGCCAGATAAAATTCATGGGAACCGACCGTGTAAGATTCCACACCAATTCCAAAAAGTTTGCTCTCCACCGCGTCGATATTCCAAGCGCGGTCCACGTCAGCGGCAAACACCTTTTCCAATGAATCCTGAAGGCGGGCCCGTGGGGCGGTGCGGTCAGCTGGGGTGTCTTTGTAACCGTCGGGGATCCAGATATTTGTCACCGCAGGTGATCCGAGTTCCTGCCCGATGGCGGCCCCAATCTTCCGGCAGGCGATACAATGCTCCACCCAAAACGCCCGAATCGCAGAGTCCCGGTGGGAGAGGGTGAAACCATCCGCTGCCAGGGAGTGACCGAAGCAGGTGGGGTTGAAATCGATGCCCCAGCCACGGGTTTTTGCCCAATCAATCCACGAGCGAAAGTGGGAAACGGTCAGCGCGTCACGGTCCACTTTCTGTGGATTGTCCGTGGCGTAGATGGCATGCAGATTCAAACGAAGCGGCCCGGGCACCATCTTCTCCACCTGCTCCAGGTCGGCACAGAGTTCAGAAAAATTTCCGGCTTTCCCGGGATAATTTCCGGTCGCAAGACACCCTCCGCCAGGAGCTCCTGAGGCTGCTTCGAATCCCGCGACATCATCCCCTTGCCAGCAATGGACGGAGAGGGGTGCAGATTGCAGGGTTTTTAGAGCGGCCTCGGTGTCAACGGAAACAGAAGCAAAACGTTCGCGGGCGGATTCGTAGGGATTCATGGGAAAGATCAACCATTATTCGAAATTTTCGGGTTCATGACAATTGGAATTTCTGGAGTCAAGAAGGCACATGAAAAACCGGGTGGCCATTGGCAGCTTGCCCGCATGAAACGAGCGGACCCCGTCGCCAGTGGCTCCACTTTGGCTTGCCTCTGGCACTTTCTGCGGATTCAGCTTAGTTTGGTGGCATGATGAAACTGTATGTGAAGGTTTGGTGTCCGTGGTGCATCGAAGCAGAAGCATGGCTTACGAAAAGGGGCCTTGCCTATGAGCAGGTGGATGTGCTCGCCGATTCCACCGCGTACACACGGATGAAGGAGATCTCGGGGCAATCCTTAACGCCCACGCTTGAACTTCCAGACGGGGAGGTCTTGGAGGACTTTGATGTCGGGCAGCTGGAGCGGTTTCTTCGCAAAAAATCCCTCCTATGACAGCAAATCTTCTGCTGGTTATGGGGGTGGCCGTATTGGGGCTGGCCCTCAGATCTCTCGGCCATCCACTGCTGTTTCGTTTGGGATCATGGATCATCGTGGGAGCCTCATTTTTCGCGGGTTGGCTGATGACCTCTTCTGTGCTTGTGGGGGTCCTGCTTGCCGTGAGTTGGTTTTTCCTTCCCTGGATCGAGATCATTTTTCGATTGAGAAAAGTCCGGCTTCCTTTGGAACGGTTCCTTGAATCGCAAACTCCCCCCTCGCGGACGGTGTTCCCGGGTTTTAATGAGTTAACTGACGAGGTCGAGGCCGAGGGATTTCATCATGTCGCGGATGTGGGTTGGGAGGATGATCACATCCACCAGTTCTACCGGGTGTTTCGAGATCAAACCTCAACCACCCAGGCCTGCATCTGCCTCGCCGAACAAGGGGACCTCGCTTTCTTTTATCTGACACTGACTTCGAGGACTCCCGCCGGGCGGGCCTTTCTGTCATGGAATTACCCCTTTGCCTATGGTTTGCAATTTTCTCCGATGGTCCGCCTGAACCGTCTCCCCTCCAGCAAAACGTTCGCAGAAATGACCAGGGAACATCTCCGGTTTTTACGCGAGGAGGGAATTGCCGATGGGGCCATGGAGAAATTTGACGAACAACAAATTGTGGGGGTTATGCAGAATGACCTGCAACGTCATGTCCGCCACAACCTTGAAGTGGGCATCCTCACCAAAGATGGGGACAACCTCATCCGATACACATTTCGCGGCATGGTTTTTCTGTGGCTCCAGTTCCTGCGCGACGCCGTCAGGATTTTTTGAGAATCAACACCAGCCACCCCGTCAGAAGAAGCAGACCTCCAATCGGTGTGATGGCTCCCAACCAGCGGATGTTTGTGAGGGCAAGGATGTAAAGAGAGCCGGAAAAGATGGTGATCCCGCCAAGCCAGAACCAAGCAACCAACCGGTTCTTCCCGCTGGCCCAAAGCGCTGCGATGGTATGCGTGAGGTGATAAAGCACGGCGGTTTCCCAAATGCCGGCAGTTGCGTTTTGGGCAAGTAGATCACGGAGGCCATGAGCCCCGAAGGCTCCCAAAGCCACAGCCAAAAAGCCGAAGGCCGGGACAAGACGGGAAAGGAGAGTTGACATGGACAACCTCAGATATGTGGCAAATGGGGACGGCCTGCAAGATTGTGGTGGCGATAATTTATCATGGAAGGCCACGCGATGCCGCCGGATATCGGCCCCGTGGCAAAGGTCCCGCGTTTTGTCCACCCCTCTCCTCAAGTCTCCCAGAGGATTGCCTTGACGGAGGTCACTGCCAGCCACAAGATTGGGGGTCTGTGTATTTCAGAACTTGAAATGCCCACCAGCTGGCTTCCCAAAGCGGCTGAACACCTACACTTTAATTATTTCATGCTAGACAAATTTCTCGGTTTTTTCTCGAACGACATCGGGATTGACCTCGGCACTGCCAACACGCTCGTTTACGTCAAAGATCACGGGATCGTGCTTCGTGAACCCTCCGTGGTGGCCGTGCAGCAGGGCACCCGCAAAGTCCTCGCCGTTGGCGAGGAAGCAAAACGCATGCTGGGGCGCACCCCTGGCAACATCGTGGCCATCCGGCCTCTCAAGGACGGCGTGATCGCTGACTTTGAAGTCACGGAAGCCATGCTACGCCACTTTATCACAAAGGTTCACAATCATCGCAGGATGGTCCGTCCCCGCGTTGTGATTGCCGTCCCGAGTGGCATCACGGAGGTGGAAAAACGGGCCGTCAAAGACAGCGCCACCCATGCCGGCGCCCGCGAGGTTTATCTGATTGAGGAACCCATGGCCGCGGCAATCGGGGTTGGGCTGCCTGTTCAGGATGCCGGCGGAAATATGATCGTCGACATCGGCGGCGGAACGACGGAGGTCGCCCTCATTTCACTCTCAGGCATCGTTTTCAGCCGGAGCGTCCGGGTGGCAGGTGATGAACTCGATGAGGCCATCATGAACTACATGAAGCGGGCTTATAACCTCATGATCGGGGAAAGCACCGCCGAAAACATCAAAATCAAAATTGGTTCGGCCTACAAAATGGAGAAGGAGCTCACCATGGAAGTGAAAGGTCGCGATCTGGTGGCCGGTCTGCCAAAGACAATCACCATTTCCTCACAAGAAGTGCGGGAAGCCCTCCTGGAGCCGGTCGCAACAATCATCGACTCGGTGCGCATCACATTGGAGCGGTGTCCGCCCGAACTCTCAGCCGATCTGGTGGATCGCGGAATTGTGCTGGCAGGCGGGGGAGCACTCCTTAGGGGCCTTGACAAACGCCTCCAGGAGGAAACCGGTTTGCCGGTTCATGTGGCCGAAGATCCGCTCTGTGCTGTGGCCGAGGGAACCGGGAAAGCCCTTCAGGAAATGCAATTCCTGAAAGCCGTGCAGTCCGCTGACCGAACCTACGGCAACTGAAAGCCCGGGCACTCGCAGCCATGAGCCAGAAGGGTCAGCGAATTCCACCGAACCTTCCGCAAGGCGGGAGGTTCATGGCCTTGCGAAATAACTCCAACGGGAATCCCGCATGAAAAAGTTGAACATCATTCTTGTGGTGGTCATCCTCATTGGGGCGGTGATTTTATCCACCATGGGCTCCAAACCCATGCAGGGTTTGCAGTCGGTCTTTCTGTCTCTTGTGTCGCCATTCTTGAAAACCGGTTCTGCCGTCAGTCAGCAGATCGGAAGTGTCGGCCAAAATCTCAAAACCCTCGATCAACTCGAAATTGAAAACCGGGACCTGACCCTTAAGAACCGTGAGTTGATGGCCACCAACCAGCTCCTTCGTGACATTGAGTCGGAGAACAACAATCTGCGCCAGGCTCTTGAATACCGCGAGCGCTCGGTCTTCAAGCTCCTTCCGGCAAGGGTCATCTCCCGTGACGCTTCCACCTGGTGGAACACCGTCAAAATCAACCGGGGCTTCGAGGACGGGGTGGAAAGCGACATGCCGGTGCTCACGGAAACCGGTTTGGTTGGCAAAACGACAACGGTGGCAAAAAATGAATCGATTGTGCTGCTTCTCACGGATGAAACCTGCCGGGTGGCCGCCCGCGTGGAAGGCTCGGTGGAGCAGGGCATTGCCTCCGGACAGCGGGTGGCTGGTGCCGGCACCCCCGGGGAGATCCAGCTTTCGTTTCTTTCAAAGAGCGCGAACCTTCAGCCAGGCCAGAAAGTTTACACCGCCGGCGTGAGTGGCGGGGTTTTTCCGTCGGGCATTCTGATTGCAGAAGTGAAAACATTCCGGGCGCGGGCGCTGGATGGCCAGGCCGTGCTGGCACCGGCTGTGGACCTTGCGGGGGTCGAGGATGTGTTTATCCTCGTGGGAGCAAAATGAAGACGTTCATCGGCCTCGTGGCGCTTTTCCTGGCCATCTTTCTTTGTTTTCCCATTCAAGAAATGATCCCTGCAGTGTCAGCCCTGCATGGAGCACGGATCTTATTGGTGCCCGCTCTTTTCTGCTACGGCGCGGTGGCCCTGCCCACGCCTGCCATGTTGGCTTTGGCTGTGTTCACCGGGCTCCTCACCGACCTGGCTTATCTCCATGTGGTCTCCGGACAGGTTGAAATCGCAGTGGGTTGGTCTATAGTGTTTTTTGTGATCTTGGGACTTTTGGCGAACGGGCTTCAGCCAGCCTTTAAACGTGGACATTGGTGGATCCCCATTCCCGTGACTCTGGTTTGCACCTCTCTTTTTCTGTTAATGCAATTCGGGATGATCAGTTTGCGCCGTGAAGGCTTTTTCTTTAATGAGGTCGTCGTGTGGAGGATTCTTGGTGCAGGCGTCCTTTCAGCTGTTGCCGCCCTGGTGATCCATCCTATTGCCGTCTGGTCAGGCCACCTGATCGGAGATTCCACGTTTGGAAGGAGGACCGTGCTGGCAAAACCATGAAACGCGGCGCCCCCTCCCTTCGCCTCTACTTTTTGGCGGGAATCATCCTGCTCGCCTTTGGTGGCATCACCTTTCAGCTCTGGCTTGTGCAAGTCGCACGCGGCGCCGAATACACGGCCAAGATCCGCTACGGATCCCAGGTCACCGTCCGAATCCCGGCCGTGCGTGGCGAGATCATGGACCGCAATGCCATCCCCCTTGTCCAAAACCGGGCCAGCTTCGATGTGGACTTTATGCTTCCCGACATGGTGCGTGCCTACCGGGAATCCCATGGGGGAACACCGATGACGACGTATCGTGGAACCGTACACAACATGCCGAAAGATCTGAAGGAGGCCGACGTGGTGCGCATCGTCACGGAGGAAGTCATCCCGCGTTTGGAAGAGCTGGGAGTTGCCGAGGACTACAATTCCAAAAAACTCCAGATTCACTACCGCAACAATCGGGAGGTTCCCTTCAATTACCGGCAGGATCTGGATTTTGAAACGATGGCGATTCTCTCGGAGCGCAGCCTTGAGCTTCCCGGAGTGAACGTGACCCGCAAACCCGTCCGCCAATACCTCTACGGCTCTCTCGCCGCCCACCTCCTCGGCTACGTCGGCATGCCGACAAACCTCGATCAACAGCCCGATATCCGGCAATTCAATTTTTATGATCCCGACATGGAAGGCAAAGCGCAGGTCGAGCTCTACATGGATGAGTTTTTACGAGGCAAACCCGGCGTGCGAATTCTTCAACGCAATGCCAAGGGCGTCATTGAGGGAGAGGTCTCTGTCACCGAGCCCGAGCAGGGAGCCAATGTCCACCTGACCATTGACGCGCGCATCCAATACATCGCCGAAAAAGCGCTCCGTGCGGTCGGCCGGGGAGCCGCTGTGGTGCTGGATCCCAATAATGGGGATGTGCTGGCCATGGCCACCGTGCCGTCCTTTGACCCCAATTCCTTCATCCCATCAATCAATGTCAAAGACTGGACCGCCCTCACGTCCGATGACACCGATCCCCTTCTTAACCGTGCGATCAGCTCCTTTGCGCCAGGGTCCACATACAAGGCCTTCATTGCGCTGGCCGGGCTGCGGGCCGGAAAGGCAGGCACTTTCCCCTGCGGCGGGGGCATCGCCATAGGCAACACGTTTATGAAGTGCCACAGCACGAGCCATAGTTCGATGGGTCTGGAGAATGCCATCAAGGTCTCCTGCAATGGTTACTTCTACCGGCTGGGCATTGCCGCCGGCATAGATCAGATTGTGGCTGTTGGAAACATGCTCGGTCTTGGCCAAAAAAGCGGAATCCCGCTCTCCGGAGAGAGTGCGGGCGTTCTTCCGGGGCCCGAGTATCTGGCAGAAATCCGGCCCCGCGAGCGTTGGACCAGCGGGCTCACGGCCAATACCGCCATTGGTCAGGGCGAGGTGCTCGCTTCGCCTCTTCAAATGGCCGCGCTGACCGCAGCCATCGCCAATGGCGGGACGGTGTATTATCCACGGCTCATCGACAAAGTGGTCGCTCAGGACGGGAAAATCCTTCAGCAGGAACCCGCACGTGTGCGGGCCAATCTTATCACGGATGGCGGGCTCACCCCGGAACAGATTGAGCGCGTTCGCTCCGGAATGCTCAAGGTTGTTGGCGAAGGCGGCGGCACGGGCGGACGCGCCCGCATCAAAGGCGTCGAAGTGGCCGGAAAAACCGGAACCGCTCAAAACTGGAGTGTTCGCAATGGCAAACGCCTTCAGGACAACCACGTCTGGTTCATCGCGTTTGCCCCTTACGAAAAACCCAAATACGCCGTCGCCGTCATCGTGCAAGGCGCAAAATCCGGTGGCGGTGTCGCGGCCCCCATCGCGGCTAAAATTCTGGAGGACACCTTCAAACTTCCCGGCCTGAGCCCCGATGTCGTGGAACCCGCCCCTGCTGAGCCGGCGAATCCCGATGATCCGCCAAAAGCGGAACCCGTGCTCCTTGCGTCGTTGGAGCCCGCTGTGGGTGATTTCCGTTTTATTGACAGCGTGGACTTCGGACGCGCCATCCCCGCGGCTTCAAGCATTTCCGAAGATTCGGAGACGGCCTCCGCCACAGAGGCTGCTTCCTCCCAGCAGGCCGCACGCCCTGCCAATCCCAACATCCGTGAAGACGCCGACGACCGCGGACGCGTCAAAAACAAAAACTGCCAGCCATCAGGCATCCAAAAGTTTTTCAATTTTTTCGGCGGAAACAAAGACCGCAAAGAAAAGGAAAAGAACAAACCTTCCCAGCCCTCACGCCGATGAAGGTTCAACCCCAATTATCAACCACCCCTCATACGGGTCACCCTCAAAAATATTTCTATGATCGATACCGTCAAACGCATCTTGGGCCTTCGTAAAAAGTCCACAGGAATCAAAATCATCGTCAGCTGCGAGCGCCTCGAAAAACGGGTCGCGCTCCTCGAAGACGGAAAACTCGAAGAATACACCACCGAACGCGACAGCGATCGCAATATTGTCGGAGCCATTTTTAAAGGCAAGGTCCGCAATATAGAACACGGCATCAAAGCCATGTTTGTGGACATCGGGTTTGAAAAAAATGCTTTCCTCCAGTTCTGGGACGCCATTCCGGCCGCCTTGGACAGTGGCATTGAAGCTGTGGCCCGCGAAGGCGCCCCCGCAAAGCGCAAAAAACCCAAAATCACCCACAAGGATGTTCCGAACATTTATCCGGTGGGATCGGATGTTTTGGTCCAGGTTAAAAAGGGCCCCATCGGCACAAAAGGGCCCCGCATCACCACCGATGTGAGCCTGGCAGGCCGGTATCTGGTCCTCATGCCATTCAATGATCAGTGCGGGATTTCCCGCAAGATCGATGATCCCAAAGAACGGGAACGCCTCCGCAAAATCCTGCGTGAACTCGAAGTCCCGGAGGGAATGGGCGTCATCATGCGCACGGTCGGACAGGGACAGCGCGCCCGTTATTTTGTGCGTGACCTCGGACTCTTGCTGGAACAATGGACGGCCATCCAGAAGGGCCTCGAAGAACAGCCCGCCCCCGCGTGTCTGTTCCAGGAGCCGGATTTGGTTGACCGCACGGTCCGGGACTTTCTCACGGACGATATTGATGCCATCATCGTCGATGACGCCAAGTCCGCCGAGCGCATGCAGTCTCTGGTGGGTATGATCTCCAGCCGCGCCAAAAAACGCATCCAAGTTTACACCGGCTCGGAGCCGGTCTTTGAATGTTTTGGCGTCCAAGCGCAGATCGACTCTGCCTTTCACCGTCAGGTCTGGCTGCCGTGCGGCGGATACATCGTCATTGATGAAACCGAGGCGCTCATCGCCGTGGATGTGAACACCGGCCGCAACAAAGGCGCGAAGGACATGGAAAAAACCATTCTTCAAACCAACCTCGAAGCGGCCGACGAAATCTGCCGTCAAATGCGGCTTCGCAACATTGGCGGAATTATTATCGGCGATTTCATTGATATGAAGAGCCGCAAGGACCAGCAGGCCGTTTATCAGCGTGTTCGCGACCGCCTGAAACGTGACAAAGCCCGCACCCACGTCCTGCCCATTTCCCAACTGGGGTTGATGGAGATGACCCGTCAGCGCGCCGCGGAAAGCCTGGCGGACTCCCAATATGTGCCGTGTCCGTATTGCAACGGCCGGGGCAACGTCAAAAGCCCGATGACCCTCAGCGTGGAGCTCCAGCGCCGCTTGCATTCTGTGATGCGCAAGCACCAGGAATCCGTGCATGAGGTCAAAGTTGTTGTCCATCCGGAATTGCTCAACCGCCTTCGCACCGAGGATGAAGAACTGCTCGTTGACATCGAACGCCGGTACGCCGGACGCCTCGCCTTCCGCTCGGATCCAACATTCCACCATGAAAAATTTGTTGTCCAGAATGGCATCACGGGTGAAGAGCTGAAGCCGTAGAGATAAGCTCGAACGGCCCCCATGAGCGACACGCAGACGCCGATGATGAAGCAATACCTGGCGATCCGCCGGGAATTGCCTCCCAAAACGCTTCTGTTTTTCCGGTTGGGGGATTTTTACGAACTCTTTGGAGATGACGCCAAAGATGCTGCTGGAGTCCTGAATGTGGCTCTCACCAAACGCGGGCAGATGCCCATGTGCGGTGTGCCCTATCATGCAGCGCGTGGCTACATCGAAAAACTCGTGGCGGCCGGATGGCGGGTCGCGATTTGCGACCAGGTCGGGGAGGTCACCGCCGGAAAACTTGTCCGCCGTGAAATCGCAGAAATCATTAGCGCCGGAACGCTGGAAACGTTTGGTTTGGATGAGCGCGCCCCGAATTATCTGGCTTCGATCTGCACTGGCCCGGAAGGGTTTGGAATTGCCTCCTGTGAGTTAAGCACGGGCGAGTTACGGGTTACCCAAGCGTCGGATGAGGCCACCCTCCTCGACGAACTGGCCCGAATCTCCCCGGCAGAAACGCTGGCCCCGGAGAGCCAGTCCGCGGCGTTCTCTTCGGTAACCGGCACGAATTTTCTGGATGATTATCTCTACATCCCGGATCAAGCCACGGAACTCCTTCGCAACCATTTCCGTGTCCACTCACTGGATGGATATGGGTGTGAGGATTTGCCGCTGGGGGTCAGTGCGGCCGGGGCTCTGCTGCATTACGTGACCCTTCAGCTCCGGCGCAATGCCTCCCACATCCGCTCACTCAAGCCCTATCGTCAGGGCCAATTTCTTGTGATCGATGCCTCCACGCAATGGCACCTGGAGCTTGTCACATCCCGCGCTGGCCGGGCCATGACCCTCCTCGGCGTCCTTGACCGCACCTCAACTCCCATGGGCGCACGGACCCTTCGGGGATGGCTCCTCCAGCCCCTCCGAAATCTCGAAGCCATCCTCGGGCGCCAGGATTCCATCGCCCGCATGCTCTCGAATCCGCTGGCGCTGGCCACGCTTCGCGAGGAACTCGCCGGGATCCGCGACCTTGAGCGCTGCATCGCCCGACTGAACGGGAACTCAGGAAACGCCCGTGACCTCGCAGCCCTCGCAAGCTCGCTCGAAAAACTGCCCGCTGTCTGCCAGCGTTTGGAGGCGATCGCTCCCACAGGTGAGCATCCCTCGATCTGCCCGGACCCCATCCTTCCTCCACTCCTGGCCGGAATTCTCTCGCGCATCCACCCCCTCCCCGCACTTTCCACCAAGCTGCGGACGGCCATCGTCGAAGAACCCCCCGCCATCCTTCGGGATGGCGGCATGATCCGTGATGGGTTTGATGCCGGCCTCGATGAACTCCGATCCGCCTCCCATGAAGGTAAAAACTGGATCGCCCAACTGCAGGAACGCAAAATCACCCGCACCGGCATCAAATCCCTCAAAGTCCGCTTCACTTCAGTCTTCGGGTATTTCATCGAAATCACCAAAGCCAATCTCCCTTCCGTGCCGGATGACTACATCCGCAAGCAAACGACCGTCAACGGCGAACGATTCATAACGCCCGGGCTGAAGGAAATTGAAGGCAAAATTCTTGGTGCAGACGAAAAAGCCAAAGCCCGGGAAATCGAAATCTTTGGAGAATTGCGGAATGAGACCCTGCTGGAATTGGCACTCATCCAGGAAACAGCGGCTGCCATCGGAGCTCTGGACGCACTCGCTTCCCTCGCGGAATCCGCCCGTCAACGCGGCTATGTGCGACCTCTGATGGAGGAATCCGGCGTTCTCGAGATCCTCGAAGGCCGCCATCCGGTCCTTGATGCCACCGGCGAACGGTTTGTGCCGAATGACACGTCCCTCGACGCGGACGGAAAGCGTTTCGCCATCATCACCGGCCCCAACATGGCCGGCAAATCCACTTACCTCCGCCAGGTCGCTCTCCTGGTCCTCCTTGCCCAGGTCGGCTCTTACATCCCGGCTGCCGGAGCCCGGATTGGTATCACGGACCGGATCTTCACACGGGTCGGCGCCAGCGATGACCTCGCCCGCGGCCAAAGCACTTTCATGGTCGAAATGAATGAAACCGCCGGGATCCTCAACAATGCCACCGCAAAGAGCCTCGTCATCCTTGATGAAATCGGGCGCGGCACGTCCACCTTCGATGGGCTCTCGATCGCATGGAGTGTCGCGGAGTTTCTCCATGACCACATTGGAGCCCGCACCCTCTTTGCGACCCACTACCATGAAATGACCGACCTTGAGCGCTCCCGTTCAGGCGTCGTGAACCTCAACGTTGCGGTCCGTGAGTGGAATGATGAAGTCATCTTCCTGCGCAAAATTCTCCCCGGACGCGCCGACCAAAGTTATGGGATCCAGGTCGCCCGCCTCGCCGGCCTCCCGGATTCCGTGCTTAACCGCGCCAAAGAAATTCTGGCCAACCTCGAAAGCGCCGAACTCAACACCGACGGCGAGGCCGCGTTCACAAAAGCCCGCCGCAAAAAAGCTGCCACAAGTAAAGCGATCGATCAGTTGGACTTGCTTTGATGGTATGACCATTGCTCCCGTAGAGGAACCTGGAACGAGCAGCGCTAACGGGTGAGCTTTATCTCCAAACAGGCTCGAAGCGGAGCACCCGCTTTGATACGATGATTGCTGCCACAGCGATCCTTGCCGGAGCAGAGCTCGCAACCGTCGATGCCGAGAATTTTGCAGACTTTGTCCCCCTGGGTTTGAAACTTCTCTCTTTGACAAAATGAGCCTCTGACGTCTCCGGATGCCGTTATGGGTATCAACTCCCCGGCGTCGAAGGCAGTCCGCGCTTGCTTCGCGGAAGGACCGGGGCACACACTCACCGCCGTGAAAACCCTGCGCTCCAAATTCCTTTTGCCGATGTCTTCGCCGGCGATCGAAGACGGGGCTGTGGTGGTGGATGGGAATCAGATTGTGCAGGTGGGACGTTGGGCGGATCTCAAAACCCCGGACGCAATCGATCTTGGTGAGTCCCTGCTGATGCCCGGTTTGATCAATGCTCATTGTCATCTGGACTACACCTGTCTTCGCGGGACGATCCTTCCACCGGCCAGTTTTGCATCATGGATTTCCCGCATCAATGACATCAAGCGCACGCTCACCGATGATGACTATGTGGACTCTGTGCAGCAGGGCTTGGATGAGTCCCTTCGAACCGGGACCACCACGATTCTGAACATCGAATCCTTTCCCGAGATTCTTTTGAAACTGAAACGTCCGGTTCCCCGTGTGTGGTGGTTTTTGGAGCTGATGGATATCCGGAGCCGGATTGGCACGGAGGAACTGATCGCCGGGGCTTTGGCCCTGCTGGATCAGCCCCCGGACTGGTTGGGTGGGCCTGGACTTTCTCCCCATGCCCCGTTCACAACCTCTCTCTCCCTCTACCGTCTGGCCGCAGAGTGCGCAACCATGAGACGGGTGCCTGTCATGACCCACCTCGCAGAGACGCAGGAGGAGTATGATCTTTTTGTTCATGGCCGCGGACCCCTTCACGATTTCCTGATTAAACTCGGACGTGACATGTCGGACCTGAATGGGCAGTCGCCCGTCGCCCGGCTTTTGCAGAACGGCGTTCTTCCCAAGGGAGCGATTCTGACTCATATGAACGCCCTGACAGAATCCGACCGGGACCTGCTTGCATCCCGGAGCGATGATTTTTCTGTGGTCCACTGCCCGCGCTGTCATTCCTACTTTGGCCGTCCGGAGTTTCCCATCAACCGGTTCCTGGACGCCGGAATCAACCTCTGCCTTGGCACCGACAGCCTGGCGAGCAATTGGTCGTTGGACTTGTTTGCGGAAATGCGGCATCTCCGTGAGATCCACCCCTCCATTTCTGCAATGACCGTTCTCAACATGGTGACCCGAGCCCCCGCCAAAGCCATCGACCATGAAGGCCTGTTGGGGGAAATAACACCAGGCGCTCACGCAGACCTGATTGCCCTGCCGATGCATGGCAAAAGCGGGAATCTCTACGCCACCGCCATCGAGACGACCGCACCACCGCATTGGATAATGGTGAATGGGGAAGTGGTGGATTTATGAATTTCGGTAGGGCGCTCTCACGTTCCCATCTATAACTCAGCGATCAACCTGTGATCGGGTATTAATGACGATTGCAGATTTTTGATTTTTGATTTCTGAGGGATTCAGAGTGTTCATGCAACGACTGCGCCTCAGCAATCCGCAATCGGCCCCTCTTTAGGCAAAACATCTCACCCGCCCACTTTTTCACTCCAGCACCTTGAGTTGGGAAGGGGAGGTAATTTCAATTTGTGGGGTTTCGCGGTGGAGGGTGATCAGACCGTTGACTTCGATGCGGGCTCCCATCAACCCGGCCAATCTGCCACCGGGAAAGGCTGCTGCAACGGTGGGAAGATCCTCGCCCCGTATGATGGCCACAAAATCTCCGCGTTGGTTTCCTTCAAAATTTAAAAAGGTGAGCCGGTTGTCGGGCAGGGCTCCTGTGGTGGCAATGGTGCCACTGACCTTGGCCACATGTCCGGCCATGCTGCGGAGGAGGGACGTCTCATTGGCTGAAAGAG
Source organism: Terrimicrobiaceae bacterium (assembly GCA_041738805.1). GTDB lineage: Bacteria > Verrucomicrobiota > Verrucomicrobiia > Chthoniobacterales > Terrimicrobiaceae > JAJTZA01. The sequence continues at coordinate 22,466 of JBGSPC010000250.1, read as the reverse complement.
ACCCCGGAATTTTGAGCAGCGGAGTGGATTTCTGCTTTTTCCAAGCTCCGGAGCCCTTCACCCGGGCTGTCGTTTCTTTTTCGCGAAGCCCGCGGAGGATCCGGCCTTTGCTGCGACCATCGGGATGATCTGAAAGGGCTTGCCCGCTCCGAATGATCGCCAGACCTCTCTCCACCAGGACGGTTCCGAGATCCTGCCCGTCCGACGTTTCCACAAAGGCCCGTATGGAGGGGTTTCCTGGTGAGACAGGCTCCCACCGCGTGTGAACGGTGAAGGGTTTCTTCAGAAGGTCGCGGGTTGTCCGGGCGGCTTCCTTTCCGAACCCCATCGCAGACTTGTCCACTTTGGAATCAATTCCGAAATATTTGGCTTGAGCCAGCCGGCGATCCCGCGAACGGGGGTTTGTCTCAAGACAATCCACAAAGTAGAGGCGGAAGATGTGATGTTTCCCCTCATAAATCACTTCCACACTGTCCCCATCACTGTGCGATCCTTCTGTGTAAATGGCATTCTCAAGTTTCGACCATCCCGCACACACGGGTTGAGCGCAAAGCCAGAAAAGCAGCAAACCGATGGGCAGTGGATTCACCGTCGCGCAGTCAACCACGTCCCGGCCCGCATCAAAAGCTATTTCACTGAGACCCTGCGATCGTAGCGGCGGGGAAAAATAACACGGAAGGACATGCCGGTTTCTGACGGACTCACAATCTCCAAGCTTGCGTCAAGAAGCTCGCAGAGGCGTCCGGCAATCGATAATCCAATTCCCTCGCTGTGCGGATGTCTTGGCGGCGAGGACGGGGTCTCTCCGGTTGACTTCGAAAGCAGAGGCAATGCGCCTTTATTTACCTCGCGCACACCGGCCTCGATGGAAGCGTCAGAATCGTTTGTCAGACCGGGTTTGGTTTCCTTGATGATGAGCCACCAGGTTTTTTTCTCCGTGCCCCAACTCACAGTAACACCTCCCTCCTGGGTGTGTTTGAGGGCGTTCCCGATAAGGTTTTTCACCACGCGCCGCACTCTCTCCTTGTCGCCTTCGACACGGACCGGATCGGTTCCTTTTATTTTTAAAAAGAGATGGCGCTCATGAGCATAGGGTTGGTGGCTGTGGCAAAGCTCCGCAATCAGAACGCCAGCATCGAACCGGGCGATCTCCCTCACCTCCTGCCCAGCCTCCAGTCGCGCAAGATCCATCAACTCACCCAACATACTGGTGAGTCCCAGAACGGCCCGCTGCAGAAAGGCGACTGACACCACCCGGTCGGTTTCCGCCATGTCGGTCCGGCTGGCCAGCGATGCGGCAATGCTGACGCCGAGCACGTCGCTGCTGAGATCGTGGACGGCCTGATTAAGAAGAGAGGCACGTCGCCTGGCAATCTCGCTGATGTCGGCCAGAGCACCCATGAGATCCCCCACCCGCACGGCAGCTTCCGCCTCCTGCATCTGTTCGTACTGGACCGCACTCTCACCAATTGTGTCATTGATCAGATGAAGCAACAGCCGGAACGCCTCCATAAAAGTTGCGTGGTCCAACTCGGGGTGCGATGAGGCAATGTCCCTCAGCTCATCGAAAAGGCAAAGTTGGAGTTGGCCGCATTCCTTCATTAACTCTTTGAGGCAGTAACCTTGGTTCAAGGGGAGCAATCCGTCCTTCACCCCCTCCTTCTGCCTGCCGGATTCGTCGGTGTGATCCGCCAACCCACCCTGTCGGGAGCGCAGCCGGCATTCGAAGGCGTTGAGAATTTTTGGGATGTGATCAAGAAATTGCCCATGCGTGAGGTTGCGGTCTGTCGTTTGCTCAGGGTCAGTACCGGATGCGCTTTGCCAAGCCGCAAGAATGGCTTCCCGCCGCGAGGCCAGGAGATCGCTCAGCGCAATCAATTGCGAATGGGGGTTGGGAAACATTGGTCGTTATTGTGAGGCCGGCAGCCCCCTATGACAAGCCATCCCCTGAAGGATGCGTCCTGCACCCTGTTGATATCAGCGCTCTCCAAAAAACTGGACCCTTCACAAAAGTGAGGGTAGGTTTCCGCCCATGAAAGGGACTCGCATTCTTTTTGTGACGGGGATTTTGGCCGTGCTGGGACAGGCCAGCTCACTGGAGGCGCAAATCATCATTGATGGGTTTTTGAACAATACCGTGAATGTGGTGGCTCCCGGCAGTCCGGCGTCTGTGCTCACTAACAATATTGACGGGACCACCATTGACCGCCAGCTCAGCGTCCAAGCCACGGGTTCCTTGTCGATTGTCAGCACAGTGATCGATGGCGTTTTTGTTCTGGACGCCGGTGGCACAGATTCGGGTACGGCCAATGCGCAACTTCTTTACCTTGGTTACGTGATCGACCTCGGTGCCAACACGTTTTTCCAGTTCACCATCAACAAAGTGGTAGGCACCCCTATTTTGGGTTTGATCCTCGGCAACAGCTCGGAAGTCAGCCTTTCCGGCGGCATCCAACTCGTCGCTTCCAATGTCACCAACTCCTACTTTCTTGATATCACCCAGCTGACCGGTTACACGCCGGCCTTTGGTGCGACACTCGACAGCATCGAAATCTTCATCGGGTCCGCCAATCAGAATTTTTTTGTTGAGGGAGAGCTTATTCAATTCAATTCCGTGCCGGAGCCTTCGGTTGTGATGCTTCTTGGCTTCGGACTGTTTGGCCTTGCGGCCCGCCGCTCCCGCAGCAGGTAAATGGCTGCGGTTGACAGTTATTTGCAGGAAATCTTGAAAGTCGAAAAAATCCTGCGTTGATTCAGAAAGTTTGAAAAAACAAGAGTCGGATCATCGCAGGAACCTTCGCATCGGGATCAGTGAGGGGCTCTTGGCGACGCCCTGGACGTTCATTGCGGTTCCCGGAAACTTTGTGGTGGCCGGGTTGTTGACGCAATATTTCGGCATCGATAAGGCCGCTTATGGGGCGATCGTTTCCTTGCCGGCGTGGAGCAATGCGCTCCAGATTATCCTGATTCCATGGCTTGCGAGGTTTCTCACTCCGAAAGATCTGACCCTGGGCCTGGGATGGTTCAATGTTGGCCTGTGGAGCATGTTGGCGGCCGTTCTGGGGTACCTGCCAACCGATGATGCCAGGGGTGTGGCTCCGCTCTTCATTGTCTTTTTTGTGTTGTCCAGTCTGAGCCATTCCTTTGTCGGCATCGGATGGACGTCCTGGGTGCGGGATTGGGTGCCACAAGAAGTGCGGGGAAGCTATTTCGGCCGGCGCAACCGCTGGCTGAGTCTTGTGACGATTGGTTATCTCCTGTTGGCCATCACCCTTTTTGAAGTGGCGGAAGCGGCGTTGTGGCCGTATCAGGCCATGATCATCACGGCGGTTCTGATGCGTTATGGAAGCATCATCTGGCAGTACGGGATTCGAACCCACACCGACCATTCCGATTTGGTTCATCAGGGGTGGTTTGGACATATCATGGAGTGCCTGCGCTCCCCAGGATTGTTAGCTTACATCGTGTTTTCCAGCTGGGTGAATTTCTGGCTGGGATTTGTGGGACCGTTTGTCCCGGTTTTCAGTTTCGAAGAGCTCGGCGTGGAACCCAGCACGTTCACGGCTTTGGTGATTTTGGGAACACTTTCCGGCATCCTCGGATGGGCGTATTGGGGGAGGAGGGCGGACCGGTTGGGCTCCATTCCGGTTTTGGCAGCCGGGCTGTTTTTTTGGGAGATTCAGAATTATCTCTGGGCGATCCTTTACCCCGGCAATGTCTGGCTCCTCTACCCGATGTTTTTCTGGGGCGGGTTCTTCAGCGTGGCCTATTTCCTTGGCAGCTTTAACCTGCTGCTCAATCTTCTTCCGCAAAAAACCAAACTGGCCGGCATCAGCCTCAACCTGGCCATCACATCAATCGCGGCAGGCATTGCCCCCATTATTGCAGGATTCCTGCTCGCCCACTTTCTTGAGGAGCGCAACGGGGGGATCGAAGTCTATCGCGTCGGCTTTGTGATCAAAAGCACCGCAATACTTCTCGGGTTGCTTATACTCCGCAAAATCCGCGAACCGAATCGATCGGGACGAACAGACCTGCATGGTTCCATGCGAACACTCCGTCAGCTCCTGGCTATCCAGGGACCAGGATTTTTTTCCAACCTGACCCATCTGAACAAAAACAAACCGTAGTCGTCAGAAACTCACAAACGAAATCCTTGACGGCGCTCTGACAGCATATCAAACATAAGATGCTTGTGAGTTCGCTTCAGTCGTCACGGCTTGTTTCACGGTTCCAATCCCCTCCTTCCGCCTACCGTGGAAAGCCGCTTTGGTCATGGAATGACCGCCTGGATAAAGAGGAATTGATTCGTCAGGTCGGGGTTTTGGCGGAGATGGGGTTTGGCGGTTTTTTTATGCATGCCCGCACGGGCCTCGCCACGGAATACATGGGACGTGAGTGGCTGGAATTGGTGACGGCCTGCACGTGCGAGGCCAAGCGGCTGGGCTTGGAAAGCTGGCTCTACGACGAGGATCGCTGGCCGAGTGGCGCGGCAGGAGGACTGGCCACAAAATCCGAAAAATTCCGGATGCGGTATTTGCGAGGGGAAATCCTCACCGGAGAGGAAACCGCAGGCCGGAGGCATTCCTCTCAGGTGGCGAGGTTTGCGATTCGACATGATGGCCTCACGCTGACGGATTTCCGTTTGTTGCCGCCCAAAAGTTCACGGCTTCGCGCCGGGGAGAAGCTGATGATTTTCACCCGGGAGCTTGTCCAGCCTCACAGTTTTTTTAACGGGGGCACGTATCTGAACACGTTGGATGGGGCGGCGGTTGGGGAATTCCTGCGCATCACCCACGAGCAATATCTGAAAGCTTGCGGGCAGGAATTCGGGAAAACGATTCCGGGAATTTTTACCGATGAACCACATCATGGGTTTGTGATGTGCGAAACGCCGAAGGGGTGGTTGTATCCGCCGGATTCAGGATGGGTGACACCGTGGGCGGATGATTTTTCCGGACTCTTTCTAAAAGAATTTGGTCACAACCTCTGTGAGAGGCTCCCTGAGCTGTTTCTGCGGTTGCGTGGAGAGAGCCTGTCGCCGGTGAAGTGGCAATACATGGAGCTTCTGCATCGCCGGTTTCTGGAATGCTGGGCGCGCCCCATTTCCGAGTGGTGCCGCCATCACAATTTGCGGAATACCGGACACCTGCTGGCCGAGGATTTGCCGGGTGACCAAAGCATCACGTGCGGATCGGTGCTGCGGTATTATGAACTCATGGAAACGCCAGGGATGGACCAGCTCCTGCTTGGCAATCGCAGCTTCTGGATGGCAAAGCAGGTGGCTTCTTCGGCCCGTCAGTCCGGCCGCAAGCAAATGCTGAGCGAACTGTATGGGGTCACCGGGTGGCAGCTTGATTTTGATGGACATAAAGAGATCGGGGACTGGCAGGCGTTTCTTGGCATCAATGTCCGCTGCCATCATCTTGCCTGGTACAGCATGGCGGGAGAGGCCAAACGTGATTTTCCCGCAAGCATCTTTTTCCAGTCAGCCTGGTATCGGGAATATCGCAACGTCGAAAACTATTTTGCGCGTGTGCATCTGCTCATGCAGCAGGGCCGGGCCGAGTGCGACATCCTGGTCATGCATCCGGTGGAAAGCGTCTGGGCCCAGGTTCATGCCAAGTGGGCCACATTTATCAAAAATCAGTCTCCGGAACTTGCGCCCATTGACCGCACTTTTGCTTCGGTCTTTCGCTGGATCATCGGAGCACAACTTGATTTCGACTACGGGGATGAAGAGCAGCTCCATCGGCTGGGTCGTCTCAAAATCAACAGCAACCAACCCTCGCTGCAACTCGGAAAATCCAACTACCGCGTTGTTGTGATCGCGGGAATGGTCACCCTTCGGACCACCACTCTGGAGATATTACAAAAGTTTCAAGCGGCAGGGGGCAAAGTCATTTTCGCCGGGCCTCCTCCCTCGCATCTTGACGCCCGAAAATCGCCTCTTCCCCGAAGATTCAGCCTGATGGCTTCCCGGGTGGCCCTGAATAAAAAAGCGCTGACAAGGGCTCTTCATGACGCATCTCCTCCCAAGGTTTGTTTGAGTTTTCGCGGCAAACAAAAGCATGACCTTCCTCTGATCCTCCAGACACGAAGAGAGGGGGAAACCCGGGTGCTTGCCATTTGCAACACAGACGCAAAGCAAAGCTTTTCCGGGGTTAAAATTCACTACAAAGGTGCTGCCCGTCAGGTGCAGGAATGGGATTGCCGAACGGGCCAGCGCTATGACGTTCCCACAAAAGTGCGGGCAGGACAAACCTGCTGGGAAACGTCGCTGTCGGTTTCGGGAGAGAGAATTTTCCGGGTTGTTGATGTCACGGACCCAAATCTGAAACCCCGGCCAATAACCAAAGCGGGGCCATCCACCGCGCTTCGCGGCCCGTTTTGCTACACTCTCGATGAACCCAATGTTCTGGTCATGGATCAATTCCAGTGGCGGTGTGGGCGGGGGCCCTGGAAGGAAAGCACAGATATCCTGGCCATCGACTCCGGGCTGCGAAACAGGCTCGGTCTCCCGCAACGCGGACATGGGATGATGCAGCCATGGGCGCGGAAGACGGAAGCCAAGGTCCAACTGGCGTCCTTGCCGTTAAAGCTCCAGACCACCATCACCGTCAAACATGTGCCTGATACCCCTCTTCATCTTTTGATGGAGCAACCCGGACAGTGGAGCGTGCGGCTCAATGGGCGTCCCCTGTCAACGGTGCGCGATGACGGATGGTTTGTGGATTCCTGCTTTCGAAAAATCCCGCTGCCTGTGGGTTGCCTGCATGAAGGAGAAAACCTCATAGAGCTTTCTGCGGACTTCACCGAGGGTCTCGATCTTGAAGCCATCTTTCTGCTTGGCGACTTTGGAGTTTATGGAATCCGGGGGTCGCAACCTGTGCTCTCCCGACCGCCGGCCCGCTTGCGCGTGGGAGATGTTTGTGGTCAGGGATTCCCGCATTACACCGGGCGCGTCCAGTATCATCTGGTGTTGCCACCCACGGCCAAAAAAGAACGCCGTTTTCAAATTCCCGCGTTTGGTGGTGCGGTTGTTTGTTTGGACGTGCAAGACGGGAAGGCCCCCATCGCACTTCCCTTCAAACCCCACAAAACCACCCTGCCTGGTTCTATAAACGAGGTCCTTTGCAGTGTGGTCCTCACCCGGCGCAATTTGTTCGGCCCCCTGCATCTCGTCCCTAAAAAACAAAAGGCTATCACCCCGGCAAGCTTCCGTTCCACAGGCAAAACCTTCACCCCGATTCCCCAGCTTTATCCCTCCGGCTTATTGGCCCCGCCAGAGATCTCTTGAAGCGCCTCTGGTTGGCTCTTCCGCCAAAAGGGACGCTTCAAAAGTAATCTGCGGCAGAATCTTTCGTCAGCTCAAGTCCCATCACCAGTCGACCAGGCACGTGCCACCCGTGAGTTGCAAGCTCTGCGGAGTGTATTGATGAAATTCGATATCAACCCCGTCCGGGTCTTTGCACCAGGCCTGCCAACTATGATCCGCACCCAGCTTTTTTTCCGTCACCGGCACTCCGGCCGCAAGCAGAGCGGAACGCACAGCCTCAATTTCCTCCACTTCCAGACAGAAATGCGTGATTCCACCTTTGGCTCCGGAACGGTCCTCCGGGGAGTGGAAGACCTCGATGAATTGCCCCGGCCCCACCTCAAGATAGAAACCGAAAAGCCCGCCCTGACGCTCAAAATCAAATTTTTTCCTTAGACCGAGGATACCGGTGTAAAAATCCAGAGTCTTTTGAAGGTCCCTGGAAAGCAAGCAGAGGTGGGCAAGGGATTTGATCATGAGAGTGTTTGATATCATTTTCTGCAGCCCGCTCGGGCGCGGACCAAATCCGGGACCTTGGAGGCTTTGTCCAGCTTGTAGGGATATTTGGGTTCAAAGACTTTGTCATCACCCTTGCTGCGATTGCCACTGCAATCCTGGAAGATATTATCTTTCCCCCGAAGGCGTCCGTTATCATCGGAGAAAAACGGATTCCTCACGGATTGATAAAAATTACTTTCGCTGAGAATTTCAGATTCCCGGCGGGCATTGGTGGCATAGTCATTGTCTTTGCAGTCAAAAAAATTGTTATACATGTGAACCCTGGCCTTTTTTGCAGCCGGCATCCGAGAGTGGCAATTTTTAGCAAACCAGTTGTGATGAAGGGTCACGTGAGCCCGCCCCTTCGCTTTCTTTTTCTCCGGGCCATAAATCAACATCACCAACCGGTGCTCGAGTTTGTCGGAGGAATATTCAAATTTGCACCAGGAGACAGTCACGCGATCAGCGCCGTGGCTGATATCAATGGCCCCATCGGAACAGTCCCGGAAAGTGCAATTGGAGATGAAAACGTCCTTGCCCCCGCGAACGGTGATTCCATCAAATCCCTCGGCTTTTTTGCGTTTTGTGGGATTCGAGATGTGGAGATCACGGATGATGACATTGCCAGCCCCGGACCCCACAAACAGGGTCCCGATGATCGATGGCTTTGGGCCGATGCCCTGAATCGTTTTATTGGAACGAATTTGCACCGTTCCCGTGCGGAGTTCCCCGCTCACGGAAATGACAAGGGGCTCTTCAGAACCGGCAAGGGCCCGGAATTCCTCTGGCGCGGTCGCCGTGACCTCCCGACCCCCGGCTCCCCCGGTCGCGCCACCACCAAAACCTTCCCCGGCAAACAGAGCAGGATGGCAAACGAGAAACAGAAAGGCAGGCAAGGAGAAGAAAAGCGGTCGCATGGATTCGCAACCTTCCACAGAAGGGTGGAAATGTCCAAGAACGTTGCGGCATTTTTTCTGGACACGATTGTTTTGATGACACGATGCGGGTTTTTTGAGAAGGGAGAGGGATGGTTGACGGAGCCGAGACACAACGCCTGAAGGCCCGCGACGAGAGAACGGCGGGTTGGGCTCTTTGGGGACCATATTTGAGTGAGCGTCAGTGGGGAACGGTGCGGGAGGACTATTCGGCCAATGGGGACGCATGGTCTTATTTTCCGCATGATCATGCGCGATCCCGGGTTTACCGCTGGGGGGAAGACGGATTGCTTGGGATCTGTGACAATGACTGCCGGTTGTGTTTTTCGCCGGCGTTTTGGAATGGCAAAGATCCTATCCTGAAGGAACGGCCCTTCGGGCTTTCCAATCCGCAGGGAAATCACGGCGAGGACGTGAAGGATTATTTTTATCACTTGGATAACACGCCAACGCACAGTCACATGCGGGCGCTTTACAAATACCCGCAGGGGGAATTTCCTTATCAGAAGCTGATTGAGGAAAATGCCCGACGGTCGCGACTGGAGCCCGAGTATGAGTTGGTGGATACCGGCATTTTTGATGAGGGCCGGTATTTTGATATTTTCATCGAATACGCGAAGACCGACCCGGAGGATCTGTGCATCCAAATCAGTGCCGTGAACCGCGGACCGGACCCGGCGCCGCTGGTGTTTGTCCCAACGTTGTGGTTTCGCAACACGTGGTCCTGGGGCGAGGAGGGTACGACCAAGCCGGAAATGCACGCCGCGCCCGATGGATCGATTGTGGCCACACCATGGGGATTGCCGGTTTACCACTGGTATTGCGAAGGGTCGCCGGAAGTGGTTTTCACCGAAAACGAGACCAACAACGAACGGTTGTTTCAGGCGCCGAACCCGACTCCTCATGTTAAGGATGCCTTTCATGATTACCTGGTTCATGACCGGAAAGAGGCCGTGAACCCCTCCAAGGCGGGGACAAAAGCCGCCGCAATTTTTCGGCGAACCATTGCGCCCGGAGAGACGTCCATGGTTAGGATGCGGCTCACCAAAAAGCCCTCCGCCGATCCTTTTGGCGACCCGTTCAACGAAACCCTTCACCTTCGGAAAAAGGAGACGGATGAATTTTACGGGGCGCTGACGCCCGACCTTCCCGAAGAGGCCGCGATGGTGCAGCGCCGGGCCTTTGCCGGGTTATTGTGGTGCAAGAAGTTTTATTTTTGGCCTGTGATGCGTTGGCTGTTGGGTGACCCCACGATGCCTCCTCCGCCCAAAGAGCGCTGGCACAGCCCGAACGCCTTTTGGAAAGACCTGCATGCCCATGACGTGATCTCGATGCCGGATTGTTGGGAGTATCCGTATTTTTGTGCCTGGGACCTGATGTTTCATGCCGTGGCCTTTGCGGTCATTGACCCAGCTACGGCGAAGCGTCAGCAATTGTTGCTGCGGGGAGAACGTTACACCTCGCCAAGCTCGCAGATGCCGGCTTACGAGTGGGCGCTCTCCGACGCCAATCCTCCGATTGGCGGGTGGGCGGCCTGGCGCATTTATTCGATCGAGCGGGGCCTGACGGGCACGGGGGACAGGGAATATCTGAAAAAATCCTTCAACAAATTGTTGTTGGGATATTCCTGGTGGGCCAACCGGGTGGATCAGACCGGGGATAATGTTTTTGAGGGCGGCTTCCTTGGCCTGGATAACATTGGAATTTTTGACCGGCGTTATACCCTCCCGGATGGCAGCAAGATTGAGCAGAGCGATGGGACCGCATGGATGGCGTCCTATGCATTAAACATGTTGAACATCGCGCTGGAGCTCGCGACCGAAGACCCGGCGTATGAGGATATCGCCGACAAATTTTTGAATGATTTCATTTATCTCGCGGCAGCCATCAATGCCAAGGGAACAGGCGGTTATACGCTTTGGGATGATGAAGACGGGTTTTATTACGATGTGCTTCGCCGGGCGGACGGGACTTCGGATTACCTTAAAACCCGTTCCTTGGTGGGACTGACACCACTTTTTGCCGTGGAAAGTTTTGACCTTCAGGTGGTGAAAAAATTCCCCCTCCTCCGTAAGCGCGTCGAATGGTTTCAAGCGCACCGCCCCCATTTGCTGGATGAGTTGCATCACATCGGGGTTGAGAATGATGGCAAACGTCTCATCTCCCTGGTGCCTCCGGAGCGCCTCCGCCGGCTCTGCGAGCGGCTCTTTGATGAAAACGAATTTCTCTCTCCACATGGGATCCGTGCCCTCTCACGCGTGTATCTCGACCATCCCTACTCGTTCACCGAAGGCGACGACACCGAGACCCTGACTTACAGCCCGGCGGATAGCCCCGTGGGAATGTTTGGGGGTAATTCCAACTGGCGGGGTCCTGTCTGGATGCCCATGAATTACCTTCTTGTCGAGGCTCTGCAAAAATTCGGCTTCTACTTTGGTGACACCTTCAAGGTGGAATTCCCGACGGGCAGCGGCCACGAGATGAATCTTTGGGACATCTCCTTGGAACTCGAAAAACGTTTGGTTTCCATCTTCGAGCGGGATGCCAACGGGAACCGTCCATTCAATGGCGGGGTGCAGCTTTTTCAAAAAGATCCACACTGGCGTGACCAGATCCTTTTCAACGAATATTTTAACGGTGACAATGGAGCTGGAGTTGGCGCGAGCCACCAAACCGGATGGACCGCCATCGTGGCAAAAATGATTCGTCAGTTACACACCTTTGAGCGCGATTAGCGAACCCCTTTCAAACACAACCAAACCACACCATGAAACTCGAAGGAAAAGTCGCACTCGTCACCGGCAGCGCCCAAGGCATTGGAGAAGCCATCGCCATCCGGCTTGCGCAAGAAGGTGCCGATATCATTATTGATGACCGGCTCGGGAATACCGGCGGCGCCTCGACACGGAAGGAAATTGAGGCAAGGGGCCGCCGGGTCTGCGTGATCGGTGGCGATCTGGCCAACCTCGCCGACAATCGCCGCCTCATCAGCGAAGGCATCATGAACATGGGTCAAATCGACATCCTTGTGAACAATGCCGGCGTTGAAAAACACGCGGACTTCTGGGACGTCACCGAAGCGGATTTTGACTTTGTCATCGACATCAATCTCAAAGGCACATTTTTCCTCACCCAGGACTTTGTGAATCATTTGAAGGACACAAAACGCCCGGGGAAAATCATCAATGTCAGCTCGGTCCATGAAGAGCTTCCCTTTCCGCATTTTTCAACTTACTGCGCCACCAAAGGGGCGCTGAAAATGTTGTGTCGCGATCTCGCCATCGAATTGGCTCCACTGGGAATCACTGTCAACAATATTGCCCCGGGAGCCATCGAGACGCCGATTAATTCCAAACTTATGAGCAATCCCGACCTCCTGAAATCTCTGCTGGCCAACATTCCGATGAGTCGTCTCGGCCAAGGCACCGATGTGGCCGGTGTGGCGGCGTTTTTGGCATCCTCTGATTCTGATTATATGACAGGAACAACCCTTTTTGTGGATGGCGGGCTGCTTTGGAATTATTCGGAGCAATAATCCGCGGGAGGGCGGGTCCACTACCCGGGAACGTCAATTTCTTAGAATCAGATTTTGCGTGGCAGACTGATTCTGATAAATTTTAAAGACCTATGCGCCCAGAAAAATTCACCGCCAAAATGCAGGAAGCCTTCAATGCCGCGCTGGATCTCGCGTCAAAAAGCAGCCATTCCGAAATTTCCACCGAGCATTTCCTTTCCTCGCTCCTGAATCAACCTGAAGGTCTGGCAAGCGCCCTCTTTCAAAAAATCGGAGTGGCTCCCGACAAGATCATCCAGGCTTTGGACGCCGAACTGGCCCAACGATCCAAGATCCACGGGGCCTCGTCCCCGGGCATCAGCCCGGACCTCCGGAAAACCCTGGATGCGGCTGAAAAGGAAATGTCCAAGTTGAAGGACGAGTTTCTGAGCGCCGAGCATTTCCTGCTCGCCGCCTCGGACTCCTCAACCCCATCCGGGCGGATTCTGAAAGCGGCAGGCCTTGACCACGCCAAACTGATGCAGGCGTTGGCAGCTGTGCGGGGAAATCAGCGGGTCACTGATCAAGACCCCGAAGGCAAATATCAAACTCTTGAGAAGTACGGACGTGACCTCACCGAGCTCGCCCGCAAAGGAAAGATCGACCCAGTGATCGGGCGGGACGAAGAAATCCGCCGCACGATGCAGGTTCTCTCGCGCCGCACCAAAAACAACCCGGTTCTAATTGGTGAGCCCGGCGTGGGCAAAACCGCGATTGTGGAAGGACTGGCCCGGCGGATTGTTGCCGGTGATGTGCCGGATTCCCTCCAAAACACACGCATCAGCGCCATGGATCTCGGCGCTATGATTGCCGGCGCGAAGTTTCGTGGGGAATTTGAAGACCGTCTCAAAGCGTTTTTGAAAGAGGTCACCTCCAGCGAAGGCGAGATCATTCTTTTTATCGATGAATTGCACACGATCGTTGGCGCCGGTGCCGCCGAGGGCTCTGCCGATGCGTCGAATATGCTCAAGCCCCAACTGGCCCGCGGCGAACTCCGCACAATCGGCGCAACAACCCTCGATGAATACCGCAAATACATCGAAAAGGACGCTGCCCTGGAACGCCGTTTCCAGCCTGTCATGGTGGATGAACCCAGTGTGGAAGACACGATCGCCATCCTGCGAGGGCTCAAAGAACGTTACGAGGTTCATCATGGCGTGCGTATTCAGGATAATGCCATCATCGCCGCCGCCGTCCTCAGCGACCGATACATCAGTGACCGGTTCCTGCCGGATAAAGCCGTGGACCTCATCGATGAATCCGCCTCCCGCCTCAAGATCGAGATGGAATCCCTACCGACGGAAATTGACGTGCTGGATCGTCAGATCATGCAGCTCGAAATGGAGCGTCGTGCCCTTTCCAAAGAAAAAGATGCCGCCAGCAAGGACCGCCTCACGAAGCTTGAACGCGAGTTTGCTGACCGCAAGGAAGAGGCCTCCCGCCTGAAAGCGCAGTGGCAAAAGGAAAAGGAAGAAATCGGAAAGTCTCAAAAAATTGCAGAAAAAATTGAGGCCGCCCGTGAAGAACTCGAGCAGGCCCAACGCCGCGGTGACCTCGGCAAAGCTTCGGAAATCCAATACGGCACCCTCCCGAAGCTTCAAAAGGAACTCGAAGACGCCGCGTCCCAGATGTCGAGTTCCCCGTCGGCCCTGCTGCGTGAAGAGGTCACGGAGGATGACATCGCACGCGTGGTTTCCAATTGGACCGGCGTGCCTGTCTCCCGCTTGCAGGAAGGGGAGCGCCAAAAGCTCGTCAAAATGGAGGAGCGCCTCATGGAACGTGTGGTCGGCCAGGAACAAGCCATCAAAGCGGTCTCGAATGCCGTCCGCCGCGCCAGAGCCGGTCTCCAGGACGAAAACCGCCCCATCGGAAGCTTCCTTTTCCTTGGACCGACCGGCGTGGGAAAAACCGAGCTCAGCAAGGCCCTCGCCGAGTTTTTGTTCGATGACGAGCAAGCCATTGTCCGGATCGACATGAGCGAATACATGGAAAAACACGCCGTCGCCCGTTTGATCGGAGCCCCTCCCGGGTATGTGGGCTATGAAGAAGGCGGCCAACTCAGCGAGGCTGTCCGCCGCAAGCCATATTCTGTGATCCTCTTTGATGAGATCGAAAAGGCCCACCATGACGTCTTTAATGTGCTTCTCCAAGTGCTCGATGACGGACGCATCACCGATGGCCAGGGGCGCACGGTGGATTTCAAAAATTCGGTCATCATTTTAACCTCCAACATCGGCAGTCATTACATCATGGAGGACCTGCCCAAAGCGGAACGCAATGCCCGCGTCACGGAGGCGCTTCGCGAACACTTCCGACCCGAATTTTTGAACCGCATCGACGAAACGATTATCTTTGACCGCCTCGACAGCTCGCAGATCGGCAGGATCGTGAAAATCCAGCTCCAGCGGCTCCTCACCCGCCTCGAAAAACAAAACATCACGCTGCAACTCACCCCGGCCGCCGTTGCCCACCTCGGCAAAGAAGGTTATGACCCCGCATACGGGGCCAGGCCGCTCAAACGCGTCATCCAACGCGAAATCCTTGACCCTCTCAGTCTCGACATTCTTGATGGCAAATTCCATGAGGGAGATACCATCACCGCCGATTTGAAAGAGGAGCGCTTGGTTTTCTCCAAATCATCCTAAAGTCGCTTGCGAGACCAGGCCTGTTGCCATACTGTGTATGGCATGAAAATGACGATGCATATTGACGAGGCTTTGCTCACCAGCGTGATCAGAGAATATGGGTGTGAATCCAAGACGGAGGCCGTGGAAATGGCACTCCGGGAGGCTGACCGGAGGGCAAAATTAAAACGGTTTTCCAAGGAAGGTCTCGGTTTCACACCTGAGGAGCTCAAAAATTCTGTGGATCCCGATTACCGTCTCGAAACCCTTCGTGCTGCAGAAGGACCTCACCGCTATGGACCTTCCGACCCTCGTTGATTCCAACGTTTACATCGACCTGCTGCGCAGCGGCTTGGATCCTTCGAAAGAGCTGACCCGTCTTGTTTCCACCACGGACCTTGCGACTTGCGGCATGATCCGGGTCGAAGTCCTTCGGGGCGTCAAGACACCCTCAGTTCGCGACCGTCTGGCCGGGTTTTTCGATGTTCTGCAAAATGTTCCCACCGACAACCGTCTCTGGGAGGAAAGCGCCCTACTGGCCTGGAAACTGGATCGCAAAGGACGAGCGATCCCGGCCACCGACCTCCTCATTGCGGCCTGCGCCCTGAGGGTTGGCGCGATCGTCCTAACAGCAGATGCCCACTTCGACGAAATTCCGGGACTGAAGGTGCGTTGGTGGCCCCTTCCGTGAACGGCTCACCGTTCTTTTGGAACCTGCGCCAAAGAAAACTCTTAAAGACCTCTCAGGCCTTCGCAGCCTGTTTGGGCGCACCCAAACCGAGAGCGAGCAGGGAAGAACCAAAGAAAAGGGAGTTGATGCCGTAGAAGAGCCCGAGCACCCACGCGGAATCCGAGGGCCACCGGTTAAAGATCATGATGCCGAGGACCAGAGCGGCCACCCCGTTCAAGAGAGTCCAAACCCAGCCGCTGTGGTTGCGGAGTTTGAAAGAAAAGGCCACCGCAGAAATTCCCTCCACGATGAGAAACATCGCAAGCACGAGGGTGAGCATGGCAACACTGGACAACGCGCAGGTGAGGATAATCACACCTGCAGCAATCCGGATGATAGCAAACAGAGCGTTAAGAAATCGATGGGTCTGATGCTTTTCAAAAAGCGACAGCCCCAAAGAAATGATCCCGGAAACAATCGCGAAGATCCCAATGACCTGGGCAATAACGGCCGAGAAAAGATAAGGACTTCCCATGGCCATAAATCCAACGACGATGGACAGGATCCCCCCGGCGATGAGCCATCCGCGGCTTTGTGAAAGAGCTTCGACAGGAGAGACCGCTTTGTTATTCATTCTCAGAGCGTTAACTGGATCAAGGCAGAGGGTCAAAAGAAAAAGCCGGCGGGCAAGGGACTGCCGCGCCCTACCAAGGAGGAACGAGCCGACTCCGCTTCAGCCGGTGATTTCCGTTCCAATGCCGGCGTTGGTGAAGATTTCCAGGAGGAGGCCATGAGCAGTATGACCGCCGATCATGTGAACTTTGCCAACCCCCTGACCAAGAGCTGATGCGGCCGATTGGACCTTGGGGATCATGCCTCCGCTGATGACGCGTTGTTTGATGAGACCTTCAATCTGGGAGACGGAGATCGTGGGAAGAAGGGATTCTGGACAGGCAGGATCCCTCATGATTCCTGAGACATCGCTCACAAAAATAAGTTTGGTGGCTTTGAGCGCAGCAGCGAGAGCGGCAGCCGCAACGTCCGCGTTGATATTCAGAATGGTGCCATCCGGTTCGGCGCCAATCGGACTGATGACAGGAACGATTTCCTGAAGAATGGCTTCGCAGACTTTTTCTGTATCCATTCGAGCCGCCTCCCCGACAAATCCGATGTCAATGTCTTCGCCGGCCTCCGTGCGTTGAGGAGGCAGACGGCGCGCGACAAACACGTTACTTCCCGAGACGCCCAAGGCCCTTCCACCAAAACGTTCGAGGGTTTCGACGATCTTCGGATTAATTTCCCCATCCAAGGTCCCGGCCACAATCTCGATGGTCCGGGCATCCGTCACCCGAAGCCCATTCACAAACCGGGCTGAGAGCCCCTCCGTTTTCATCTTCGCAGTGATCGCCTTTCCTCCACCATGCACAAGCACGGGATTGATCCCCACCGCCTCGAGAAAAACGATGTCCCGGAGAAACCGGTCCACAATATGTTCCTCCTCCATCGCCGCTCCCCCGTATTTGATGACAAAGGTGCAGCCACGGAATTTTTGGATGTAGGGCAACGCTTCGACGAGGCTCTCGGCGTGGGCTTCAGGTGTGAGTTTTTGGGCCATGTTATTCTCCCAGATTTAAACGGACGTATTCCTCGGTGAGATCGGTGGTCCAAACTTCATGACCCGCAGTCCCCAAACCCAGATCAATCGTGATTCGGAAGTGCGGCTTCGCAGCAATCGCTCTCAATTTCTTCCAGGGAGTGGCCGCAAGGAGTCCCCTTTGGACGATGGGAAGCCCGTCATAGGAAATGAAAATTTTGGACTCCTCCAATTTTGCGCCACTGTAGCCAAGCGCATCCATTATCCGGCCCCAGTTGGGATCGTTTCCGGCCCAAGCGCATTTTACCAGGGTGGAATTTGCAACGGCCTCAGCTGCGGATTTTGCATCTTTTTTTGAGGCGGCCCCCAGGACTTCCACTTCCACAAACTTGCTCACCCCCTCACCATCAAGAACAATAGAACGGGCCAGCACATCCGCCACCTGCTGCAAGGCGGCCGCAAGCACTTCCTCATCCGCTTTGACGCCAGAAACTCCGTTCGCCAAAACGATCACGGTGTCGTTTGTGCTCATATCCCCGTCGACCGTGATGCGATTGAAGGAGTTTTCCACCACTTGACGCAACACTTTCCGCAAAGCTGCCGGAGCCACCACCGCATCGGTGGTGATCACGCACAACATGGTCGCCATGGTGGGGTCAATCATTCCAGCACCCTTCGCCACACCGCCAACATGAAACACCCCACCCGGCGTGGTCACCTTGAGAGCCATGTGTTTTGCGAACGTGTCGCTTGTCATGATCGCCTGGGCAATAGCCAGCGGCTCGGAACGGGATAGCTTCAGAGCGGCCAGGCCCTTGGAAATCCTTGATCCCGGCATGGCAACTCCGATTCGCCCCGTGGAACAAACAAGAACATCATGGGATTTGGCACCGATTTTTTTGGCTGTGGCTGCGGCCATGCCCCGGGCGGCTTTCAGACCTTCCGGCCCGGTGCAGGCATTGGCATTTCCACTGTTCAGAACCACAGCGCGGGCCTTCCCTGCCTTGATGTGCTCCATGGATACCAGCACGGGCGCGGCCTTGACTTTGTTGGTGGTGAAAGTACCGGCCGCTGAACACCCGGAATCACTCACGATCAGTGCGAGATCAAGCCGTTCTGCTTTCGGGTTCTTGATGCCGGCAGCCACGGCTCCCCCCGTGAAGCCGTTTGGAGCAAGAACCCCTCCCTCGATAATTTGGATGGACCAGGAAGGAGGCGGATTTTTCAAGCGGTTGTTGGATGGCATAACTAAAAAAACTAAAGCAACCCTGTTGTTTCCGGGATTCCCGCCATCAGATTAAAATTCTGCACGGCCTGCCCGGAAGCTCCCTTGATAAGATTGTCGATGGCACTAAGCAAAATAATGCGGCCCGTGCGCTCATCGTGGCGGAGGGCCAGATCACAGAAATTGGTGCCGGTCACATTTTTGGTGTCAGGAAGCGAATCCCGGAACCGCACAAAAGGTTCGTTGGAGTAAGTTTCCTGCAAACACGCGGTGATCTCAGCGAATGTGCCCCGGGGCTTCGCGAACAGCGTTGTGTGAATTCCTCGGGTCATGGGCGCAAGGTGGGGAACAAACGTGATTTGGATATCGGTGCCCGCTGCCAGCGTGAGTTCCTGCTCGATTTCCGAAAGATGACGATGCTTCGGAAGGCCATACGCACGAAGGCTCTCATTGCACTCGCTGTAAAGGAGAGTCACATCCGCTTTGCGGCCCGCCCCGCTCACACCACTTGCACTGGAAGCGATCAGGGAATCTGTCTCCAACAATCCGGCCTTCAGCAGAGGCACGAGAGGAAGCAGAATGCTCGTGGGATAACAGCCCGCCGAGGCCACCAACGCGGCCCCGGATATCTCCTCGCGATGCAATTCCGGAATTCCAAAAACCGCCTGATCCAATAACTCGGGAGCTCCGTGCGCCTCTCCATAAAATTCCAAATACCGGTCAGCGCTCCGCAACCGGAAATCCGCACTCAGATCAATGACCTGCCGCCCCCCAAGCACCAACGGCCGCGCAAACTCGACCGCCAACCCATGCGGCAATGCCAAAAAGATGAACTCCGCATCAGTTGCAAGGAGAGCCGTCGCATCGGACGAAGAAAACCTCATGCCTTCCAAACCGGGATGCCCATCCAGCCGTGGCAAAACCTCCCCAACCGGCTTTCCCTCATGCTGCCGCGATGTCACCGCCACAATCCGGACCCGGGGATGCCCAGCCAGAAGGCGGCAAAGCTCTTCCCCGGAATACCCATTGGCTCCTACGATTGCGACGGATGTCATGCAGAAACTTTTATCGTCCCGAAAAACTTTTCAAAGCGCAAAGATTGTCGGAGAGATCAGAAGGTCGGTTTTTGAGCCTCGCCAGATCAGGCTCCCACAAAGACCCGAAGCTTAAACCGGATAGGTTTCGATTCGTGCATGAATGGTTGTCCATTCATCTCCCCAGCGAGAGGCGTTCGGCGGTGAACCCCGGGAGCTTTGCACGGAGGATTTTGCTCTGGGCCCGCTTGATGTCGTATTCCACGCGGCGGAACTCCACAGTGTTCTGATCTGGCCGGTAAATCACGTAACAGGCACGCGGATCTCCATCCCGGGGTTGGCCGACGGATCCCACGTTCACAAGAACCTTCCCTTTGACCGGCAGAGATACCACATCCACTCCCGGTTGCTGCAGGCAGGGATGTTTCGGTGATTCCTGCCACCACACCATGGGTTCATGCGTGTGACCACAAAATGCAAGGTGGGTGGATTGGTTGACAAAGTGATAATGGGCATCTTCGGTAAACAGAATGTACGGCCAATCACTCTCATCCTCCAAAGAGGCGTGGGTGCATGTGACGCCTTCAACGACGATTGTACGGGGCAGAGCCTGGAGCCAGGACCGATCGGTTTGGGAAAGCCGCACGGAGGAAAAACGGATGCCGGCCGTTGCCGTTTCATTGAGGTCTTCGGGCGGTTCCGGCAGGCAGGCCGCCTCATCGTGGTTTCCTTTGAGCACAGGACAACCAAGCCCTCGAACCGTGCGCAGGCACGAACGCACACCGGAAGCATAGCCCACGGTGTCGCCAAGGCACACGATTTTGGGGACCTCTTGCTTTTTCAAATCATCAAGGACAGACATCAGCGCTTCGTGGTTTGAGTGGATGTCGCTTATGACGGCCAAGGCATTTTGCATGGGAAAGCTTACAAGTCTGGCAAAATAGCGTCAACTTCTGCCCGAACGATCGATCGGCGCCTTGGAAATCTCCATTTTTGAGGCTGAGGAAGCGCCGGTGTTCGCAAAGTTCGTAGAAGCGAGATGAGTCGTGTTTCCCGTTTACATGATCCACCTGGAGCATGTAAACGGGAGGAAAATTTGATGTTCGCACGCGAAACAGGGAGGGATTGGAATGCCGGCGGAGCGGATTTGGATTCTCCTTTTTCTGGAGGAAGCATAGAGTGCGGTTATGAAAGTCCTGATTGTCGGTGCCGGGATCGGAGGGATCGCCGCGGCGGCATTGCTGCGTCAGCGTGGAATCTCAGTGTCTCTGATTGAGAGGAAGAAAAGCCTGGCAGAGGCGGGATATATGATCACGTTGTATCCCATGGGCAGTCGGGTGCTGCATGGGCTGGGGACGTATGATGAATTTGTGAGCCGCAGCTCGGAGTTTCGTTATTACGAGGTGAGCAACGGTCACGGGGAATTGCTGCATCGTTTTGATCTTTCGTCGGTTGGCGAGTCCGTGGGC
The DNA here is from genome assembly GCA_041738805.1 of Terrimicrobiaceae bacterium. Classification (GTDB taxonomy): domain Bacteria; phylum Verrucomicrobiota; class Verrucomicrobiia; order Chthoniobacterales; family Terrimicrobiaceae; genus JAJTZA01. The sequence continues at coordinate 1,546 of JBGSPC010000250.1, read as the reverse complement.
TTCACAGGTCAAATCCTGCGAAGGGATCTGCTGGAGATCCTGCTCTCCTCGGCCCCTGATCTGCCTTTGCGATTGAATACGGGCATCCAGCTGATCACAGATCGGGGTGAGAAAGTCGTTGTGACCGACACAAACGGGGACGTTGAGGAATTTGACGCGGTGATTGGTGCCGACGGGATCCATTCCGCAACGCGGCATCTGGTTTTCGGACCAAGTCCAGACACCGGGACAGGGTGGGGCCTTTGGCTTTGGTGGGGCCATTTTGATGATCAGCCCAGAGATACGGTGAGCGAGTTTTGGGGACGCGGACATTTTGTGGGAGTCTATCCGGTCCCCCATCGCACGGGCTGTCTTTTGGCCGCACCAAAAGCTCTGATCAGCCGTGATGTGATTGGGAATAATGGTGTGGCTATTCGCCGGCTTTTTCTGGAGCTTGGCGGACGGGCGGCCGAGGTTGTTGCGTCATTCCCTGATGAAACGGATGGCCTGTATTATTGGAATCTTGAGGACCAACGCGCCGAGCGCTGGACCTGCGGGCGTGTCGCCCTGCTTGGGGATGCAGCCTGTTCGTTCCTGCCTGCAGCGGGGGTGGGAGCCTCGATGGCGTTGGAGTCGGCTGCGGTGCTGGCTGATGAACTCTCGCGGACTGACGCAAAATTCCTGCCAAATGCCCTCGCTCTCTACGAGAAACGCAGAAAGCATCGTGCCGAGTCAGCGCAGAAGGAGGCTCGAAAATTGGCTGCCTGGCTCACGACCGACTCATCGGCTCTGGCTTGGACGCGGGATCACTTTATGAAAGCAGCCAGCATTGATTCCTTGGTCGGGAGCATTCGCAAGAGCCTTGCCGAGCCCTTGTGATGGATACTACCGGTCAGGGAAAAACTGGGGAACCGGGCTCGCCTCGGGTGTCGGCTCTGCCGGTGCGGTGTGTTCCACGGGTTCTTTGGCTTTGTCTTTGGCCTGCGGGAGGGGATGCATTTCACAACCCATACCGAAAAGAAGGCCGGTGGAAATGGAGAAAAGGCAAAGGCAGCGTTTCATTCGATGATTTCGAGTGTGGCGGTTCCGCCATGTTTTCTGGCGGAAGCGGAAAGGAGGGTTCGGATGGCTTGGATGGTGTGACCACCTTTGCCAATAATTTTAGGAAGATCGGATTTGCGGGCGGCCACAAAAAAAGCGGATTTGTTATCCAGCTCCGTGCGGGTGATCACCAATTCGTCGGGGAATTCCACAAGCTCCCCCAGCACAAATCTGAGAAACTCCTCCATGACCGGTCGTTGGATCAGGCGGTGGCCGCAGCGACCTGTTTGCGGGCCTTGTTGATGATGCTGCCCACGGTTTGTGACGGACGGGCCCCCACACCAACCCAGTAGTCGGCACGATCCAGCTTGATCGTATAGTTTTCGCCTTGTTTTTTAGGATCATAGTTGCCGATGATTTCAATGAAACGCCCGTCGCGGGGCTTTCTTTGGTCGGCGACCACAATTTGATAATGGGGATGATTTCTTGCCCCTTCGCGTTTGAGTCGGATTGCTACAGCCATGTT
>JBGSPC010000249.1:0-7639 GCA_041738805.1 Terrimicrobiaceae bacterium | reverse complement strand
AACCAGCTTTCGTGAAGGTTCACTAAGGTTAATCGGGATCGTTGGTGGCACGTTGTCCGGCTTCATGCAGGCGATTTATCAGTTTTACGCCGAATTTAGCAACACCGATTCATTGGAGTGAGGCAGGGGAGGAGTTTACGCTTCCGCGAAGCAGAGCCGATAAGAATCGCGACCACAGCCAATCCGATTTTTCTGGAAGGTGCATCCCGCTGGCAAGGTATGGCAAATCGGGACGGGCAAGTGAATGGTAGAAAAATCAGGCATCGATTTAGCCTCGAGGGAATGCGATCCTCCGGATTCTTTCAAGGATACCTGGTGCATGCCGGAGTCTTTCATCAGCTTCCACCACCACCGCCTTGGACTGAATAGGTCTGAGATATACCGGGCTGAGGTAATCGTTGAGCAAGCCACTTTGGGCTTCCAGTGAGAATACAGTGTCCGCGGACCAGCAAACCAATCGCGAGGGCGATTGACTGTCAAACGCTTGCTGGTCTGGCGTCACTGCGGGCGTCCCGACCGACTGCATGAGAAGCAAGCCTGGGCCGAGGGCGATGGGGAAGAGCAGGCGGTTCATGGCAAATGCCGAGAGACGCAAGGTGAATTCGGTCCTCAATCGAATCGATTTGGTGAAGCCGACCAGCTTACTGTAGTCGAAACATACTGCATCTCCCTCAAGGAGTTGCCACGCGATGTATCGTCGCGCCTCCGGAGACTGGAAGCGGATGCTACCGCCCCCACGCGGACCGGTGTAGCTGTTCATCCACCAAGCATTGTGAATGATTCGCGGGAGTGCTCCTTGCAGTGGCCGTGGCCATGCGAAAGCCGGAGCCTGTCCGGACGGTTCATGATAACGCTTGGCATAGAAGACCTCCCCTTCCTGCAGCCGCACGGTGAAATTCTGCTGCACATCAATCATGACTGATACTTTGGAAATTGCAGTGTGACCAGCCCTCCCCGCGCAACAAAAGCCCTGGCCCAAAAGTAGAAATAGCACTGAAGAGTGAAGAAGGAGAGAACCACCCACGGATACCAAAGAACCAGCTTCAAGAGATTGATGATGGTTCCCACCGCGAATTTCGTGGCTTCACCCAACTCTTTTGAGACCTCCACTGTTTCTATGACCACCTTGGTCTCAGACCCCAAAAGGCGCCACGGGGACAACCTGTGCCGGTCAACGATGATCGGCCTATCAATAACAATCAGTTCAGAGGACGCAGCCCATCTGCTGGCATGGTCAAGTCCCCAGTTGACGACTTGATCAACGGCGAAAACCATACTAAATGCCACCAAAAGGATCAATAGACCAGGAACGAAACGCACCAGCCCCAAAAATGCGCTAATGAGCCACCGCCCGGTCGGGCAGCCTTCCGGAAGGAGGTTTTGGTTGTCATGGCGAAACTTCAGACAGAACCAGACCAACCCAGCGATCGCAAACCCGGCCAGAACGACAACCAGCGAGGTCCAGTTGAGCAAAATAGCCAAAGCCACGAGAACTGCACCAGACCACAGGAGAAAACGCCGAACCGGCGCAGACTTTTGCGGCTTCAAATTGGCTGTAGAGGCTCGGACAGTGGTTATCTGCGAATCGGTGTTGCTCAAATGTGGCATGCAATCAGCTTTTTTATCAGGAAGGCCAGCGGTTCGCCCCGGAGGAGATGACACTGCAAAGCTTCGCGATAAACTTCCATTTCCTGCGCAGAACTATAGAATTGTGCTGACGTGGCAATGCTCCCCGGCTTCGCAGGTAAAACATGAAGGTCTCCGCAAAGTCCTCGGCAGGATCCTTTTGGGCGTAGTGAGATACAAAGTCCGACGCCGGTCTGCTTACCTCATGCTTACCAAGCTCTGTCCTCGCCTGATTGTGAGCGCGTTGCGTTCGGGTGGTTCGGTCAAGAACTTCGTGGGTTTTTGCGGGCTCGATGGTTGTGTGTGGCATGGTGAGGCAGGGTTAATCGGCAAAGAACGAAACGTTTCGAAAGGATGCCAACCCAATCACGAGGCCTAGTAGACGGCTCACGTTCCCAAGAACTCCAGTAGAAACTCCTTTTGTCCACGGAAATATCGGTGATGTGAGGGGCCGTTCATGGGGGTGGGGGTATTGTGAGTTTTCTCACTTCCTTGGAGAAGAGAGCACGGACATTTTGTTCGTATTGCTGTGTTTTGGCAGCACTGAATTTCCCGGAGGAAACAGCGCCGATCCACTGGATTACGGACTTGCGCTCCTTATCGCTCCATTTAGTGGCAATACCATATTTGTCCCCATCAATCACACGTGTAGTTTCGCGCCGACCATGCGACCACCTGGCGACGGCCTCTATAAAGAGAAGTCCTCGATCTATCACGATCCAAGCCAGGTTGGACTTGGGATCCACTTTGGCTTCCACATGGTCGGTCGCCAGATGGAAGTCCACCGCCTTCCCCGCTGCCAGATATCCTGCCACAGCACCTGAGATCGCGCCGATGATGGTCCCCATGAAAATGGAGGCACCGCCGACCAAGAGGTCGATCCCCGCTCCGATGACAGCACCCATCATCGCGGCAGAGGTGATCAACTGACCTTTTGTCAGGCCAAAAAGTTTCCAGACACGCTCGCTGAAAACATCTTGGCCGAGGATGTCGTGGGAAGACATTTCCCAACTCCCTCGTTTGTGATGAAACACCTTTCGCACTTTCTTGCGGAAAGCCTCCTCGAGTTTGCGCACTTCGTTCTCCACCTTTCGTTTGGCGTCCCTCTCTGCATTGCCTTGTCCCTTGCTGAGTGGCTCCCTCTCTCTGAGTTTCATCAACTTTTCCAAAAGTCCGCAGAGTTCGGAGACGACCTCCGGGATTCTACGCTGCTCCCAGTCGTCCCTGAGCCGCTCGATGACGTTCTTCATGAGATCCCGCCAACCTGGCATGACATGGGAAACGGCTTCCAGCAGCTCAAGGCGATCCCTGAAGTTCGCATCCAAGGGATCGAAGCACTGGTAGGTGAAATGCTTGCCCAGAAGGATTTTCCAGTCTTCCAGGATCTGAGCATCCACCGGCACCTGCTGGCCTGTGCTTGAGCGGATGTTAATGACCGCCATGCGCTTGTCCGTGCAAAGGCGCAGAATTTCAGCTTGATCCCTGTCACGAGGCTCAACGGGACGCGTCGCATCAACGACAAAGATCACCCCGGCGCCGTCGATGGCTTGGAGAATTTCGCATTCTGCCTGAAACCGCGAGTCGGCTTGGAATTCGGCCACAAAGGCTTTACCCGGCTCGGCGTCGTCGCGATGCTGATCAAGCCATTCCTTGAGCTGGGGTGTGTTCTCGAAACCGGGGAGGTCGATGAACTTCAGGATGGTGGTGCCATCAAGCGTGGCGGTGTAAGGGGTCGCCCTTTTCGTAGTGCCTGCCCGGTTTGATATCTGGACGGAATCCTCTTCGGCGAGGGTTGCGATGAGTGTGGATTTGCCGACATTGGGGTCTCCCGCGACTGCAAAAGTGGGAACACTTTTCATGAGTTCGAATCGGTAAGGATTTCAAGTTCGGCGTTGGGGAAGCCCTGCTTGAGGGTGTCCAAGTATTCTCGCCACACGGCAACATCCTCGTCGTCGGCCGGCTCAAAAAGTAATCGGCTTCCGCCAACCAGCGCAACGATTAAATGTCCCTCCCCACCAATGATGTCGAGGCAGGCTTTGCAGAAATAGCGAACATTAGCTACGATCGGGTCCGATGAGCGATAGAGCAGAACAACTCTTGGAATTCCGTCTCTCCACTCAGTTTGTTTGAGCTTGCCCCGCGCCGCTTCTTGTTGATCGGGGCTGTAGGCCTGGAGAAAATCAAAGACGACAAAACCCAATCTTTGGGCCAGTCTTTCCTTCACTGACTGCTGGTCAGGCGCTGGCAAGACCATTTCGGTAAAAACGAAGCACGCAGATGCTGGTGCCATGGTCTTACTGCCTCCATTATTGCCGGGAATAACATTCGAATTAGAGCCGGTGTCGTCATCCCAAGAAGCAGGACCTTGGTCCCCCGCAATATGGGTGAGGCTGGGACGCGCCAGTTGTCGATAGAGCTTGTCGCTGCGCCTGTCTTGGAAGGTTTCGCAAGCAAGGGCGCGATGCTGCCTGTGAAGAGAGTATCCCAGCAAAAGCGCGCGTGGGACGCACGCATAAGTAAACAGGCTCAAGACCAGAAAGCACCACCACGAGGACAGCACGGGGAAGTCTGTTGGAAGAGGTTGACTCCGAAACGTTTGACTTCGTTTGATCTCCTCGAGAGTTGGGAATCCCTGCCCCTCAGGATGGATCCTCGCCCATGGGGTTGCCATGCCTTTGGAAACGGCATGGACGAGTTCCGCATTGATGGCGTTGTTGGTGGATGCCCAACCGAAGTTGAAGTGGGAGACTTGGGCGATAACCAGCATACCCACGGCTACCGCAAGGGAGAAAGATAGGGCCATCCGCTGAATTGCCGAGATGAGAGGCCATGCCAAAGCTTCCCGGTGCAAGCGGCCCCGTCCCAGAACAAGCCCCAGCGCGGCGCGGACTTGCAAGGTCCGGTCATCGCCTGCCAGCCTGTCGCTGCTCCTGGATGCCATTTTTTCAACCAAAGGCGTCAGCAACCGGGATGCGAGGAACTGGAGAACTGGCGGCGAGTGAACATACCCCGAGATCCGCTGCCTCATAAATATGAGCACCGCTATCAAGACAAATAGAACTTGAGGCCCCAAATATATGAGAAGAACGACCGGCACCTGGACTACGACCGGCGCTGCGAGGAGACCAAAGAGGGAGATGAGACCAAGCACAAACCCAATGAAGCCAAAAACCCAGGCAAGCGTTCCCAAACCCGACACCGTCGCCTCGCCGATGCTGGGCTCCTCGGTTTTGCCGCTATCCGACCTGATCCTCACCCATTGGTGAAGCCACCAGCGTCGATTTTGAATTGAATCGTGCTCTCTCGATTTTCTCTCAGCTTCACCGAGTTGCTCAAGAAGTTGCTGTCGGATTGACGAGTCGCGCTGGGCGATTTGCTGCTGCTCTGTTGGATCTGCCTTTGTATCTGCTTCGAGTAGCAATTCGTAATCGATGATGTCAGCGAGGCCCCATCGAGTCTGTTTTGGCGTGGATTGGTCTGACATTGGTATGGCGCTGCGGAGCACAGTTTCAGGCACGGTGTTTGTTTGACAGCCACGCCCAGTTCAACCGGACTTGTTGCGCGGGGTTGTTTATGGGAACTGGCTTGTGGTTCAAGACTGGCAAGGAATTCTGGTCGTTGGCTGGAAACAGAATCCAGAGTCTGTGGATGCCATCGAGTCGTCCCGCATCTGCGGCGAGATCTCCAAAAACGTGCATGCGACCATAACGAGTCAAAAGTCAAAGGTGGATAGATGGATGCGCGCGCATTGTTCATTTATGGATCTTCTTCTGGCAAATCTGAGCTTCTAATAATTCCGTCGAGAATTTCTTTGGCAAGACCTTCCGCCTCGTCAACCAGCTGCTCACCCAACATGAAGGTCGCCTGCCATCCGATACCCGCTGCAATTAAGGGCCCTACAAAAGGAACCCACTTGGCTACCTGCTTAGCTGTAGCACGCGTGGCGATCTGCTTCAGCAGTGTTATAATGCCCTGCTTGGCGAGATACTTGGCAGCAAACTGAGCGATTTTTGCCAAGAGCGAGGGGATAGCCTTGGGGCCAAGCAGTCTTTTGATGTATTCAAATTGTTCGTTCGTAAGTCCGTAAATATGAGCCACCTCATGCCCCAGCTTGAGAAGAACTGTAATATCAGCGGCAATATCCAGCCCCGGAACGGGGTTCAAACCGTTCGCTGCAGAGAGGCCCGCGTATAACGGAATTCTTTCTGTTGCTACCTTGCGTTTTTTTTTCAGTGCATCATTGCTATAGGCTGCCATGTCTGCTATAAAACGAGCGCGCTTCAGGCCGTCTAATGCTTCGGAGATATCATTCAGAAGTTCCTTCAAATCATACTTGGTTGGCTTGCGTGCAGACGTGAGGTAAACGCGGTCGGGATGGTTCGGGGAAAGCTGGTTTTGTATGTCGTCGGTTATTATCCGCATCGTCTTTTTCTCCGTGTGACCACTATCGAGCTTCCCATCTTCGATAGCTCTGTCAACCATGTTGCGGATGACAAAACAGGACTTGCCCATTGCGGTGAGTTCACGAAACAAAAAGGCGTCGTTCTCGTAAAATCTATGCGCTGTTATCAGCAAGAAACAATCGTAGTCCTTCAGGTCTAATGCTCGAATATACGACTGCTTCGGCCACTTTTGGGTTCCGCATCCTGGCAGATCGACAAATGTAATTCCCTTGTGTGAAAATGGTTGAGGCTCGTTAGTCGTTTCCACTACCCCGACAGCGGCGATCTTCTCCCCGGCGATTGCATTTATCAGCGAAGACTTGCCACTTCCAGAAGGACCGATAAGCCCGCAGCGGACTTCGGTCTTATCAAATTCTGTGATTTTCTTTCTGCACTTCTCTGCGAAGTCGTGAATAAGGTCTTCAGCGTCGTTGCTCATTGGTGTTTATTAGTTTTCGAAGTGAGTAATTAGGTCGAGTTGCCTCTCATGCGTTTCGGCATGGCATGCGATAGGGAGGATGCCTAGGAGCTGCACACAATGACCCCCGTATCACCGGATGGGTTAAGTTGGAAGCCATTTTGCGGCTGTTTTTCTTGTTGGCGCTTGAATAGGGTTGCATATCCTGCGGGAGCGGCCTGGAGGGTGCTGTCATTGCGGTGACGGGGAGCTATTCCACCGGCCAGGACAAGTATCACTCACCACCCCGGCCAACCTCCGCTCCACTGGTCCCGTGCCCGGATACAGGACCGCAAGCACAAGCAAAGCTGCGATGAGCAGGCCCTGCCCGGCAACCCATGCCCCGCCGCGTTCAAGGAACCGCCTCATTGGAGACGGCTACGGCATCCAGCGGGTCCAGATCCGGGGCGATGGTGCCGGTCCTCGGAAGAGATTTTCAGGAATGTAAGAAAGGCCTTCATGCGAAGTGGGTCTGAATGGTGGTGGCAGTTTATCGCTCACCCGGCGGTGAGGGACAGGACGAAACTCCTAGAAGCTCGCGTTGATCGCGAACTTGTCCCAATCGAAGCGCTTTACCCCCTTGCTGATCAGTTCGGAAATACTGGGAGTCAGGTCATCAACGAACCAACACACGCCGCACATGGAGTATGCTCCGAAGTCATCACCTGTATCGAACGATGCGGCTTCGAGGAGGGCCATACACAGGAAGCCGGGGAGAACCCGGTCAAGGTCGATCTCCGGGATGTAGAGGGGAGGGTGGGCAAAATGCTCGAGCGCGAGCGAGGCGGCGACAACCCTTGCCAGTTTGCGTTGCAGCATTTGGTTGATGCCGGACACTGTTCCTTCAAGGAATCCCATGTAAGTTGGTTGCACTCCGAAGCGTGAGACGTTGAACTTCTTCCATCCGGAGATTGCCACACGGATCATTTCAATTCGCGGTAGCGACCCTGTGGAGGCGAAAGCCGTCAGCCGTTTGTTGGGTTGGGTAGAACGAGGCATCTCAGCTTGCGGGTGCGACATTGCGGAGGGTGCCAGAGGCTTAACCTTTAATGCACGCAAGAGGGCCTTGACCTCCCGGTCATGGTCAGCATTTTCGGCATTGGTGCGCGTCGCC
>JBGSPC010000236.1:0-4049 GCA_041738805.1 Terrimicrobiaceae bacterium | reverse complement strand
CTACGTTGACCGTAAAGTTTGGTGCGGTGCCCGAGATGTCTGCCGCTGCCCAATCCGATGCGGAATTGCCGGTGCTATTGCCGACGCGGGAGACGTACTCGAGTTCTGCCCAGCCCAGGTTGACGAAGGTGGAACCTGCTTCGATAGATCCATCAGCGTCATGGCTGAAGGTGATCGCCCCGTAGCTGCGATCAGTCGTGCCACCATCCAGCATTCCTACAGAATCAACAAAACTCCAGCCAGCCGGAAGAGCATCAAGCCCATTGTCGCCGGCATCCAGATCCAGGGCCAGAGTCGGGGCGGCCCCGGCTCCAATGTTGAGGAGCACGAAGGTGTTGCTTTGATTTTCTGGATCGCCGATTGATGTTGCGACCGTTGTGCCTGCCGCGACGGAGTAGGGATGGCCGGTCACCAGACCAGCGAGAAAACCATTGGTCCCAATTGAGAAGGATGAAAGGTTAAAGATATAATCGATCGTGCCGGGGTTGGCATCTCCCTCAAGGCTGATGAAATAGTAGCCTGAGAGGGAAAGCGATGCGGTTCCACGCAGCTCAAAGAAAGTATTTGCTCCGTCGGTGCCTGTGGGATTGGCGAGAATTTCGTTGATGTAAACCTGGGCCTGAACCCCGGTGAGTGAAGTCGCTGCGAGGCCGATGATTGTGAGAAGTTTTTTCATGATTGATGGTGTTTTTGTGACGTATTCCAGGGGATGGGTTTGGTTCGGTCGTTAAGCCCCCAACACATGCCCATGCGAATATGTAGAGCTGGCTCTTGCGTAAAGTGCAACCGGGTGAATGTTACAATTTTGTCACGTGGGTACTATTCCGATGAGCTTACCAGCCTGTCGCTAATAAACCCTAAGTGGACCTCCCAATCGCTAAAAAATCAGCGACATGGCGGAACCAGGCATAGTAGGTTTCTCAGTCGTTGAACTATTAGTAAGTGTGGTTGAGGAGCTTATGGATTGCCGGCCCCGCAGGCGCTGTGCCTGGGGTCCCAGGCAGGAGACGCTTGCGGTGGGGGGAATGACCTCGTGAAGAAAAAACCTTCCCCCAGCGATCCCTCACGACATGATGACGGTCCTATTTGATGACCACGGTGTCGTCGCGGCGACTGGCCGTGTAAGTCTTCACCGTTTTTCGGTTCCGCGAATCGACAGCTCTCCATTCCTGGCGATCGAAAGCTCTCACGCGGACCTCACCCCCACGTTCGTCGACTCTGGCGGCCCACGTCCAACGCCCATGGCGGTCGAGTGAGTAAAGATCCACATCCCGGCTCCGGTTGTTACGGAAGGTCAGATCGACGCGGTTGCGGTCGGCGTCAGGGCGTCCTGGTGGGGGGTAGTAGCCCGAGATTTGGATGTCAAAAACCTGAGGACGGCGAAGGACCTGTGTCCGTTGAATCACTTTACCCCAGCGGTCATGGGCAGCCCAGTAGTCACCGATCGGGGAAGTGATTGTTTTTGAGGTGTTCGGAGCCAGCCTGGCAACCCAGTTCCATTGCCCGTAACGATCCACGTGATAGAGGTCAAGCCGGTCATTGCCCCGATTGAGGAAAGTGACCTGGCCCATTCTCGCATTGAATCCGGCCGGGGTGTGATTGGGATTCCAGTAGCCTTCGTAGCTGCCGGGCCGAGGTTGTGCCTGTTGGAAGAATTGCGCTTGAGCGGAGGCTGTCAGGCACACAAAGGCGACAAGGGTCAGCAGGGCGATCCGGTGGAGCAGGGGGTAGGAAGCAGGGTTTTCCATGGGGTGAGGTTTAGGTCGCTGGGGTGCGCGAGTCAAGATTCTGACTTCAGGTCGAAGGCGCAGGGGCGTGATAAAATGTGGGTGAGGTTTGATAAAAGGTTTGGTGTGTTGCTTAGGAACGGGGATGGAATTTCTTGTGAACGGTCCTTAGGCGGGAGGAATCCACGTGCGTGTAGATCTGGGTGGTGGAAATGTCCGCATGTCCCAACATTTCCTGAATAATCCGCAGGTCAGCACCGCCCGCCAACAAGTGGGTTGCGAAGCTGTGACGCAACAGATGCGGATAGACATCCGTTGAAAGCCCGGCGATTTCCGCGTATTGCTTCACAAGTTGCCACACCCGCTGCGGGGTGAGCTTCTTTCCCCGGATGGAGAGAAACAACTCCGCGCCCGAACGTTTTGAGAGCAATTCCGGTCGGCCACATGTCAGATACGTCTGAATGGCCGCCAAGGCTTGTCGCCCCACGGGCACGATCCGGGTTTTGTTGCCCTTGCCAACCACACGGATAAACCCTTCCTCTATACTCAAATTCTCAAGCCTCGCTCCGCAGAGTTCCGAGATCCGCAGGCCACTCGCATAAAGAAGTTCAAGAATTGCCCGGTCCCGGAGGCGCAACGGGTCGTCCCCGCGCGCACAGTCCAGCAGCCGGGCCGTTTCCTCCTGATTCAGGGTTTCAGGAAGGTAACTCTCAATGCGCGGAATCGGAAGGTGTTCGGCCGGGTTGACGCTCAGTACTTTGCGGCCGATCAAATGACGGAAAAAAATCCGAAGCGCAATGGCTTCCAATTTGATTGATGCGGCCGCAAGTCCCGCCTTTTTTCTCCAGCCAAGGTAGTCGGTGAGATGTTGGGGTTCGACCTCCCGGACATGGGATTTTCCGGCGTGTTTCGAAAACCAGTCCGCAAATGTCTCCAATGACCTCTGGGTCGAAAGTTGATAATTCGTTGAAAGCCCGCGCTCCACAGCAAGAAACCTTAAAAATTCATCAATGTGTGGCTCCACCCCTCCCAGTATGAGGGCCAAAAGACCACAAAACACGCGAAAAGATGGGCACCTCTCCCACGAGAAAAAATTATGCTGTGCAATAGGTTGTTCCTTTGATTTATTTCTCCTCGTTCGTGGCACATGAGCCAAAATCCGTTTCAAATCGCAATCCCTCACGGTGATTTGGATCGTGCATCACTCCGTAAAAATACTCACGATTTGGAACAGTCCTAATGCAATTCGGTTTCGCAAATTCGTATCAATCAATATGGTAAACTCAGGGGAAGAGGGGCTGATCGCCGGGCGCTACGTGCTGGGACGTGAACTGGGGAGGGGAGGCATCGGAGAAGTGCTTCTTGCGCATGACAATCAACTGGAACGCTGGGTGGCGGTTAAGCGGATCCACTTGGAAGCCGGCATCGCCGAAAAGCGCACTCAGTCCGCATTATCCGAGGCCAAGCGGCTGGCCTGCCTTCAGCATCCCAACATCGTGACCGTCTTTGATGTCCTGAATCATGAGGGTGATGTCCTCATGGTGATGGAGTACCTCCACGGCTACACTCTGGAGGAACTGGATGACCCGCTGACTCTGGAGGATTTTCTTCTGGTCGCGGAACAGGCTTTGGAGGGACTCGGCGCTGCGCATGCTTTGGGGATGATTCATTTGGATATTAAATCCACGAACATCATGCTCACCTGGCTGGCCACCGGGCAATTGCAAGTCAAGCTCCTGGATTTTGGCCTTGCGACAGTGATGAAACAGCCATTCCTTCAGACCCTTGATACCAGCGATGGCCTCATTGGCTCCGTTCACACCATGGCACCCGAGCAGCTGGAACAAAAGCCCGTTGGCATCTACACGGACCTCTATGCCCTGGGATGTGTTCTTTACCATGCGTTGACCCGTCATGATCCCTACCATGGCACGACGGTGGAGGCGGTGATCGATTCCCACCTGAGACACCGCCTGCATCCTTTGCACTCGCTCCGCCCTGATTTGCCCAAAGAAATCTGCGCATGGGTCGAGCAGCTCATGGCGAGATTTCCCGAGGACCGTTTTCCCAGCACATCGGATTCCCTGTCCGCTCTGCAAGCCGTGTGTGCGCCGAAAAGTTCGGACTTTGAAAACAACACTTCTGTGCAAGTCCCGGCTCCCAAACGTGGAGGAATCCACGGGGCGCTCCACGCGGCCTTCGCTCTCGCTGGAAAAATTCGTCAGGTTCAAAATCCACGGGCAAGAATCAACAAGCGGAGGATTGCAGACACGTATTTCGAGCCCATTTCGCTTTCTGACAAAAAGAAGCTCCTGGCTTGGA
>JBGSPC010000206.1:0-14823 GCA_041738805.1 Terrimicrobiaceae bacterium | reverse complement strand
TGGTTGAAAGCAACCGCATTAGCCACATTTCCATAACCCACTTTGACCAACTCGAGAATTTCCTTAAACCGCGAGCTGGACGCTGCATACCCAGAAACCTTCACATCCGGCGCGACCTCCCGAACGGCTTGCACGCAGGGTTTGAGGAAATTCATGTAGTCTTCTGCAGACCAATCCTCTTTGCCGCCACGGTTGGAATCTCCCATTTCGTCGCCGAGGATCACATAATCCACCTGGCCGTCAAAAAGGGTCAGGACATCCTTGATCCATTGGCAGAAATCTTTGATTTTATTTTCAGGGTTTCGCGGATGGGATATCCAAAAACTGACCGCAGGATCCTTGCCCGGCGCATCAAACTCAGTGGCCCGTTCGTACGGAGGATCCAGGCGGAGACCAATCTTGAGACCGGCTTCTTTGCTGAGCCGTGCCAATTCCTTGATCCCCACTTTTGATTGCTCGGACATGGTGAAGTTGATGGTCTCAGTTCCCACGCCTTCGGGATACCAATTGAAATGAATCTTGGTCATCCCCAGTTCCGCAAACTCCCTGAGGATCGCCTCTTGAATGTCAGAACGCTGTGTTCCATCCGGTGAGCTTCCGCCCCACTGAGGGTAGTACATCGGCGTCGAGTAGGGGTTCACCCTCTCGGAGAGCGGCTTGGCTGCCGAACGAAGACGCAGTGACATCTGTTGTTCCAAAGGCAACTGGCTAAAAACCTCCGCCCTTGGACCGACCGGTTCCGCAGCGGCGGGGTTAATCTCTGCTGCGGCCTCCGTTTCCGAGAACCGAATGTTGTCGATGTAGCACTCAAAAGGTTCGGTCGTCAGATAGGCAGAGCCGTCGAAAAACAAGCGCAGCCCATCAGCCTCGCTGGCCTCTTCCGGAATAGGCAATGAGACGGTGACCCATTGGCCCTCCAATGCCTGGGAGTGGATATCACCCATATTGATCTCTGCTTCTCCGTTCAAGATCTGACAGCCGATCCGTCCCCTCAAGGCGCCATTGGCGAACACATCCATCACAAGAAATTTTTTTTCGCCCAGCACGATGCGATCAAAGCGCCCTTCAACACTGTTCCCGTATTGGTTGACACCATCCGGCTTAAAACGCCACATCATCCCACCGGTTCCGGCTTTGGCCGCCGTGTTTGAATTTGATTCGATCACGGAGGCGTTGTCACTTCTCCATGTCGTGCCTCCACCTTCAAAATCATCAATCACATGATCGGCGGCGACAACGGGCTGCCAAGAAGCGAGGACTAAAACGACACAAAGTGTCCTTGATTTGGGGAACATAAGCGGCATAGCGGAAATCAATTTTTGAGCGGAAGAAACGTGGCGTCCATGAAGTCCGTTCTCCATTCGGCTGGAGCCTTGCCAGTTGGCAGCCAGGCACCATGACCATCAAGGAACACAAAGGCGGCACCGCCCCCATGACGATCCACTGCGGGATTGGGCCAGTCCCGATTGAACGTGTAGCTGCCGCCCCCACGCCCGATGGTGCGGTATCCATTGTAATCGAGATTTGAGTCAAAAAAGAGGACAATCCTTGACAGGGGGACCTCTGAGATTTGCTGAATCCGTGTGATGCCATTGTTGGCCCCAAAAAAACCTCTTCCACCCGTGATATAGTCGTTACTGCCGTAGCTGCAGAGACCTTTGAGTTTTTCTTTGGTTTGGTCCGATGTCCCCGGAAGAAACTCTGTTTGATTATAATCCTGTGCGACAACCCGGCGCTTATCGCCAGGACTCCGGAACACCGCTGAATTTTCGCCCAGATAGGGAAAGATGAGTTGCCAGAGATAATCCGAGCCGTAGAAACCTGGATATTTCTTGTAGAAAGCAAACTCCCCTTCGTGGTCGCCCATATAGGACGCATGGGCCGTGGCAAGCTGCTTTAAATTCGAGAGGCTTTTGGCCTTGCCTGCGTTGTCGAGCATCCGCCGCGCCGGGCTCATGAGGAGCGCCACCAGGATTCCAATGATCGAAACCACAACAAGGAGTTCAATCAAGGTGAAGGCCATCTGGCACCCATTACGATATTCGCGGCGATATCTCATGTTAGTAGCAGTATCCTCAATACCCGCAGGGAAGGCTCCGCCTTCCCGCGGGTTTGGAGTTTTCTGAATGTCGTCCGAGTTGGGAAATTATTCGACCGATGCGCGTTTGCGACGGCGGATCAGGCTTGCGCCTCCCATGACCAGAAGTGCCATCGCGAAGCTCGGCTCTGGAACTGGTGCAAAGGCCCCCGCATCTGTCCACGAAATGTAGTCCCAGTTAGCGGCACCGTAAAACGCTCCGGCAGAGTAGTCCCCGAATATGATCCGGTTCGAGACCGGGGCGAAAGTGGCGGCAACGAGCGTTCCTGAAGACCAGAGCAGAGAATTGTCGGCGTAGAGCTTCCAGTCGTCAGTCGCAAGGCTTCCGTCATAAGTGACCCGGAATGTGATTTCCTGAGTCATATTCATGAGAAAAGAAGCAGCCGTCTGTCCCGCATTCTGGACCTGTAATTGGTCAGAATACTGATTAAAGGAGAGATAAGTTCCGTCAGCCACCACGATGAGACCCCCAAACCCGGTTAAGGCATCAAATGGCTGGTTGATATCCACGCTGCCCTTCCATTCCACGGTCATCAGATTGCTCTGGACCATCCCGAAATCGTTCGAGAAACTTTGGGTCTGTCCGGCGCTGCCAGTCACCATCTGAAGCGATCCGCCAATCAACGACCGGTTGTCCGTGTTTGCGTCAAATGCACTGAAGACCGGCGTGGTCCCATCAGGCGGAGTTCCGGCGGTGGTGAGATTCACCGAGTCGCCCTCGTATGTGCCCTCCCAAAGGACATTGTTACGATCAACATTCACCGCTGCGTCAAGGGCTGTGAGTGAGGCAACTGCAATAACCAGATGAAGGATGTGTGTGTTTTTCATTGAAGTCAGATTTTGTGTTTTGTTGGTGATCATTTGATCAATTATTCAACATCGTATAGAAACTCCGTAGTTGGTCAAAGTTTTTTTTACAAATTCCTGCTTTACCATGGTAAATGAAAACAGAAACGTGTATTGAAAAGCAGTCAATCCCTTGACATCTTCGATGGATCTGACATTCATACACGACGAAAAGTAATATGATTCGCGACTCCATTCAACGCTTGGGTAGCTCCGGGCAAACCTTCACTCCTGATGTCCATTATCTTGGGACAGTCAATGCGTTGGCAGTGATGGAGACCATTCGAATCCTGGGTCCGATCTCACGTGCGGAGCTTGCCAGGCAGTCGCAGTTTAAACCCGCCGCCCTGACGGGCCTGGTCAGATACCTGATGGAAGAAGGATTGCTCGTTGAAAGTGAGGAGACGCGATCAACACCATCGAGTGGACGACCGGCGCGCCTTCTCAGGGTGAACAGCAGCTCGAAGTCCGTGCTTGGCATCGACATTGAGCCAGACCACCTCCGTATCGCAATGACGGATTTGGGGGGGGCCATCCTTAACTACCGGCAAATTGTCTGCGATCGCCAGCAGACACCGGAAGCAACATTTAAACTCATCAAGACAGTGACCCGCGACATGGGGGTCAAGGCCGGTGAGGTCGTGCGCGTGGGTGCAAGCTGCGCGGGTTTGCTGGATGAAGCGAACGGCATTGTCTTGGGATCAACAAACCTCCCCAAATGGAAAAACGTCCCGGTCCGTGCTTGGCTGGAGAAGATGTACGAAGTGCCGGCACATATTGGACGCTCGATTCATCAGGCCGCATGGGCCGAACACTGGTTTCGCGAGGAAAACGGTAGCGGCAAAACCTTGGTGGTGACTCTGAGAACAGGCATCGGCTTCGGGATGGTGGACAATGGGGTTGTCTATCGGGGGCGGGATTGCTTTGACGGGGAGTTGGGACACACGGTGATCGATCTCAATGGGCCGCTATGCGCTTGCGGGCGCCGGGGATGCCTGGAAACTTTTATTTCTCCGGCATCAATGACGCGCAGGATCCAGGAGAAGGTGGAGAAAGGCCGCGCCAAACGTCTGGCCCCCCTTTTAGCGGCCGGCCTCGAAGTCGATCCGGAATTAATCTATCGCATGGCCCGGGAAGGTGATCCTGACTGTCGAGGCATTGTGGGCGATCTGGTGTATTATCTGGGCATCGGTATCGGCAACCTTGTCAACATGTTTAATCCTGACCGGGTTGTGCTTTGCGGCGCCATTGAAGTGGTGAATGAAGATCTACTGACGGTGTTGCGGAAGGAGATCGAGAGGCAATGCCTTCCGCAATCCTGGAAAAATCTTGAGGTCCGGCTGTCAAAGCATGCCGAACGTTCTGCACTTCTTGGAGCCGCCGTCCGAGCCTCCCAGAACTACGTGAACTCCGTGGTCCAAACCCATTCCCGCATGTGATGGGCCGGTCTTGATTAACGATGAAGGTTGCCCCTGTTGACTGGCTGATTCTCGGCACATCGTTTGTTCTTTTTCTCGCACTGGCGATTTATTTGAACAGCCTTTGCCGAAGTGTGGCTGACTATTTGGTCTCAGGCCGGAAGGTGAGGCTCTGGTTGGGTCTGGGAGCAGGGATTGCAGGGGAAATCGGTCTCGTCAGTATCGTTGGAATGTGTGAGCAGGGATATCTCAAAGGATTCTCCTTTGTGCTGATCGGGCTGTTATCCATGTGCATCATGGTACCACTGTTCGGAATTTTTGGGTTTGGCATCCAACGCTTCCGTGCCACAAAAGCCATGTCCGTCTCTCAATACGTGGAAATGCGCTACAGTCGCGGGCTGCGAATCCTAACGGGAATATTAAATTCCGCGGCCGGGGTGCTGCAGATGTCTATTTTCCCGGTGGTGGGAGCGGGGTTTCTGAAGGTTTTGATGGGAGCCCCCGACAAAACTCTCGTTTTTGGCTCACTGATTCCGACCCTTTGGATCATTATGGGGGTCTTGTTGGGCAGTGCCATCCTCTTCACGCTCCTGGGAGGATTTGTCACCCTCATCGTCACGAATTTTTTCCAGATGATTCTCATCATGGGAGCGATTGTCGCCGTGCTTTTCCACATGGTGTCCCATCTGGGTTTGCAGAATATGTGGACGCGTCTGGAAGAGGGGCGCGGACTTGCGGGGCTATACCCTTTTGCCGAAGGAGGCGATTCCTATGGTTTTGTCTGGTTTGCCTGGCTCACTTTGATGGGAATTTTGCTCCAGTTTTCTTATGGCCCGTATTTGCAAAAATACGCTTCGATGGATAAGCCTCGCACCGTCGCTCTTTCCTATCTGGTGGGATCTATTTTTGGCAACGGCCGGACATTTCTGATCATAGCTCTTGGTGTCGGAGCCCTGGCGGCGTGGGGCTTGGAAAACCAAAGCGGGGTTCCTGACAGTCAATGGGCGGCCATGGCCACGCCGGCATTTCTCGCCCAAATTGTGCCACCGGTCTTGATGGGTTTTCTCCTCTGCGGACTGCTCTGGGCCGATGTCTCAACCACCGACCAGTATTTGCTTAGTTGGTCAACATCGATTGTCAACGACTGCATTTGTCCATTCTTGAAAAAACCTCCCAACCCGCAGGTTCACATCCGGATGGTGCGCATCACTATTGTCATTCTGTGTCTTGGATTTTTCCTGTTCGGGCTTTGGTATGAACCCACCCTGCCAATTTGGGAGTACCTCTGGCTCTGTGCAAACATCATCGGCGGCACAGGCATCATTGTGCTCTTTGGCATGTATTGGCGACGGGCCAATACTCTTGGCGCTTACACCGCTGTGGCCATCAGCGTGATCCTGCCCATCGCCGACTTAATTGCTCGCCGGATCTATCATGCCCAAGGATGGATTTTCCCTCTTAAAGCAGAAACCACCGGTCTCGGAACCTATCTTCTCGCCATCATAGCACTCATCATCCTCTCACTTCTTTCAAGGAAAAAGACCAAGTTCTGGGACCTTGGAGAAGCGGTCAGGCAAATGAACGCCAAGAAATCCAACTAATGCACTTTTCACCCGAGCTCGGCTTTTGGTCACCATTCATCTTCTGGTTCTGTTTGGTGAATGCGATCATTAGTATCCTTTTCACCCTTGTCGTTGTTGTAGGCGGCATTTACGACCTCAAATTCCTCTTCCGCGCGCTCCGGGAGGAAAACATTGATGAAACGGATGATGGGCGCGTCTCAACTTCAAAAACCGATCACAGTTTATGAGCCAAAACACACTCATTCCGAATAACGGAACCTTAACACCTGCGGCAGACCGAAAATATCCGTCCACCGCAAATCTTAGCGACGCTCTTGCTCAACTGGGACTCAAGTTTCAAACTCTCCATGCCCGCATCCGCCCTATCACCGGGTTCCCCCTCCAAGGACCGGCCTACACCGTGCAGTGTTATCCGGGCGCCACCCATGCCGTCGAGGAGGCGCTCGAAAAAGCCAGTCCGGGCGATGTCCTTGTCGTCAATGGCGAAGGATTTGTCGGAGCGGTGCTTATGGGGGGGCTAATGAGCGGGCGCGCCCGTCAACGCGGACTGGCAGGCGCAGTTATTGACGGAGCCGTGCGGGATGTCGCTGAACTCAAGAAGATGCGTTGGCCGGTGTTTGCCGCAGGCGTCACCCCGGCTAGTGGAACTTTCGCCAAACTGGGCCAGCAGCAAGCCGTGATTTCCTGCGGGAATGTCGTGGTGCACTCAGGAGACATGGTCGTAGGAGATGATGACGGCGTGGTTGTGATTCCGATCCATTTGCTGGATGAAGCCCTATTCCTTGCCTGGGGAATCGAAGACAAGGAAACCTACATTGCCAAGGCTCTGGAGAGCGGTTTGAGCCTGCCAGCGGCCGCTGGCGAATATCAATCGCGGCTCCTGAAAGCGTCTTGAGCAAAAGTAAGAAGGATGAATCAGGTGGTAAGATACGGGGTGATAGGAGCAGGAGGGATCGCACAACGCCGTGTGATGCCCGCCTTTGCGAGCAACAATCACTCGATCCTTGCGGCAGTTTGCAGCCGTTCCCTGGATCGTGCTTCAACTCTAGCCAAACAATTTCAAGCAGCTGGAGCGTTTGATGATGCCGGGGAGATGTGGGACCTGGTTGATGCGGTCTATCTCGCTTCACCGGTGCATTGTCATCTGGAGGACGCCCGAACAATCCTCACCGCCGGAAAGCACCTACTCATCGAAAAACCTCTTGCCCGCACATCCGTCGAGGCGCTGGAGATTCAAGGTCTTTGTGAACACGCAGGGGTCTTTGCCATGGAAGCTTATATGATGAAATTTCACCCTGCTCACGCTGCGATTCGTGAGGCCGTCAGCGCAGGAACCCTTGGACAGATTGTGCATGCACGGGCCCGCCTCGGCTGTTGGTATCCCGATATCCCGGATGCCTGGCGTCAGAATCAAAGCCTCGGCGGGGGAGGCGCATTAATGGATCTTGGCAGCCATCTGATAGACCTGATGAGGTGGATCCTCGGTCCTATCCGTTCCGTACAGGCCTTGTGCACAACGCAGCTTTTTTCCTACCCGGTTGAGGACAGCGCAACGGTGCTCCTCGAATTTGAGTCTGGAACACATGGCGTCGTCGAAGCTTTTTTTTCCATGCCGGACCAGGTCGGAACCGGCCTGCTGGAACTAACAGGCACACGAGGTCGGGTTACAGCCCACGAAACCATCGGCCAAAACGGCACCGGCCATGTCCGGTGGGAAACCTTCCCCGAGCAGGATAAATATGAGGCCAGTCAGACGGGACCTGTCGCGGTTGCAGAGGATCAAACGATCGCATACCCTCCCACTGATCTTTATGCGGCTCAGTTGGATGAATTTTCTCTCAATATCCTGAACCGCAGGGTTCCTACAATCAACAGTCTCACTGAGGGTATTGAAACTCTCGAATGGATCGAACGCGCTTACCGTGGCCGCCAGTCATGATGTGCCTTTATCGCTATAGTTTTGCCAATGCCCCGGCCGCCCGGCAAGTCACGCCCGGACAGACTCTGACCGTAGCATTTCCCGATTCCGATGGGTTGGGGCCTGACCTCTGTCCTCTCCCTCAATCCTTGTTCGAAGATGGATCAACTGACCGCGGGAACCCTGCTTTTGGGCCAATCCTTGTGGAAGGAGCAGAGCCGGGTGACGCCCTGCAGATCCATTTCCTAAACATTACACCGGATCGTAAAATCGCTCGCACGCTTCTTGCACCCGATCATGGCTTTCTCCCAGACAAAATGCTGAGAGCGGCGCAGCCGGAGGTCGGCCTCATCGAGAAACCCCGTCACATGTATCTCTGGGACTTAGAGGGTGGAGTGGCTCGGATGACAAATCCTCTTGGCGACAAACCTATCACTATTCCGGTTCACCCTTTTCTTGGCTGTGTGGCTACGGCCTCGCCCGGGAGTATTCCTCTATCCAGCCTGCTGGCCGGCTCCCACGGTGGAAATGTGGACCACCCTGACCTCATCGAAGGCACGACCCTTTGGCTGCCAGTTTCTCATCCAGGCGGTATGCTCTATCTGGGCGACATGCACGCAGCTCAAGGTCATGGGGAGACGGCCGGAGGCGGGTTGGAAATTTCAGGATCTGCCACGGTTCAGATCGAGCTCTGTAAATATTTCTCCCCATCAACTCCCCGCTATCGAACTGCCGAGGGGATCGGCTGCCTCGCCGTGGAAAAATCCATCGAAGGCGCTTGCCAAACCGCACTGGCGGCAATGATCCATTGGATGGGCGAAGCGGGTTGGAATGTTTTTGATGCCAACATGCTGGTCAGTCAAATTTGCTTCTTCCGTATGGGTGCGATCACACCCCAGTACACCGTCACCTCTTGCTTTGTGCCACAGGCCAAATTCCCAGGCATATTGCCCTCGTGTGATTATAGGGGCTAAAGGAACTCAGATTCCCGGCGGATGGGTCATTTTCAGGCAGATTCCGGCTGACCGACAGTCTCTGAGAGCGTGCTCCATTTGGCATCGGCGGCCTCGAGGGCCTCGGCGACATTTGAGAGATCACGGACTCTGCCGATCATGGACCCGTAGTTCACGCCAAGGGGGTGGTCGCGGTCGTTGGGGTGCGTTTGATGGAGCGCTTTCACGTCGGGACGGCAGTCGGGATGAGATCGGTCGAAGCGCCCGGGCTTCCTGGCAAACCAATACGCAGGGGTTCGAACAGGGGATTCGAGGAAGTGGGGAATGGTGCTGTGACCGTCCAAGGGGACCTCGGCAAGAAGGCCGTCCAGGTTGCGCAGAATCCTTGTTGAAGCATTGACTGACATCTCCTCCTCCGGAAATGCGGGGAACATCCAATGCGTGCCGATCGAGGAAATCAGATCAAACCCAAAAAAGCGGTCGGCCTCCTCGTTGTTCCGCATCCCGTTTCCCCGGATTATCGCCCCAATGATATGGATTACCCTGCTAATCTTCCAATCAACTTTGCCCTCATCCCGAGCCCACATCCCCGGCTCTCATGGCGGGAGGTCTTCTGTCTTTTGTTCTCGCCCGCCGACATTCCGGCCGAGCTGACAATGCGTTGTTTTGATGATTTGGAATCCGTTGACGCTTGGGGTAGCTAACGCTAAAAAAAAGGTTAAACACCCTATGATTATTCGCACAGTTGCCTACCCCCGGGCTGGATTGGTGGGAAATCCTTCCGATGGATATTTTGGAAAGACGATCTCATTCGCATTCCGGAATTTTGAAGCGGCAATGACGCTTTGGGAATCCCCGGAGCTTGAGTTGCTTCCCAGCCGTCGCGACCATTCCGTTTTCGACAATCTTGCTTCGCTGCACAGCGACGTGAAAAACCATGGTTATTATGGAGGGTTCCGGCTCTTGAAAGCATCTGCAAAACGGTTTCTCGATTACTGCCGCGAACGGGGCATCCAACTCGATGACCGAAATTTCACCCTGCGCTACAGCTCCAATATCCCCAGCCAGGTCGGACTCGCGGGATCAAGCGCGTTGATCACAGCGTGTGTGCGTGCGTTGATGGGGTTTTACAATGTCACCATGTCGCGCCATTCATTGGCCAATCTTGTGCTGGAAGTGGAAACTCAGGAACTCGGCATCCCCGCAGGCTTGCAGGACAGGGTTTCGCAGGCCTATCAGGGATTGGTTTTTATGAACTTCGACCGTTCCCTTATGGAAGCCCGTGGCTACGGGGAATATGAGCCGCTGGACGTTGCCAAATTGCCGCCAATCTATGTTGCCTTCCGCGAGGATCTCTCGGAAGGAACAGAGGTCTTTCATAATGATCTGCGCATGCGCTGGAATAGCGGCGATGAAGATGTCGTGCAGGCCATGGACTATTGGGCAAAACTCGCCGCTGATTTCCGCGACGCGATGAATGCCAGTGACGTTGCTTCCATGCACCGAATCATCAACGCCAACTTCGACAAGCGTTCGAGTCTTTACGATGTCGGTGAAGGCAACCGCGAAATGGTCGCGACCGCACGCAGCGCCGGAGCCAGCGCAAACTTCGCTGGCAGTGGAGGGGCCATCACCGGCATCTGTGAGAATGAGGAAGTCTTTAAAAAATTGCAGTCTGCCTTCGAACAACATGGGATCCGGGTGATCCGACCCGATTTTGCTCCAGCGGTGGAGGCGGCGGTGCCATTGGCAGGGCGCAAATGAAAGCGGTTATTCCAGCAGCCGGCTTTGGCACACGATTTCTGCCAATTGCAAAAGCGGTTCCAAAAGAAATGCTGCCGCTCGGTGATAAGCCGGTCATCCATTATGTCGTGGAGGAGGCTGTGAATGCCGGATTCGATGAGGTCCTCATCATCCTCAGCAAAGGGAAAGAAGCGATTGTCAATTATTTCCAACCCCACCCCGAGCTTGAGCAGAGGCTGGAATCCACGGGAAAGCTGGAGGCTTTGCGAATCGTCCGCCAGCTTACGAGCATGGCCCGTTTCACCTATGTGTATCAGGACGAAATGTGCGGACTGGGCGATGCGATCCGGTATGCCCAGGATTTTGCAGGTGGGGATCCGGTGGCTGTTTTGTTGGGCGACACGGTGATTGCCGGGGAATCACCATTGCTTGGGATGGTGCAGGCAGGTCCGTCGGCCGTGGCGATCGAACCATGTCCGGCGGAGAGGGCATCCAGGTATGGCATCGCAGGAGGGGTTGCCTCAGATCACGGGAACTTTCAACTCAACCAACTGGTGGAGAAGCCGGCGCCGGAGAATGTTCCAATTTTACTCGGGGCGGATGGCACCCCACTCCCGCCGCATGCATTTGCAGCGCGCTATTATTTTTCCGCAGAAATTTTCCATCATCTTGCGAGTGCCACGCCGGGTTTTGGTGGCGAGATACAACTTACCGATGCGATGCAGCAACTGGCAAAAAACGGCACGCTCACCGGGGTTCCCCTTCGTGGCAAAAGACTGGATATCGGAAGTCCCGACGGTCTGGTCGATGCCGCTGTTTACCTTCGAGGCCTGCCATTAAAAAATTGAAGGCGATCATAAAACATGCCGCACCATGTCCCGACGCTTGTCATCATTTTTTCCGAGCTGCGAAGCGCCATAGGAGTCGCGTGTGCGTTCCAAAGACCTGGAATTTTAAACCCAAGGTCGACTGGTCCCCAAGTTCCGGCATGGCAGGGGACTGCTTCGCTGATCTCACGCAGGTTCCGGCTGACCGACAGTCTCTGCGAGCGTGCTCCATTTGGCATTGGCGGCTTCGAGGGCCTCGGCGACGTTGGAGAGATCACGGTTCATGACAAAGGCGGCGGAAGGGCTTTCGGGGGATTCCAAGGCGGCGGCCAATTCATTTTGACGCGTCTCTAACCGCTGGATTTCTGCTTCAACAGACGCGAGTTGGGCTTCAGCTTCGCGGCGCTGCTTGGCAATGACCTTCCTGGCCTCGGCTTCGGCGCGCCGCTGCTCACGGATTTCTTTGAGGCCCAGCTTGGGCCGCTCTTCAACAATTTCCGCTTCAGCGTCCTGATTGGGCCGATAATTGTGGAGCACCGCGACTAAAGCGTCTTTGGCCGAGGAGGCGCTGGTTTTGTCGAGGTAGTAATCGTAATTGCCGGCGTAGGGCGTCAGTTGCCCCGAATGAATGTGGAGCACGGATGTGGAAATGGCGCGGATAAAGTGGACGTCATGGCTGACAAACGCCAGGGTCCCCTCATATTGCTTGAGCGCGGAAATCAGGGCATCGATGCTGGCAATGTCCAAGTGCGTTGTGGGCTCATCCAACAGCAGAAAGTTGGGAGGATCCAAAAGGAGCTTCACAAGGGCCAATCGGCTTTTTTCGCCGCCGCTTAGGACAGAAACCTTTTTAAAAACGTCATCTCCGCGAAACAGGAAGGACCCAAGAACCGAGCGGGCGGACTGTTCGTTCACGCCGGTGGTGTGCTCAAGGGCTTCCTCAAGGACGCTGCGTTTGATGTCCAACACATCCGTACGGTGCTGGGCAAAATAACCCACAGAAATATTATGACCGACCACACGCTCTCCAGCGGAGAGCGGGAGAAGACCAGCAAGAATTTTTAAAAGAGTCGACTTCCCCGCCCCGTTGGGACCCACAAGCACCGTTTGCTGGCCCTTCTCGACCTCAAGGTTGAGATCTTCGTAAACCACGTGGTCACCATAGGACTGACGGATATTTTTGAGGGTCATCACCCGCTGACCACCCCGCGGTGGCTGCGGGAAGCGAAACTTGACTGTGGCCTCCGCGTTTTCTGGCGGAGCGAGCCGCTCCATTTTTGCGAGGCGTTTGATACGCTCTTGAGCTTGCGCGGCTTTGCTGGCTTTGGCGCGGAAACGGTTGATAAAATCTTCCAAGTGCGCGATTTCGCGCTGCTGGTTTTTGTATGCGGCGGCGTATTGCTCCTCGCGCGCTTTTTTCTGCTCAAGGTAGTAATCGTAATTCCCGCTATACTTGGTGAGGCGGCCCCGCGAGATTTCGATGACAACCTCACAGATGGCATTCAGAAACGCCCTGTCATGGGAAATCGCGAGGATCGAGCCGGGGTAGTTCGACAAATAATTTTGGAACCAACCCAGGGACTCCAAATCAAGATGGTTGGTTGGTTCATCCAGCATGAGAAGATCAGGCTCCATCACAAGAAGGCGGGCCAGATGCGCGCGCATGATCCATCCCCCGCTCATGGTGTGAGCAGGCTTGTGGAAATCTTCTTCACGGAACGCTAATCCCGAGAGAATGCGTTTGGCTTTGGCCTCGATATTGTAGCCATCCAGCTCCACAAACTTTGCCACCGCTTCATGGTGCTCGTGGGCTTCCTCATCAGGGAATTTGCGCAGTTGCTCAAAAACCTCCGCCATTTCCGGACTGGTCGATGCCGCCAGCTGAAGAACGGTCTCTTCGCCCGATGGGGCGCTCTCCTGCGGCAAAAAACCGAGCGTGTAGCCCCGCGGCAAACTCACCGTGCCAACATCAGGCGTGTTCTCCCCAAGGATCAGAGAAAACAGTGTCGATTTGCCTGCGCCGTTGGGCCCAATCAATCCGGCCCGGTCCCCGGGGTTGATTTGCAGGGACGCATCCTCAAAGAGGACGCGACCACCGTAAGATTTGGTCAATTTGGAAACAGTCAGCATGGCAAAACGTGAGAAGGTAACAGCACAGCGACGGCTTCTCACCCTTTTTCTTGGGAGTCGACAATATTAGGAAAACTGACCGCCTGAAATCTATGGCCCGGAATGCTGGTCACAGGCCTGATCAACCAGGTCAAATTCAAGAAGGACGGAATGGCGCAAGCGCGAAGCGCCCTTTGAATGGTAGGGCTGGGCAGTCCCCTGCCCGCCGACTCATTCTCATTCGACCACTTGATCTGGTCAGAGCGAGGGAAAGCAGAAAGATTAATTCCATGCCACTTTGGATGCGTATTCTCGCGATTGGATTTTTGCTGCTCTGCTTGGTCTATGCCGTGCTGGGAGCCTTGGTCTATTTCAACCAGGATCACCTCCTCTTTAAACCCCAGCGGCCTCCGGCTTCAGAGTTGGAGCAACGTGCTGAAGCGCTGGGGTTCTCGCCTTGGTTCAATGCCCAAGGGGAGCAGATAGGCTGGCAGTCCAAAGACGGAAACCCGGAGGACGTGCTTCTTGTTTTTAGCGGCAATGGGGGATTTGCGCTTTTTTGCTCCTTTTATCGGGAACGCGCCAAAAAGGCTGAGGGCGACTGGAAAACCTATTTGCTGGAATATCCCGGCTATGGCAGCAGGGCTGGCCAACCCTCCGAACAATCCCTCACAAAAGCGGGCATCGAAGCGGTGGATACGTTGGCAGCGGTTCCCGGGCGAAAAATTTGGCTGTTGGGATTGTCACTGGGCAGTGGCGTCGCCAGCGCCACTGCTCGCGAGCGACCCAATGCCATTTCCGGCATCATCCTCGTCACACCTTTCAATTCCATGGTGGATACGGCCGCTTATCACTACCCATGGTTTACCGTCCGAGCTCTGATGAAAAACCGATTCGAGTCAGAAAAAAATTTGAAGAACTATCCCGGCCCAGTGGCTTTTCTGGTTTCTGCCAATGACACCACAACCCCGGCTATGCTCGGGAAGAAGCTCTATGATGGTTATCCAGGAATCAAGCAACTGTGGATTGATCCGCACGGTGATCATGAGGTCACCGCCTTGGAAAATGCCGAGTGGAATAGGATCACAGCTTGGGTGCGAGGGAATGCGCTTGCTGACATGCCGTGATTTTTCTGGCAATGGGGTTTAAAGCACTCGGTCGTAGATGAATGTGGTCCACGGAACGCTTTAGCCCGAATATCTCATAAGAGAGCATAAAAATAGCGACATTGGCGGCGTAAGCCGTTATGGTTGAAGGTGTTCAATCAATAACCAAACCCAATATCGCTATGACAGACTGTAAGCAGGACGTTTTTGAATTTCAAGCCC
>JBGSPC010000181.1:0-6494 GCA_041738805.1 Terrimicrobiaceae bacterium | reverse complement strand
GACTGTGAAAAGCGGGTTGTACGAAGTGTCCGTGGACCTCGGAAAGTTGACCGGCCCACTGTACCTGAAAATTGAAAACTAAGACATGCCTGTTCTCGCGCCAAAATCGCCAAGAACGCAAAGGAAAACGGATTCCCGTTCCTTCTCTTCTTCCAATCCTTGGCGTCCCTTGCGTCCTTGGCGCGAGGCTCTTCCCGAATTTTTTATGACAACTACCATTTCATCCTGCGGAATGGTCTTCGAGGCCCCAGCCGATCGTCCCAAACGCCCGGCGGCCTTTTTTGCGAACTCTTCCAGGGCACCGACGGGACGATTCTTCACCGTCTTCCAAAACGGCGCGATCAAATAGCCTAGAATTTTTAACGAGCGATCTTCAAAAACCCAGATCTCCGTGAGATATTTCCCTGCCCGTTTGTCCCAACTGCCTCACCTGTCGTGTCTGCTCATTCTCGCGACGTCTCTTCGGGCAGAAGACCCGGCGATCCCGGTTCCCGATTTTCGGCAAAGTGTCGTGACGCCGGAAACGAACCGCAAGGCCTCTGTCGATGCCGCGAAGTTTATTGATGCGGCAAAACCCGATTGTGGCATTCAGGATGCGATTGACGCTCTGCCGCCGCAAGGCGGGGAGGTGGTTTTACCCGCAGGGAAATTCCTTGTGCGAAAGGGGCTCGTTCTGCGGAGCGGGGTGTGTTTGCGCGGTCAGGGCGAAAAGACCCAACTCGCCCAGGCGGAACCGCTGGTGCAGACGAAACTGACCGAACCCATTAGGGAAGGCGACACCACCTTGACGGTGGAGGATGCCTCACGGTTTGCCCCGGGCATGGAGATCTGCGTGTCGCCTTATCGCGGACAAATGATTACTTTTTTTAACCCGGTAAACGGCGACAGCCGTGAACTCTGCAAGCCGTATTTAAGGATTTTTGTTGAGGCGGTGAAGGACAATCAGATCACGATTTCCTCTCCCTTGCCAGCCCATATGAAAACCATCGAGGCGGGGAACATTGTCGCGAATTTTTTCCCGATTTTCTATGCCATGAAGGCCACAGACATGGAGATTCGGGATTTGGAGATCGCGGGGGGGATGGTGGACCCGGACGCCCCGAAGGAGGACTTCCCACTCAACGGAGACTATGCGGCCTCCGCCATCACGTTTTATTACGTGGACCGGACAAAGATCTGCCGCGTCACCATCCGGGGCTGGATGGGCGATGGGTTCAGTCTCCAAGGTGGCAACAACAATATGCTGACCGAATGTCAGGCCCGCAATATGATCGGTCATGAAACCAAAGGATTTCATCCGGGAAGTGTGCAGAACGAGTGCATCATTTCCCGCTGCCTGGCCGATCATTGCCAGGGGCCGGGCATCTTCTTCTGCCGGGAAGTGAAATTTTCCGTCATTGGAAATTCCATTCTGACGAATAATGGGGAGATGATCGGCGGGTTCTCGGACTTTTACGATGTCAACAATGTGTGCAACCGGAACTACGGTGAGAACAACAAACGTGGGGTCTGGTTTGGTGAGGGATCCGATCATGTATTCGTCGGAAACACGCTGGTCGATACGGCGGCCTCACCCATCGGATTTATTGGAGATACCGGCGGGAAAAAGGAATGGTCTCCGAATTGGTGGCCCCGCCGTCATGTCGTGGTCGGAAACACCATCGTCAACCGGGGGGAAACCGCAAACCTTGCGCCGTTGATTCTGATTCGCCCCAAAACCTCGGCCAGCGTGATCGCAGACAATGTCTATCAGTCCGCCGATGAAGCGAAAGCCATCCAGGATGAGTCACCGGATTTCAATGTTGTCACCGACAATCACCCGCTCAAAGGGGACTACGCGAAACCGGTGGTTCCCCTGGCCTCTCCGGCCCTGTCGGAAATCGCGGTGGACGCCGCGCCATTTTACGATCCCGAAAAGCCGGACTGCGGCTTTCAGGCCGCCATCGACAAAGCGCAGAATGGGGGAGGACGAGTGCAATTGCCAGCCGGTATTTATGCGATGACGCAAGGACTGACACTCCCCTCCGGCGTCACGCTTTGCGGAGCCGGAGCGGCCACCGTGCTGCTTTGGCAGGGAACGGGACCTGTCATCACCAGCAACGAGCAGTCGCAGATTGCGGTTCGCCGCTTGAGCATCCGGCAACCGTCGGAAAATTCCCAGCCCGCCCAGGGCATCGCCATCACGAACGGCTCGGACGTGCTGATCGACTCGGTGA
This sequence comes from Terrimicrobiaceae bacterium, assembly GCA_041738805.1. GTDB lineage: Bacteria > Verrucomicrobiota > Verrucomicrobiia > Chthoniobacterales > Terrimicrobiaceae > JAJTZA01. The sequence goes on along the minus strand of JBGSPC010000181.1, from coordinate 4,278 downwards.
TGATCGACGATCTCAAGGGCCCCGGGCTTCTCTTGGCCGGAATCAAAACGACCTTGGTCAGTCAAACGATGATCAGCGGATGCGAGACCGGCTTCGTCTGCGATGGGCCGGAGACGCTCACCATCGCGGAATCCTGGAGCCTGCGCAATCAGGGCGACGGAATCCAGATCGCCAAGGGGAAGGGCGAAATTGTCATCGATAGCAGCATCATTTCGGGAAATCGCGGATATGGGATTGCTGTGCAAAAATCCGCGGGCGGTCAGTTTTCCCTCATCAGCAGCGTGGTAACGGAGTCGTTAAAAAGCGGCGTTTTTCTGAATGATTGTCCGGCCGGTATCGTGAGGGGAAATATCGTCCATCGGGGCCGAATCTCCGAATTGGAAAAATATCCGCCCGCCGCCGCCATCGTTCTGGCGGGCACGACGCAAAATATTCAGATCACCGCGAATCTTGTCGGGGAAAGTAAACGCAAGGGCACTGAAGTGGCGGTGGAGGAGCAAGGGGGCGCGGATCACAACACCATTCAATTTAATGTGCTTTGCCTGGGAGACGATACAAAGGGGGATGTCCTCAGCCTTTCCGGCAAAAACACCGCGGTGAAAGACAATGTCTTGAAGCCGTCTCCCTTCCGCTATGTGCCCGAATAGCTCGTCCGTTGCTTTCCAGAGTGACCCACCCCTGAGAATCAAGCCCCACTTATGAACCAAATCACCACCACTTCCCCGCTTATCGTCCAGTCCAAGGGAACCATTTTCGAAGCAACCGAAGATTGTCCGCAACGCCAGGCCGCCTTCTTCGGGGAACTTTTTCGCGCCGACGATGGCACGATTCATGTGGTATTCCAAGCCGGTGCGGTCAAGCACGCGGCGGACTCCAAGCTGGTGATCTTTTCCTCGCGTGATGAGGGGGAAACCTGGCGCGAAAGGCCCCATCAATTGCCCGCGACCTTCCGGGGGGTTCCTGTGTCGCAAGCCCTTGGAATCCTGGCCCGGCAAAGTGACGGTGCGCTTTTGCTCTTCGCCACGCTGTTTGATCGCACGGACCCGCAGCGTCCGATTTTTCATCCCGAGACGGAGGCGCTCCTTCCCAGTTTCCTCGTAGTGGCGAGTTCGCCGGATGAAGGAGAATCGTGGTCGGAATGGACCGAGTTGGAGACGCCGGGCTACGAAGGCTGCAGCCTCACTGGGCCGGTGCTTGACTGGGGCGACGGATCTTTTGCCTTGCCCTTTGAAAGCTGGATGGCCGATCAGCCGCATCGGGCCTGTCTGATGGAGTTCGATGGAAAATCGCTAAGCCCGTCGGAGATCCGCGTCCTCGCTTCAGATCCAACCGGACGTCGGTGTTTCTGGGATCAGCGCCTCTGCCGGGGAGCGGGTGAACGCGAAGTGCTCGGGTGCTTTTGGACCCATGACCGCGAAGCGAAACGCGATTTGCCGGTGCATTTTCTCCGGGCGGATTTAGCCGGAGAAATTCCCGCGCCGCTGCCCACCGGTATCAAGGGACAAATCGCCGCGCCGGTTTTGCTGTCCGACGGACGTTTGCTGGCGCTGGTGGTCGAGCGCGAGAGCAAGGTGGGCACGATCCAACTGCACGAAAGCGCGGATGGCGGGAAAACCTGGCAGCCCGGTCCCATCGTCCATGAACACAGCGAGGCGGCGTTGCTGCGCACCAAAGGTGGCGAGGACATAGAGTTCGCCGCGTATTGGGAGGATATGGGGAAATGGAGTTTCGGACATCCCGCGTTGCTCGATCTGGGCAATGGCGGCATCCTTTGCACCTACTACGCAGGGACGCCCCAGCGTCTGGGCATCCACTGGGAAAAATTCACCATCTAACTTATGCGACTAAGGCCGGACTTTTCCGATGTGGCCTATGGCAGCCATCCGCGTCAGAAGCTGGATATCTACCGGTCGGATGGTCCCGAACCTTCTCCCGCGTATGTCTATTTTCACGGAGGCGGATTTGAGAAGGGTGACAAATCCGTGCCTCCCCATCGCCAGAATCTCCACCCGCGTAACCTGTGTGGCGGCGAAACAAGCGCAGACCACCTTGGATCCCCGGGCCATTCGCTCCATCATCGGCGGAATGACCTGGACGCTCCCTGCGTTTCAAAAACTCTATCGTTTGAAACCCGAGGAATATGATCTTACCGAGAATGCCGCGCGACTGGACGCTCTTTCCATGCTTGATTGGGTGGATAAAAATTCTCCGCCCTTTTTTCTGTGGAATCAAACGGCGGACTATCCCTTGACGAAAGACCTGGACATCAATCGCGGAATTCATCATCCCGCTTTCGGACGGGCGTTGAAGTCGAGGTTGGATGCGGTGGGAATCGAATGCATCCTGCGAGGGTGCGAAGATCATCCCTCACTTGAGGGCACTGAGTTGGATAAAAGTTTTCTCGCCGAGGCGGGAGATTTCATCCTGCGGCAGTTCAGGCAGGTCAGTCCCGTGTATTGACGCAAGAAAAAACGATGAAACGCGGGACTGACCCTTTGTCTTTTCTTTTTCTCTTTTTCTTGGGCGAAAGTTTTCGCTGGAAATAATCGGGTAGCCACTGCCTTCGACTGGTTCACCCTAAAAGGGAAAATGGGAATTGACCACAGAGGGAGAAATCTTAGGGATTTTGAAGGATTGAGGGTGAATCATCTTTCGGGTGGGGCCTCCCCTTGTTTTTGTGATTAAAATTTTCTAATCCGGCGGCGAAGACGGCAGTTTCTCACCGGGTCGCCTTGCCTACAATCCCACCCTTGGCACCGGCTCCCGCCGGATTAGGTTCACTCTTGAGCCCCGGCCGCGCGAAGCATCTCGGCCAGTTGGGTGCGTTTCTCGGCTTCCGCCAATCCCAGTGGGGTGCCGTTGAAACTCTTCATTTCCAATTCGGGTTTTTTCTCCAACAGCCAGGCGAGCATGTCTTGCTGGTTGTTCAGGATCGCCACATGGAGGGCGGTGTAGCCTGGAGGATTCGTAGTCGCCGCGTTCAAATCACCGCCTTCGGCCAGCGCTTTTTCCGCAGCGGGGATGTCGCCCCGAATGGCGGCCAACATCAAATCGGTATATCCGCCCACGTATTTTTCCTGCGGGTCGGCGCCTGCCTTAACCAAAAGCTCGACGATCTCCAGGCGTCCCCGGTTGGCGGCATGGAAAAGCGCGGTGCGATCATGCGGGTCCTTGAGGCTTATGTCGGCGTGATTAGCCAGGAGCAGTTCCACCGTTTCCTTGTTTCCGCTCTGGGCGGCCAGCATCAGAGCGGAGAGTTTATGAAGAGAAAGAGCATTAGCGTCGGCCCCTCGCTTAAGCAGCGCTTCGACCACGGTTGCGCGACCCTGAACGGCAAAGGTCAGGATCGGCAAAGGTGCCTCTCCCGTGCCCTCCGTCGTGATGTCGGCTCCCTGGTCAATCAAGGCCACGATGTCGCCGTCGGACATTTGGTCTGTCACGAGACTCAACAGCGGTTTTCCGACGATTTCACTTTCGCACCAGGCCGAAGGAAGCGACTCCCAAACAAGGAAAACGCTCAAGCCGCAAACCACTGACAGAGGGCGAACAATGCGATTTTTCATCCTCAAAAGTTCACAGACGGACGGGGCTTTTGCCAATCAGAAAAGAAGCGGGTCTTCTCTTTTGGTTTGACACAAATGGCGTTAAAATAATGCATCGCACTCATCCACCATATAAGTCCTATCATGCAAAATGCCTGCGATGGCCATCCGCAACTGCTGCGGCATGCTTTGGGCCTTTGATACTGTGGAACCAACTTAGTTAAAAAACTTATACTATAGGTCTTGGGAGAGACCCGACTCAATCAACCGAAGCAAGAAAGGACGCAAGGAAAGACCAGGGAAAGATCGAAGGCAGCTAATGCTCGCGCCAAGGACGCCAGGGACGCCAAGGGGAAAACAGGAGAGAGGAAAACCTGTTGGCTTTCGCCTTCTCTGACCTTGGCGAGCTTAGCGTGAATGCCTCCTTCCCGGCTTGGTCATCCCGGTGAATAAGAGAGTTATCGCATTTGGCCAGAAGGGCCGAAGCGCAGGGACTGGAAAACTTGGGCGAACTTCGGCGGAAGAACGAATGGTCCGGCGGGTCCAGGTTCGTAGTTGAAGAGGATGGTTTCGGCGGCAGTTTTGACCTTGACTGGGCGGCGGGTGATCTCATCGATCCATGCGGTTGCTTCTCCGGATAATACATTCGGGTTTTCTATCCCGAGTGCCGTCTTCGTCGGAGGAATGTTGGCCTGATGCACGCGACAGAGAACACCGTCGAGCTTCTCCCATCGCG
>JBGSPC010000176.1:0-3891 GCA_041738805.1 Terrimicrobiaceae bacterium | reverse complement strand
CTAGAGTGCCAAAGCTGGGCTGGGTCACTTTCGTTGACTCCATATCGAGTTCCCGAAGTATCAGTTTTCCAAGATTTCTCACTCTGTGCTCGTGTTCGGCCCGGCCCCTGTCTTCCTCTTTTTCCGAGGCAGATAGCCGGTCGCAATAACTCCGGGAATAAATTGTAGGGCACCCGTCAGGTGCCACCTCTTGAGCTGACTTCCAGAAGCCTGCCAGGCCTGAAGTTTCAATCAGTTTTTCGAGCTTCCCCAATTGGGCATCGTCCACGGAAATCGGCTGGCCGATGGATTGAACCAGCCTGGCAGACGACGGGATTTCGTCCGGTATTGAAATCGCCATAGTAACTAATACCAAGGACACGGAAATTAGAATCAATTTTTTCATATTAGGAAATTCACAATCTAGATATTACTTAAAAGGATCACAGTTCGGCCAGATCGTCGTAAGCATCCGACCTCTTTACCTTTGTTTTGGCTTGCGCGACTTTCCCAGGCCATTTTTGTTGTCCGGGGGTCTTGAGTTTTCTCCCGGAGCATTATGGCGGTGACGGCCAGCCGGTCGGCAAGGGACGTTCTCCGCCGTGTCCGCAATTGACGCTCAGGCGGCGTTTGTTGCCGGGGGGCCTTGTTTTTCGGCCTGGCGCTTTTTGAAAGCCGCCGCCCAGTTGGCGGGCAGGAGGGCCGTGAGCCCGGCCTTGTTGCTGGAGTTGAGCTGGGGCAGGCGTTCGATCACGTCCTTCAGGTACGCTTTCGGGTCAACGCCGTGGTTGCGGGCGCTGACCAGCAACGTGTACATCACCCCCGCCCCCTTGCCAGCCTCCGGATGACCTATGAACAAGTGGTTCTTCTTGCACACGGCAGATGGGCGGATGTCCCGCTCGATCGGGTTGTTATCGATGTTCACCTCGCCGTGGCGAAGATAGACCTGCATGCCAGCCCATTGGCCCAATGCATAGTCCAGCGCCCTGCCAAGCATCGACTTGGGCAGGATTTTAGGACACTTTTGGCGCAAGTGCACCATGGCTTTCTTGATCAGATTGAGGATCGGCTCGCTCCTAAGCTGCCGCACCCTCGCCCGGACCTCCGGGCTGACAGAGAGTTCATCCATCTCCCTCTCGATTTCATAAAGACGGCGGATCTGCCTGATGAACCATTTCACCAGCCACGGGTGTTCCTTTTCCGCATGGACGAACTTGCGCCTGATATGCGCCATGCAAGCAGCATGCTCGATTTTCTTTCCCGAGGCCGCCAGCCGGGCAAGCATCGGCGGGTAGCGCGTGTGTCCGTCGGACTGGAAGACTTTCATCGCGGCCTTGGAAAGCCATTTTTCAAATTCGTCCCCCTTTCCCTGTTCTTCCCAACGGAATATCACGTCGTTGTTGGTGCGCCGCACCACCCGGAAGAACCCGGTCAAACTGCCTTTGGGAGCCTTGCGGTCAAGGTAGCGGTGGAAGGTGTCGTCGGAGGACAGATACTCGTCCTCCAGCGCCTGGTCTTCCATCATGCGCACCAGCATGTCCAGTTGAGTGGAGACGTTTTTTTGCACATCGCACATCGTGCTCACCGGAAGATCCACCCCGAATTCGGTCAGGTTGAGCCGGTGCTGCCGCTCATACGGCTGCGCGTAAACATACTTGTTGGCCAACACCTCCGAAATAAGGGAAGGCCCCCAGAACGCACACGGAACCAGGCTGGGCAGCGCGGGTGCCTGGATTGGAGGCGATTGCGGCGCGTCCTTGGGTGAGTAAATCACATAAACATCCCTGAGCAGATAGAAGTAGCCCGGATTACGCTCGATGCGATCCATGTGGCGCTCTCCCAACCGGTTATAGGCATCCGGGTTGCCAAGCACTTCCGAGGGATGCACCTCACGGCCCATGACCACCGGCAGATGTTCGGGCAGCCTCGCCTTGCGGATGGCGCGGGTCTTCTTTGCCTTGGTTTCTTTTTTTGCTTCTCCGTCCGCCTCCGGGACGGACCCGCTTTCCGGCGGGACTACGGGCTTTTTTGATTCTTCCACCGCGAAGAGATCCGGATGATCAAACTTCTCGCTGCTCCGCCCGAAGATCTTATCCTTGAGGTAGTCGATCTGTTGTTTGAGAATGGCGATCTCATTGTCGCGCTCACGCAGTTCCTCGTCGCGCGACGCCAGCAACGCCATCAGGGTGGCGTTCTGTTGCTGAAGCTGATCGAGGATTTTCCGCACGGCGGAATGATCGTTGATTCCACGATCACCGGCAAGCGGAAATTGATTATACATGCAAAATAATCAACCGTCCCGGCACCCGTCAAGCCGTGGTGGAAAGCTCATACCACGCGCGCTTCATGCCATCCTTCAAATCCACGCCGCTGAGCAGCATTTCCAGGGCCTCGGGACGGATGACCATCTTCCCGCCGGAATGTTCCAGTCCCCGGGGCCAGTTGTACCGCCCCTTTTCGAGACGCTTTGCCAGAATCCACAACCCGGTTCCATCCCAGTAAAGCATCTTCACCATGTCGCGCCCGCGATTGGTGAAGACGAAGAGCTTGCCGGAAGTGGGTTCCTCCTTCAGTTGCCCGGCCACCATCGAGGCCAGACCGTTGAAGCCTTTGCGCATGTCGCAGGGTTCTACCGCCAAACACACGCGGACACTGTGGGTGAGAATCATGGGTGGCGTGGTGAGGGGGTAAAGATTTTCAGCACAATGCCTTCGCCAAAACTCAACTCGGCGATCAAAACCGTGGCCGGCGCGGCGGATTGGACAGCCAGTTCCACGAAAGCCGGTCCGCACGGAGCTTCCTCCTCCGCCAGGGTTCTTTTCCATCGCAGGAAGTTCTGGTAGCCGATGCCACGTTCCCGGCAGAAGGCCGTGGCCGTCAGCCCGCAGTTTTCCTGTTCCCTGACAAGCGCGAGGCGCTCGTCCCTGCTGGTTCTCATGCGTGTGTGCATGCGCCTACGATGAACACGAGCCACCACGCCGCATAGCAAGAACTGAGGTAAAGCGGTCGGATGCTTACGCAGCTTTCAACTCAGGGTGCTTTTCAGTAGCGTATTCATTTGCAAGACCCCACGCAAATTCCTCCACCTCTTGTTTCTTGGATTCCGCGAATTGGCTCATTTCGGGCAACAGCGCCAAAATGACGAATGAGTTTTTTTGCATGAAGCAGTAAGTCGGTATCGGCACCGAGGGAGTTGTGAGATCCCGTGAACGCATACCAATTGAAAAATGCTTTGCAAATTCGACGGCATTGCTAGTGTTTCCCGAAAATTCCGGATTCTCGCTTGCATGTATGAAGTCTTCGGCCACCAGCATTCGAATGCCTGTAGTCCCTCCCGCCAGTTTAGGAATTTCCAAACTCCTGTGCCACTTTATCAGAATGCCCAGACAGAGGATTGCCAATATACCAAATATTATTTTGAGCAGTTTTTTCATGACTTGAGAACTGAGAGGTGCCCTTAATTGGCATCACACCTCATGGCGAGTCGACACGCGCAGCGTAGGCAGGGTTTAGGATTCCTTTGCGATGATTTCCGTCATAGAGGAACCTTGCATCAAGCCTGAGGTTGGCCGGGAGCGTTCCGGCAACCAAATATGCCGACGGGAGGTATCTGGGGCCCATCGTTGTGTGTTTTTCCTTCAAAACATCAGTGATCTGAATTATCTGTCCTTTTCGTATTCCGCCTACGATGGAAATTCCGTCATTTTCGAGACCGAAATCACAAGGGACAATTAGATTCCGCGAAGGATCGTCTGCGAATCTAACTACATAGGAGTCCATTCTGATGCTCCAGAAACCAATCAATTTACCATGATCTGCGTCTCTTTTTACACTACTTGTACTCACACATCCAATCATAGCAAGACAAGCTAAAATTTGAAATATTATAGTTTTCATACATGTTCTGCAGTC
>JBGSPC010000175.1:0-9217 GCA_041738805.1 Terrimicrobiaceae bacterium | reverse complement strand
CAAAATTGTTTCGGCCTGTTCGGGCGTCAGTTTCCCGGTCTGGACGGCCATGGCCACCAGCTGGGCGATTTGCTCGAGCTCCAGTGCGCCGTCCGCACCCGGGAGGGTGGCGGCTTCGGCGACCGCAGGGTCTTCGGAGGCGGCCCCGGAATCCAGCATGGCCGTAGCATCCTCGGCTCCAGCCATCATCGCCATCTTGAGCAGGGGTTCGTCCGTGGACTCCAGTGCAGGAATCAGGAAGTTCGCGATTTTGTCCATGGACTCCAAGTCCTCGGTGCTGGCACCCTTGACAATCTCCTGCAACACCTGTTGGTGCTGGGCGACAGCCGCTTGCTTCTCAGCCTCCTGCCGTTGCAGGTCACTGGCGTATTTGACGATCCCCGCGTAGGCGATCACCGAGTCATCGATGAGCTGACGGGCGGCGTCGGCGCCGGCCTGCTTGGTGAGCAAGGCCTCGGCAAGGCGAACCCCTTCCTCGGTTTGGAGAATGGTGTGCGCCAGTTTCATGAGAAGTTCAGGGGAAGCCTCTTGAAAACAATTCCGTCGGAGTCATCCACCTCTGTAAAATCATCCATCGATTTCCGACTGATGATTCTCGGCTTCGGCCCCCAGTTGGCTTTGAAGTTTTATCAGTTTGGCGATCGTTTTTTTGATTTTCAGCCTTATCAACTTTCGTTCTTCAGAGGATATTCCTTGGAACCCGGGTGAATTTTTTACCTGAGTCATCCGTGTTTCAATGGAATTGAGCCATTCCAGCAGGTCCACAGCAGAACTTCCGCTACCACTATCCGGCTTCATTTCCTCACTTTTTGAGATGCTTTTCGTAGTATCCTTAATAATCCCTGCGGCCAGATAGGCTTGTCTAACAGACGCAAGTTCATTCAAATTCCGCATGTGCGGAATTTGTTTTGCCAATCGAATGTAGCGGTTCGCCTGATCCTCACTCAACGTATTGACGTTTTGTTCCCTCCACTCCGTCCATTGGCCGTGTCGGAGTTTGGCTTTTGCTGCGATAAGTGCATTTCCAACCGCCACAACTTTCTGGATCGTTGACTTAACAGTGTTTTTGGCGATTTCTGCAAATTCAACGGCATCTTTGTGGTTTTTGTGAATCTCCTTTGCCAATTGCTCCAAGGACATAGATTCATAGTTCTCCTGATGCAGGTCCACTGACACGGCCTCTGGTGGAGCTTCGGCGGGTGTGATAATGTTTGTCATGACATTGCTCCTTCGGCTTGGGATGGTTGAGCAAAAGCAGGGAACTCAGGATGCTGAGCAGATTTTTTATGCTTAAACGACTTGCGCCTCCCAATTCCCCATTCCGTTGGAATAGGAATATTTGGTGTAAGATCGGGAAACATTTTTTGAGATAAATATTTTCTAACGGTTACATTTGTTATTCCGAATTCCTTTTCGAACTTATCAAGAAGATGCGAGCGTTCTGAGATGGGCGCTTCATTAAACCGGGTCCGCATTTCAATAACCATTTTCTGTTTCACCTCAATACTGGCGGTCTGGACATTGCTCTTCCCGGGCCGTGACGTGAAATCCAGTTCAATCGGGCTCAAAGCAACCCCATCCTTCAAGTGTATACCAATTCTTTTGAGATAATGGATTGTTGAACTTGGGACTCCGAGATAATTCCCGATAATTATGGCGTATCTGTGCCGATGGCCGTATTTTTTAAGTAACTCGCAGGCTGTTTTTTTAGCATCTCCAGTTAATCTGCTTCGGTAGTGAGTATCCCCGCGAGGAGTCTGTTCTGGTTTCGTGCTGTGTCCATTTTTTTCTCCGGAGGGAGCTCTCCCACAAGAAACTTTGTGTTCCGAGTCTTCCTTATTTGTCCCATACTTCAGATGGAGCGGATTCCGGCATGCAGGGTTATTACAAAGATGCATTCCGACCTCGTTATACTCCTTGCCTCTATTTCGAATCGGAAATCGATTTTCTTTGATAGTTAGCACTGCGACATGGGCGCTGTATTGTATATTGTTAATCATCACGTGCTGATATCGGTTCTTTTCCTCAATAATCTCACCAGTTTCGGGATCAACCACATGCGGAGGAACCCAGCAGTCCTTTAATGGCGATCCATTTTCTTTGCTTGCTAGAACGAATCTGCCGAATAGGCGAACTATGGCCTCAGTTCGCCACTCGGGGGTTACACATTTGTCTGCATTTGAAGGGTTCTTGGTGGCTTGGTCTTCTTGGCAACATTGGTCGATTAATCCACTTTCAACGCTCATTTTGCACCTCCCTTCATCATGCAATTACGTATTGAGTCACAGTTCCAAAGCCGGCGACCGCGTTTTGTCCCTCTTCGCCGAATGACGACTCCCTCAATGACTCCTTCAGCCTCTAGTTGGTAAAGGTACGATCTCGATAATCCGAAAAGTCTCTTTACTGAGCGTGAGTCGGCGAACTCCGGTTTAGTTTCATAGTTCCCATTTATTGGTGGTATAATGTTCATACGATCATCATTATTGCATATCGAATTGATCGCTTTCCCTTAGCTCCCTTTTTTGACGTCACACAATTCGCCAAATGCGTCACACTGTTTTTTGGGCTGAAGATTTCCGGGCATTTATCATCACCGTTCAACGATTAGTTCGAACAATGCTGATCAGTCGTTCGATTTGTTTTAACCTGACAGATCACCATCCCAGATTATGCAGGATACAAATCGGCATCCTTGCATGGCACTACACTTTTTGAACTCAGATTGAGATCTGTGCTAACTCCTTAAAATCATCGGTTTGCAGTATTCCAGCGTTCTTTAACTGTTATTTTATTCTGCTCTGGAAATTCCTATTCACAACCGTTTAGGTTACTGTATAGTATTGCAAGTGAGCCGCAGTCCTGTGTCTAGCATCTGGCAGATACTCTTAGGCGCAACAGTCCCACTGTTATCAAAAGTGGTAACATTCTTTGCGTCACAATATGACAATAAATAGTCTCACTAAAATTTTTTTTGAAAAAAGCTTGCAGCCCTGAGAAAGTTTGCAAACTGCTGATATCAAGAAATTTACAAAAGTTATTGTGTCGACGATTGTCCAGAACTGTCTTTGTTGGATATTTCTTCTGAGACGCACATCAAGTCTGGAAAAGCTTCTGCTGCTCCCACCAGTGCGATCATGCCAACCCTTGTATAATGTTGACTCATCTCCTCGGAGTCATGGCCTACGAGCGCCATAACCACTGCTTGTGCTATCCCCGCCTCTTTAAGAAGGGTAACGGCTGTATGCCGCAGTGAGTGAAAGGAAAGGGATTGCTGACCGCTACCCTTTCCTCGCCCGTGCCCGTGGGTCTTCCGGTGAGCTTGCTTCTGGCGGAGGCCTGCTTGCGAAAGCAAATCAGCAAATTGATTGCTCAGGCTGCCTGATCTTCCCTGTTTCTCGAGGATTGCGTAGGCCCTCGGATGGAGTGGGCCATTAGGATTATCGCTTGATGGAATGGATTCAACAAACTTGGATAGCGGACCAGCAAGTGGAAGGATTAATGTTTTTCCCGTTTTTCTCGCAACGTAACGCAACTCTTTGGTCGTGGTGTCAATGTTCTGCCACGTCAATGCTGCGACATCGGAAAGCCTTGCCCCCGTGTTTAGGCCAAATAGAATCATGCTCTTCCATTCGGAGTCCGCTTTTGCAAGCAGAGCACGTAGTTCTTCAATCGAAAATGGACGCCGATTTCGCTGAACACCTCGAACAGATATGGTTTTCACATCTTCACAAGGGTTGTCGGCAATAGCACCGTCCCGCCGGGCCGCGAGAAAAATCATACGGACCCCCTTGAGATCGTGATTTACCGTTTTTGGCGCAAAAAGCTCCGCCTCATGATTTCGGAAGGCAAGAATATGCTCGCGGGTAATTTCGCTTAAATCAGCGTCAGCGACCTCACCAAGAAAGGTGCAGAATTTTTTAATTGTTTTTTCGTAGAAGGAATGTGTCGCTGGAGAAATTTCCCGTCCTTTCGCTCCAAGCCAGGATTTCGAAAATACACGAAAGGATTGATACACCAAGGTTTCGCCTGTGATTTCCTCATGAGCTTTGGAAATCACCTCACGAACTTGCCTTGCCGTTCGTTTTTTAGAATAGGCCTCCTCATATTGCTCTGCGATTCTTTCTGCCTTTCTCCTGTCGAGTGAGCGCGTACTACGATTTCGACGTTTGCCTTGGTGGTCATAAAATTGGGCAATCCAATACTGGCTTTTCGGGGATTTCCAAACACATGACATGGCAAAAAGGTTAGAGTCTAGGTTAGAGTTTCCGTGATTGTGCGTCAACGTCAAAAATAGCAGCTGCTTAGGTAAAATGGACAAATGCGGACATTTATTCGTCACAGTTGCCGAAACAGGGGTTCGACTCCCCTCGCCTCCAGACTTCGCTCGCAGCGCAGCGTAGAGCGAAGTCTGTCCCGCCGGAGTCGCCGAATGGCGCGCAGGCGGACCAACTGCTGACCGCGAGACTCCGTCTTGGCAAGCCAGACTTGTTCAGTTCAAAAAACCTCATCCTGCATTCCTTCAAGACAACCAAACCTTCATGCCCTTTATTTTCGCTCGCAGCGCAGCGTAGAGCGAAGTCTGTCCCGCCGGAGTCGCCGAATGGCGCGTAGGCGGACCAACCGCTGAACTGCGAGACTCCGTCTTGGCAAGCCAGACGTGATCAGTTCAAACATGCCTCCCCTTCCTTCCCTTCAAAATCAACGAAGCCTCACCCTCATCCACCTTCGCTCGCAGCGCAGCGTAGAGCGAAGTCTGTCCCGCCGGAGTCGCCGAATGGCGCGTAGGCGGACCAACCGCTGACCGCGAGACTCCGTCCTGGCAAGCCAGACCAAAAATGAGCCAATGTTTCATTACGTCTACATTCTAAAAAGCCAAAAAGCTCCTGACCGTCACTACGTCGGTCTTACCGACGACTTGAAAGAACGTCTCAAAAAACACAACTCAGGCGCCGTGGCCCACACAAGCAAGTTTGCCCCTTGGATCATCGAAACGGTTATTGCGTTCACAGACAAATCCAAGGCAACAGCCTTTGAGCGATACCTCAAGACTGGCTCCGGCCGCGAGTTTTCGAGGCGACATTTTTGACTTCGCTCGCAGCGCAGCGTAGAGCGAAGTCTGCGAGACTCCGTCTTGGTATGCTGATCGACGATGACGAGGCGCTTGTGGTCCTCACGTTCTGCTCACCGGTCTCGATTCGTTGTAGGGATGAAACGGGATCCCCATCTTGCGCTCGAACTCAACGAACGTCATATTCCCCCTCTTCTTTCGGAGGAAATTCCCGAGCCGCATACGAAACTTGAAACTCACAGAAAGCGTCTGTTTCGCATTGCATCCCACGAGTGGGATTTTGATTTGCATCTCTGGCTTCAAGACTGAAGCGCCTGTCGAAGCATTCGAGCCGTGCCACTCGGCTGGAAGAAACCGCGAATCGTAGGCATGTCGCGGTGTGGCGGATTACTGCCCCGGTCTTGGGGTCGTATTGGCCCCGTCGACCTTCAATGCGTGTTATTTTTTTGAAGCGCCGCCGATGTTTGATTGGTTGATCATGATTGAGGTTCCGCCGGTTGTGGCTGCTGCCTTCTGCAGCCCAAAAACGGTGCCCGCAGGGAATACCGGATTGGTCGGTATTGCAGAGTCCGTGTTGTACCACCGGTTGTTGTAACGGTAGTAGGTCGCGCCGATGCCCCCATGTCCGTCGTCCATAATCAGTTGGTCCTTGCGATCGGCGGTGCTTGTTCCGGTGCTCTGCGTGAAATTCGAGTTGTTGAACCCAATTTCATGGATGGGGTAGCTGGAATTACGCGGCAGCGAGAAATAATTGATGGCGTTTATGAAACTGGTGGAGGTGAAGAAGAAGTTAAACTGGGTCTTCAGCACGGAACCGGAGAGGAACACATGTAGCGGGTAGTTATTGGTTCCCGTGTTCTGCACATAAACGTAGGCACCCGGGGGGATGACAGCATCTGCGGCGGAAATCGAGGGATTCGTTGTGGAGACCCAATTGTTCAGGTCGGCGCTGAAATAAAAGGATTCACCCACATTTTGCGGTTGCTGGGGGCCGTAGGTCACGGGCGGGGAAATAACCACCTTGGTCATCACATCGGACGGATCGGTGGTCGGGATGAAAGATATTGTGGCCTGACTTGCCGGAAAGAGCGAGCTCAGTGACCAGTAGGGCAGAAGGCTGACGGCTTTGACATCCTTTGATGTGAGCGTCAGGCCTTCGGGATCGATGCGGAGAGAGTCGGCGGTGTTTCCCTGCACGGTGAAGAAATAACCCTTCAAGCGTCCGTTCGTTACCAACACGAAGTAGGTCACCGGTTGGCTGCCGGACACATAGGCATACTGGTTCGGCTTCAGCGGAACTCCTCCGGCGTTCTTTGGAGGGTTGCCGGACAGCACGAGGTTATAGTCCAGCAAGCCGCCCGCATTTGCCGGGGTGACTTCTGACACCGCAAAGTCACCTCCCGTGGCGTAGTTATTGGCAAGGGTGAGCGTCGTGATTTCGCCGTCAACGACCTGCTCGGTCACGGTCTGACTGGCGTTGGTGCCGGCGCCATAGACCACGTTGGTGGTGGTGCCTCCCTGGGTCAGGAGCCCCGCTCCGGTGGAGAGATACTGGGGTGCCACGCAGGTGGTGTTTCCTGGTTCGAGGTAAATATACTGGTTTGCCATCCAAGCGGCGGTCACTCCGGATTGAGCAAAGGCAGGTAGGCAGCCCAGGATCAGAAGAGTGGCGAAGGAAAAAGAGATTTTCATGGGAGGTATGGAAGGATCACGTCAGACAATTTTGGTGGGCTCAACGATCTGTTCATTGTCCGGGTTGCGCCGCCAAGCCAGCCGATAGGCGACGTTCAAACCTGTGAGCGGTTGAGTGAGGATGATGGGGCCATTGTTCCCGGTGATCGGTGAGCCGACGTTCGACCAGTTCTTATTGTCGGTGGACATTTGCAGCTCATAGATAGTCGAGGAGCGGGACAGCCAGGTGATCTGGATCCCCGCCTGTGGACCATATTCATCCGTCCAGTTGACCTGGCCGATGGTGAAATTCTCGGGAGCCACAGCCGACTGGACGGGAAGCGGTTTCAGTTTGTTCTTAACCGCTTTTTGGAGCTCCTTGGCCATCGCGGTGCGTATGGAAACCTGCTGACTGGTGATTGGTGCCGTCTGACCCTGTTGGTAGGCCCATTCCGAAAGGTTTTTCATCTCGACCGGCTCGCCCGAAATGGGGTCGCAATCTGTGCCTCCGTCGGCACTGTTTCTCAGATCGTAGAACTCCGTCTGGGGATCCACGATGCCTT
Source organism: Terrimicrobiaceae bacterium (assembly GCA_041738805.1). Taxonomy (GTDB): domain Bacteria; phylum Verrucomicrobiota; class Verrucomicrobiia; order Chthoniobacterales; family Terrimicrobiaceae; genus JAJTZA01. The sequence continues at coordinate 1,915 of JBGSPC010000175.1, read as the reverse complement.
GGCCGTCAAAGTAATAGGCGTAGGCATAATCCAGCTTGCGGATGGCACGGATCCTGTTTGGAGGGGGGACGATGCCGTTCGGCTTGCCCGCTGCATTCTGGCCGCACCAGATGTCGTCGTAGGTGAAAAGAATGTAGTCCTGAACAGCCGGGGCTGTGGTGGGAGCATGAATCAGCGAACTGTAATCCGTGCCCGCGAATTGATACCGCCGCGGATTGATTCCGAGCATGGTGCAAAGCGTGGGCAAGAAGTCGACATGTCCCACCAACTGGCCGCATTGCTGACCGGAGCCCAAGGGGTAGTCTGTCGGATTTGACCAGATGAGCGGCACTCGCAGCGCTTCCTCGTAAATCGAGAAAGACTTCTGACGAAGACCTCCGTGCGCCATGCCGTATTCTCCGTGATCGGAGGTTCTGATCAACCAGGTGCTGGCGCGCAGGGCGATCCCGGCGGGCGAGGAGTCGAGGAGTTGAAGGATCTTGTTAAACTGGTAATCGGCGTAGCTAATGAGATTCCCGTAGAAATTCAGATATTGCTTCTTATCCGCTGGTGTCGGCAAGGGGCCCAGGCCGACACCCGAAACAAGAAACGCCTCCTGAACGGTCGGTTTGTAGTTCGTGGCCAGGTTCTCCGTGACGGTGAGAGGCAGTTCGATCGGCGGAACTGTTTCGGCCGTCCAATCGACGTCGTTGACGCTGACACCCTGCTTGGCGGCGAGCCACTGATTCCCTTCCCAGGTGGGATTCTCTGACCCTATATATCCGCCTCCGGAGAGGTTCTGCGGGAACCCGAGCACGTCATGCGGATTCACCAGCGAGATGACCAGACAGAAGGGTTTGCCTCCTGGATTATCGATCCGATTCTGAAGGAAGGCCAGCGCATCCTGGATGTAGCGGGCATCGTTATCGGCATAGCCGCCGCCGTAGTCGGCCAGGGCCGTGTTGCGCCCCGCATCGGGTGGATCCCACTGGGTGAAGCTGTAACGCTCGATGTCATCCCAGATGTTGACCCCGTTCTGTTGGATGATCCCCTTGCTGAGGTGATACTTGCCGATATAGGCAACCTCGTAGCCGGCTGCCGTCAGGACGCTGCCCACGTTTGGGTAAGTCGGGTTGAGTTGGTGCTCCTCCTCGGACTGCACGTTGCCTTCGCTGAGCGTGTTGACCGAGAGATGCTGCGCAGGATGGAGGCCGGTGAAGAGGGTCGTCCGGGCGGGCGTGCACATGGCGGTGTTGGTATAGGCCCTGTTGAAAGTCACCCCGGTAGCGGCCAAGGCAGACTGGAATGGAAGATTTGCCGCCGCCCAACCTGCGGGAAACCACTGAAGGGCTCTTTGCTGATCGGTCAGAAAGATGATCACATTCCGCGAAGGAGTGACCGGGCCGGCTGCCTGAAGCGGCCAAACATTGACGGAACCTTCCGCTGCCAGGATGGCGGCCGCACCGCCCACCATTTTGAGGAAATCCCGCCTGCGGAAATCTCCCATTCTCGTTTGTTCTGGTCCTTCGATCGATGGGGGGTTGTTCGCCATTTCTTAATAATCATGGAATCTCGTCGTATTAGCAATCAGATAAAACGCACAACCTAGTGCAGATTTAATAAAAGGAAATGACATCAGCGGCAGCTAGGGGAGCAGAATCCAGGAGATCAATGTGGAATGGCACTTAGATAAGCGGTGTTTCTTAAGAAAAATCGCAAGAGCTGCCAACCGCCCACACATACTCTTGAACCTGCTCATTCCTCCTGCGGATTTTGGTAGGGGTAAGTGCAAGTGTAGAAGCCATCTCATAAATGCCTGAGCAGAATAATGGCAGCTCCGAGTTGTAGGAATGCATGGAAGTTTTCAGCATGATATTCATATCGCACAACCAAGCGGCGAAAGTTGTGCAGCCAAGCAAAGAGGCGTTCGATCTTC
>JBGSPC010000165.1:0-3493 GCA_041738805.1 Terrimicrobiaceae bacterium | reverse complement strand
GCCTTGAGGACAAGGCCACCGCCCAATGGATCCGCGAACAAAGGCAATGGTCTGTGCTGCAAACCCAGATCCTCGACGAGCACTTTGCCAATATCACTGAGTCCAAAGAGCGACGCAAACGGCTTTACCGCTTGATCGCCACAGAGATGGCCGACGATGCCCAAATGATGCGCTGTATGAAGGTGCTCGGCGTGGGCATCGTGAGCGCCTTTGCGCTGCTGGCCGTCATCGGCGACATCCGGCGCTTCCACAGTCCCGAGAAGCTCGTGGCCTACATCGGGCTCAATCCCGGTCAGCGCCAGAGCGGCAAAGGCAAGGACATCCGCCTGGGAGTCGGACGACGCGGACGTGGTGACATCCGCCACCTGCTTGTCCAAGGCGCCCAAGCCGTTCTTCGCAGCGGTCGCCATACAGTCCTTGGCCAATGGGGCTGGAAACTCTTTGCCCGCAAAGGCAACCGCAATGTGGCGGTGGCCGCTGTCGCCCGCAAGCTGTTGGTCCAGGTCTGGCACATGCTCCAAGGCAACCCGGCCAACGCGCTGGAAACCGACAAGAGCTTCCGTCTCAAACTCCAGAAACTCGCCGTGATCCTTGGCGCCACCGTGCGCAGAAAAACAGGCTTGGGCCATTCGCTCCCTGACTCCATCAATGCCTTGTTGCAGCGATGCCACCAAAGCCATGCTCCGGTTCCGGCATGAAGCGCCCTCTGGATCCACGAACCGCTTTGATGGGGGCTGTGCGCCCCCAAACCCCGCACCGCTCGCCGCGGCAGGCGTTCGGGGGGAACTCCGAAGTGCCTGCCTGCGGCAGGAGAAAAAATAACGCCGCTCAACTTTTTCTTCTTGCATGACTACATGCCTGTCATTCGTGGTTAAAAATGTCCCAGGCTTGCCTCGCCAGGTCATTTGCTCTTCTTTCGATTCTTCATGTTCTTGGTGAAAAATTCCCTTTGTTGATCTGCTTTCGCAGTTTGTGGATGTCCTTGTCTGGATTCTCCGCCCTTTTTCTCATCCCGGCGCTTTCCGCTGCAATTTCTGAAGTCAATTCGTTTCCAGTCCCTCGAATGGGAACATCGGAGAGCTCAATCTTTTTCTATCGCAAACCTTCCCGGGATGCGACTGGCCTGCTTCTTTTGGTCCCGGGGTATAATGGGTCGGGGGAATCCATGTTGGACGAGAGGTGGTGTCAATTTGCGGATGAACACGGGCTTGTTTTGCTGGCACCGACCTTTCGAGCCAGTCCGGAGCAACTTAAAAGGCAAGAGGGGTATTACTATCCGGCGCAGGGGAGTGGAGCGCAGATCGATGAGGCTTTGGCGGTGATTGGAGCGAAGCTGGGCGTGAAAACGGATAGCGTTCTCATCTTTGGATTTTCTGCTGGGGCCCATTTTGCGCATCGCTTCGCGCTTTGGAGGCCGGAGCAGGTGAGCGCTTTTGTTGCGTATTCGGCAGCATGGTGGAGCGAGCCGGGCGAATCGCTACGGGAGGTTCCCGCCCTCATTATGTGTGGAGAAAACGACGAGCGGCTCCAGGCAACTCGGGAATTTTTCCAGAAGGGGCTGGTTCTACAATTGCCCTGGGTGTGGCGGTCCTACAAGGATTCCGGGCATGAGGTTACGCCTGCGGTGCGTTCGATGGCGGAGGCCTTTCTATCGCACTATGCAAGTCGGTCTCATGATGCGGGGAAATCATCCAAGGGCGAGAGGATTTTTGGGGATATACAAAAATATTGCATGGAATCCGAGGCTGACTCCATCCCCGAAGCGGTCAGGATCGAGCTTCCTTCACGGGAGGTGGCTGAGACATGGATCAAGGAGAAGTGAGATGAATACTGAGGGCATTTTTAGACAGGATTTACGGGATTTGCAGGATTTGAAGGAAGGCACGGGGAGCATCTTTATGCCACGGATGGTTCGCGCTGGGCTTGTTGTGATGTTTGCGCTGACCACGGTTTCTGCCCTCGCGCAAACGGGTGGGAAGGTGACCTTGAAGTCCGGTGCAGTGATGAAGTATGAGGCTGCACACATTGAGGGCGACGAACTTGTGATCAAGCTCCCGCATGGAACGATGCGGTTGCGTGCTTCGCTCTTAACCGAGGAGTCCCTTTTGGAGGTGGGGGGAAGTCCCGCACTTTTTTCGCCAGATCCCACGCCGGCCCCCGCTCCCACTTCGAGCGTTACCGTGCCATTTCCCGTGAATGTCCCGGCTCCGGCCTTAGTGGCTCCCGTCACGGAAGAGGAGCCAATGGAAACCATCATCCAGGAACCAGCGTCTGCAATGGAACAAGAGGCCCCGCGACCTGAGCTTTGGAAATATCTTCCTGCCGCACTTTCGAGCCGGGAGGTGCCCGGAGGGAATTTTAAGACGAAACTCATTGAGTTTGATGTCACAGGAAAGCTCTTTGAAAATCCAGTGGTGAAGGTTCAGTGCCTGGTTCCGGTGGATGACAGCGAGCGTCCGTTGCCCAGCGCGGCTGATGTTGTATATTACGCACCATGGACAGGCCAGAGTGATGCTGTTGTGAAGGATAAATTTGTGCGGGGGGTCGCGGAGATTTTTGGGATGACGGTGTTTTCGCTAAACATCAAGATGGACTTGGCAGATTCGGAGGATCCGCAAAAGAGCTACCATTACGCGGAATCGGGTGCATTTGAAATGGTCCTGAAGGCGTGGGACAGGGTTATTGCTGAGCTCCGGGTTCCCCGGAAGAACCTGCTGATCTTGGCAAATTCTGCGGGTTCAACGATGGCGCAAAGGTTTGCACTGGCGAATGCCTCCCGCGTGGATGCCGTCTCGCTGATAGGCGGCTGGCGCTACGAGTCGATTGCCAAGCCAAACACCATTGCATGGTCGGTGCTCTGCACACGTGGCGACATCCGCGAATCGGCAAATGCGGAACTGGCGGCGCTGGCCCGTTCGCACGGCGTCAACATGCTCCATGCCGTAACACCGCTCAGTGCGACAAAAAAGACCGACTTCAAGACTCAACATACAAGTGCGACGTTTCACCACGTCGCGAGTGAATCCGCTTTTGATATTGCTCAGCAATTTCTCGCGGCTGTGCGCGACCGGCGCAATGCGAATGATAATGTTCGCTCGCAATGGCCCCTGTATAGTCCCGCAATCTGCCAGTGGGCGGTGGAGAAAACCGACGATCCGCCTCAGCCGCTTACACAAGCCTCGTATTTTCCCTCGGAATCCTTTGCAGCCACCTGGCTACGCAATGAAAACCGCTATGTGCTCATTCCCTCTTCCGACGGAGGGAACCGGCTGGCCTTGATCCGTTATCCACAGGGGCAGAATCCCAAAGGCATCATCCTCTATGGTGGTGGAGCAGCGGACGAGCTTGACAGTGGTGACGACATGGACTTCCTGGGGCTGCAGGGCTTCCTTGTTGTCGGCACGCCCGATGAACGCGGTGGAACACTCGACGATGCGCGTTACCTTCTCCAATGGGTGGATTCACTGGAACAATGGAAATCTTACCCCATTTT
>JBGSPC010000119.1:0-22664 GCA_041738805.1 Terrimicrobiaceae bacterium | reverse complement strand
CGGGAAGAGCCAGAAAGCTATCGCCTCCTCCTCCTGCCCCGCCTTCGATGATATAGAAATGATTTCCCGTCAGGGTGAGCTCTCCCTGAAACGGAATGAATGACGGACTTCCAGAGTCAAGAACCTCCAGCGTCACAAAATCCTGACGGGCCGCCGGCCCCTCGTATTCGAACAAATATTTCTGCAGGGTTTCGCCGACCACTTTCCCGCCGGGCAGGACGCTTGAGACTTTGCTTTTCCCCAGTCTGGCAAACCACCCATAAATCAAGAGGTCGCGGCCCACATAAGAGTTGGTTAACGGCAAATCCAACAACGGATACATGGCAATCTCCGCAGAAGCGGGAAGCAAGGATGTTAACCGTGCCACGCCGATGTCACAGTCAGGAAGGTTGACAACACTGCCCCGGGTGGCTGACCCCAACCCGCTGACTGATGAAAAATACTGCAAGGTGTTGCCCGATCCAAAGTGATTGGCGAAGAGATAGTGTTTGCGGCTGAGAAAAACAAAACTCTGTCGCCGGTCCGCCGCGTTCCAGGGAATCCCCGAAAGATCAGACGCTGATCCAAGAAATTGCGGGTCCATATTGGCGACAGGATTCACAACCGGGTTGGCGGAATACCCCGACGCAAAACGATCATGCCGTGCCGGCGAATACCCCTCGATCTGCATTGCCTGCCCGTGGACGGGGCCGGCCAGCAAAAAGACGGCTGTCAGCGTTGGGAGGCTCACCACGGCGGAATGTTTCATCCTGGGTAACCCTCTCATGTTTTCCGGCGTTATCAACCAAGCCCGGCAAGTGATCTCAGCGCTTTGGCAAAGTCGGCTGAACGCGAAGAGATCAATTCCGAGGCCGTACAGTCAATGGAATCGATAACGGCATCGGGTGCCAGTTCCTGCCAACTTGGCTCTGCGTTTTTGGGAAGATCATTGGTGAGAAGAATCCCGAAGGGGCCATCGAGCGGCTTGGGTTGGTAGGAGGCCGCGAGATTCTCGACAGAATTCGGGTCGCTTCCCATGGAGTGGACCGCGGAGAAGCCCCGTTTGAGAGACCCCAGCCAACCGGATTTTTCGGGTAGTGGCGGTGGGGTTCCTGCCGTCACCACAAAGGGGACATCCTCGCCGGATAGCCGCAGCAGGGTTGCGATCTCAAACGCTGGCAGCCCCCCATAACCAATGCCCAACAAGTGGATCGGTGTGTTTGGCCAGTTCTCTTTGAGAGCGGAGACGATGCGGGTGGCATCGTCGACGACATTCCGCGGTTTTCCCAAAGGTGGAATCGAGCCAAGCACAAACCAGTCCTGGATGAGATATGGCAGGATCTGCGCGTAGGAAGTTGTGGAGCCATCCAAATCATGAAGCAACACAAGTAACGGCGCCTCCAGCGGGCCACCCAGATTGGAGAGCAAAGAAGGCTTGGGGCGGGGTTCGAGCGGAAGAGGCATCGGATCCGCGGCTTTGATTGCGGGGCGGGGGAGAGCCTCAGCGGGCACGGGTTCTGGCAATGGTTCTGGAGGAACTGGTGGTTCTTCGGAAACCTCGGGCTCGATCACTTCCGGGATAGGAATCTCATCGGGTTGGATGAGAAAAAAGTTTCCCGACGTATCCTTCCATGCTTCGAATTCCTTGATTTCGACAGCTGTGAAAGGCGGCGCAAATCGAAGCACTCCCGGGTATCCGGTGGGGGGCACCCGGCCGGTGCGATCTCCAAACGTGAAACCACTGAATCGGGTTGGCTTGCCAAGGCTGACAAATCCGTCAGCTTGCGGAATCTCCCCTGGGTCTCTGATTTCAAGATGAAGCCCAATGCCTGAAAATCCGCAGGGACTAAGGATATGATGCCACCGGACTTTGTCGGTTGCGAGGCCCAGCCATGTTTGCAGGTCTTCTGATCGAGCCGGTCCCGTTTGGGCATCAATGACCAAATGACGGATCGTGCTTTCGGAGGGCAGGCCATGCAAAAGGAAAGAAGCAAACTCGGACGATGTCAGCCGAAGATGGGTGGGTTGAGCGGCCGCCGCCAATTCGCCATGGAAGTCCCGTCCAATGATGGCGGTGGCCCCCGACATCAAACTGCAAAGCAGAGACTCTGTGAACGCTGCGGAGCCGGCAGGGCCGGTGATGAGGACCCGATCGCCGGGCTGGATGTCGAGCAATTTCGAGGAGCGCTTGCAGGCCAGGGACAGGAGAGAGGGGCTCAGGGTTTGGAGCGCCGGAGACTCCCAGGCGGGCGCGCCGGGTAGCACCATGGCAACTTTCGGGGCTGTGGGAGCCTCTGTGGGTTGCGGCGACGCAGAGATTGATGGCCACTCCCGGTCGATCACCAAAAGTTTTTTGCCAGTTTCTGCAAAATGTTGCTCCGTGCCGGAGTCACAAATCACCAACTCCGCATCGCCGGCCTCAACCTGGGACGCCAGCCATGCGGGTTCCGTTCCGGGTTCCAAAGGCAGACACGTGTCACCAGCCTGAAGAATGCCAAGCATAGTCACCGGAATCCAAGGGGAGGGGGTCAGACAAAAGGCAATGGTCCAGCCCTGCCCAAGGTTTTCGTTTTGCAAATACGCGGCCACCAAAAGAGCATATTCGTGAACTTCGCGAAACGTGAGGACCGCACCTGAAGCGTCTTCAACAGCCACCGCGTCGGGAGATTCCACTGCCACCCCGCCAATGGTTTGTTGGATGGAAGCGGGATGGTCAGGAGGGGAGGAGGAGTGGATATCCGGCGGCGTGGATCCCGGGACTTCCAATTGACCAACCGACGCCTCCGGATTTTCGAGAAAAAAGAGGAGGATCGCCTCAAGACTGCTGAGAAGTCTTGCTGTTTCTGACGGGGGCAGATTCGCGGAAAAGAGTCGAAGATTCAGGCGTGGCCCGTCACGGATTTCCAACTCCAGGGGGTGGAGGGGCTGACTGAGAAGCTTGGCATCCATTTTGATCCAGCGGGGAAAAGCTTCGGTGATGCGGTCACCAATCAAGGGCGGAAGCCATGTCGCGAGTGATACAAAGTCAGAGAGCCCTGAAGACGCAAAGGGTTCGGGCAAATCCGGGAACCCGGTGTTTGCTGCCGCAGCCCGGCGTTTTTCTGATGTGGTAAAGCCACGGAGCCAATCTTTGATCGGGATCTCCGGTGTGATCGCCAACCGGCAGGGCAGAAAATTCCGATGACCTCCCAGTGTGCTGCGGGGGGCTTCAACGGACGTGAGAGTCAGAGCCTCGGTTTGCAGGGAAAGGCGGGCAAGCAGGTAACTCCAAAAGGCCAGAATGCCGTCTCTGGGATTGGATCCTGCTTTGCCAAATGCGACTGCAATTTTTTGTGTGGTTTCTCGATCCACCAGGATCGAGTGCTCCGATCCCGGTCCCTGATGTTTGGGAAAAACCCGTAGGGCCTGTGACGATGCACCGTCCAAATAGGTGTTCCAGAATTCCAGGGCGAGGGGAGCCTCCGGGGAAACTTCCTCAGGCAGTTCGGGCGCGTTCTGACCATCCAGAGCCTCGATCCACTCACAGAGAAGCAAGAACCAGGAATCTTCATCCAATAAAAATCGCGGTTGTGTGACAAGAAGGTGATTGGAGCCTCCCGGAAGCCGGATGGTGACAAACCGTAAAACGGGGGCTGTTGCCAACTCGATGGGCCGGGCGGCTTCGTCGGCGAGAGTCCCGGCCCAGCGGGACGCGAGCTCGGAGACAGGCACCTCCGACCAATCCAACTCCCGCCAGGAGGCCTCTGCCGCATCGCTTTCCGTGCGGATCAGCCCACCGAATTTTTGAGAACGAAAACCGGAACGCAGGACACCATGTCGTGCCGCAAGCCCGCTCCATGTGCCACGAAGTTTTTCCATGGAGACGGGTTCGCCAAAGCTGACGGAGAGTTGTACAACCTTGACCTCCGGCTCCGTGGCCGGTGAGGTTAGCCAATGCAACGTGGATTGGCCGGCTGCCGCGGGAAGCTCTCTCATGCCTCCCTTTAAAACAGATTTTTGTCCGTGACCGCGCCCTCCGAGGCTGTGGTCACATGGGCGGCATACTTTGCCAACACCCCACGTTGGTAGCGGGGGCGTGGTTTTTTCCACTTGGCCAGCCTGGCGGAAATCACCGACGCTGATACGCCAAGGGTGATCGTGTGTTTCACCGCATCAATGATGATGGTGTCCCCATCCTCCACGATGGCCAACGCACCACCATCAAAAGCCTCCGGCGTGATATGACCGACCACAAACCCGTGGGTGCCGCCGGAAAACCGTCCATCGGTCACAAGCGCGACGTCCTTCCCGAGACCAAGGCCCATGACTGCACTGGTGGGCGACAACATCTCACGCATACCGGGCCCGCCGCGCGGACCTTCATAGCGGATCACAATCACGTTTCCCTTTTGAATTTTTTTCGCAAGGATCGCCTTGAGGGCTTTTTCTTCGCTGTCAAACACGCGGGCTTCGCCCTCGAATCGCTGCCCTTCTTTTCCGCTGATTTTGGCCACGGCTCCTCCCACGGCGAGGTTGCCGCGAAGAATCACAAGGTGGGAGTCCTTTTTGAGAGGTTTGCTCACCGGAGCAATAATCTCCTGGCCTTTCGGATAGGCTTTGAAAGGGGCCAAATTTTGTTTGAGGGTTTTGCCTGTGACCGTGAGGCAATCACCATGAAGCAGTCCTGCAGATAACAGTTCTTTCATCATCGGAAGAATGCCGCCAATTTCCACCAACTGGCTCATCAGGAACCGCCCGCTCGGTTTCAAATCCGCCAAAACCGGGACCCGTTTGCCGATCCGTGTGAAATCATCCAGAGTGAGTTTGACATTTGAGGAGTGCGCAATGGCCAACAAATGAAGGACGGCATTGGTCGAACCGCCGAGGGCGATAACAACCGTGATGGCATTTTCGAAAGCCTCCTTACTGAAAATGTCCGAAGGGCGGATCCCGCGTTTCAGCATGGCCAGCACGGCCGCGCCAGCCCGGCGGCAGTCGTCTTTTTTTGCCTCGGAAACAGCCGCTTGAGCCGAGCTGTTCGGCAGACTGAACCCCAAGGCTTCGATCGCTGAGGCCATCGTGTTCGCCGTGTACATACCGCCGCAAGAGCCCGGCCCCGGAATCGCGCACGCTTCCACGCGCTTGGCCTCACGGTCTGAGATTTTTCCAGCGGCCTGCGCCCCGACGGCTTCAAAGACTGATACCACATCAAGGTTTTTTCCGTTGAGGCAACCGGGAAGAATGGTTCCGCCATAAACAAACACCGCAGCACGGTTCATCCGGGCAATCGCGATACAACACCCCGGCATGTTTTTATCGCACCCGCCGATGGCCACAAACCCATCGTAACCCTGGCACCCCACCACGGTCTCAATCGAGTCTGCAATCACTTCCCGGGAGACAAGGGAGTATTTCATCCCCTCGGGTCCCATAGAGATTCCATCGGAGATGGTGATGGTGTTGAAGATCGTGGCCTTGCCCCCGGCTTTGTCCGTGCCAAGTGCCGCCTCACGTGCCAGGGCATCAATGTGCATGTTGCAGGGCGTCACCATGCTCCATGTGGATGCAATGCCGATCTGGGATTTGGAGAAATCTTTTTCCGTAAAGCCAACCGGATAAAGCATCGCCCGGCTGGGTGCGCGGCTGTCACCATCAAGGACAAGGGAGGAGTAGGGACGGGAGTTTGGTTTTTTGGGAGTCATGGGAAAGGTGAACTTTATACCAGCCAGTTGAGAGAAAAGCTAGAGCTCCTTGATAGGTCCTATAGGCCCCATAGGACCTATTTTCCGGACCCGGCCCGACGGTGATCGAGGCGGGCTCTCGTCATGCGCTCGCGGAGGCCGCCCTTTTCAAGGAAGTCTTTCTCCAAGCGGCGAATCTGCTGGTCGAGCAGATAATTGGCCTGGTGGATGAGGCAGATGGCAATATTGGCCAAAGTTTCCGCAGGTCGCGTTTCTAAAAACACTCGATAAGTTTCGAAGCTTTCATCGGGCAGTTTGCCAAGCTTGCGAACGTAGAGGGCCTCCGCAGAATCCTTGCTCCAAAGAGGCAGGTCGCGGACGCGGAGGTAATCTTGGTAATCGATGAGCAATTCCTCCAAGCTGGCCCTCGCAACGTTCGTGAGTTTTAGTTCCATCTCGGTCGAGCTGCTGGAAGCTTTGCTGCCTTCGGCGATGTTTTGTTTTCCGGACCGCGCTGCCTGCACCATTTGGTCAATCGTCCGGTCCCCGCGCTGGAGGAATTTCTCGCAAAAGCGAAATGTGAAGTCGTACACAATCTCCGATTTGCGGTAGGAAAGGAGGTCGTGATAGTTGCCGCCTTTCAGAAGGAAGCCAGGAGCGTCTTCGGAGGGCATATCAGAAATAGGTCGTATAGGGCCTATAAGACCTATTTCTTCAAGCCGATTGGTAAACCTCTGCTCCGGCCTTCACAAATTCTTTCGATTTTTCTTCCATGCCAACCCGAAGCGCCTCCTCCTCGGAGATCGCCTGCTCGGCGGCATATTTGCGCACGTCTTCGGTGATCTTCATGCTGCAGAAATGCGGTCCGCACATCGAGCAGAAGTGGGCGCTTTTTGCGCCTTCCTGGGGCAGTGTCTCATCGTGGTATTCACGCGCTGTCACGGGGTCCAGGCTCAGGTTAAATTGATCCTCCCAACGGAATTCGAACCGGGCTTTGGAGATGGCATTGTCACGGAGTTGGGCTCCGGGATGGCCTTTGGCCAGGTCGGCGGCATGGGCCGCAAGTTTGTAGGTGATGACGCCGGCTTTGACATCTTCTTTATTAGGAAGCCCCAAGTGTTCCTTGGGAGTCACGTAGCAGAGCATCGCACACCCGTACCAACCAATCATCGCAGCCCCGATCCCGCTCGTGATGTGATCGTAGCCGGGGGCAATGTCCGTCGTGAGGGGGCCCAGCGTGTAGAAGGGTGCCTCATGACACCACTCCAATTGCTTGGCCATGTTTTCCTCGATCATGTGCATCGGAACATGGCCTGGTCCTTCGTTCATGACCTGCACACCTTTGGCCCATGCCCGTTGCGTGAGCTCGCCCTGGACCTCGAGTTCGCCGAATTGGGCCTTGTCATTGGCATCTGCAATGGAGCCGGGACGAAGGCCATCGCCAATGCTGAATGAGACATCGTAAGCGGCCATGATGTCACAAATGTCGTCCCAATGTGTGTAGAGGAAGTTTTCCTTGTGATGAGCCAGGCACCACTTGGCAAGGATGCTCCCGCCACGGCTCACAATGCCGGTCATTCGTTTCGCGGTCAGCGGAATAAAACGCAGGAGAACTCCCGCGTGGATCGTGAAATAATCAACCCCCTGCTCCGCTTGTTCGATGAGTGTGTCACGGTATATTTCCCAGGTCAGTTCCTCGGCCTTGCCTCCAACCTTTTCGAGCGCCTGATAGATTGGCACCGTGCCAATCGGCACGGGCGAGTTGCGGAGGATCCATTCACGAGTGGCATGGATGTTTTTTCCCGTCGAGAGATCCATCACCGTGTCCGCTCCCCACTTGGTCGCCCACCGCATTTTTTCGACTTCTTCCTCAATGCTGGAGGCCACGGCGCTATTGCCGATGTTGGCATTGATTTTGACCAGGAAATTCCGCCCGATGATCATTGGTTCCAACTCCGGGTGGTTGATGTTAGCGGGGATAATAGCCCGTCCGGCAGCCACCTCGCTGCGCACAAATTCCGGCGTGATCTCTTTCGGGATGCGTTGGGGGAAACGGGAAAACACGCTTGGTGTGAACGGGGAGGGGGGGGATGACTGCTGCGCAGATCCCGCGTGTTGTTTATTAAGATCGTCGCGGGCGATGTCTTGGGAGAAATCGGCGATCTCAAGGTTGCCATCGGTGATGGCTTGACGGCCCATGTTTTCGCGGAGCGCGATAAATTCCATTTCGGGTGTGATCACGCCCTGACGGGCATACCAAAGTTGTGTCACGGGATGTCCCGCTGAGCCACGGAGCGGAGTTTTGGCAAATTTGGGATTCTGGATTTTTGCGCTGCCGTTCCTTGCCTGCGCATGGACATCTGAAAGATAACCATCATCAAGCGGCTGCGTTTTCCGTCCCAGATATTCCTCAACATCCTTCCGGCCAAGAATCCAACCCCGTCGGAGAGGCGGCAGTCCTTCTTCGACAGCACCCTCAAAGTTGGGGTCGCCCCACGGTCCGGAGGTGTCATAGACACGCACCGGAGCGTTGGTTGTCAATTCGCCTGAAAAGGATTTTGTTGCGGCTTGGGCAATTTCTCGCAGCGGCACTTGAATGGCGGGATGAAGGGATCCGGAGACATACACCCGCGAGGAGTTGGGAAGAGATTCGGTGCTGTGGGGTTCGAAGGACGATTTGTTTGCGATCATGGGTGCATGGATTTTCTGCACGCATGGTTGCCTTCAAGGCCGCTCCCTACGCCGGTGTTGCCCGGATCAGGTTCCTAGGGTCTTCATCGTTGTCGAACAACTTTGAACTCTCAGCCATCGGGCTCCCCTGCGTTGGCATCCACATTCCTCCCAAAGGACCTCGACGTCAAGTCATGCTCAAACGTGGTCGTGACGAAAAAGACATTGGTTTAGCCATGCGATGGCCTGAAAACATCAAAAGCAGGAGGTTGGGCACTTCACTTTATCTCGCTTTTAAGCCAAAATGATCTCGTATTTGCCATCAACCTCCGAGGAACTCCAACAGCATTGCCAACGCCGCCAAAACACACCGTTCCGATTATTGTAGCTGCCGCGCTCGTGTCGGTGTTTGTGATTTCCACAAAGAATAGGCTTTATAACGCGGCAACCAACTCCTGCCTCGAGTCAATAGCTTCCCATATAAAACGGACTCACGGCCGAGATCTTGGGACCATTCACTTGGTGGGCGAGTGGGTTAATCTCAGCGCCGAGCAATTAAAGGATTTTCACCGATTGGGAAGGGAGTTTTTTGATTGCAGGTCTCGATGTGAGGAAGTTGCCTGTGACAGATGGGGGCGTCCTGTGGATATCGCCTATAAATTTGTCGGAGATTCGCTCCATGTGAAAGTCACCTCCAAGGGAGCTGACGGTAATTTTTCCTATGATGACATCGTGAAGGAGGTGGTTCTTGAAAAAGCTTCTCTTACCGACCTCCGAGATGCTCCTACAACCTCCCCCTAGGTATCACTTCCTCTCAAGCTTTGGGAGAAATCAGCTTCCCTTCTGCGACCTCGTTTGCTGAGATAAAAAGTTCAACCCTCTCGTTCCATGTCAAAACGCACCCTCAACGTCGGTCTCATTGGTTACAATTTTATGGGCAAGACCCATTCCAACGCCTGGCGCCAGGCACCCCGGTTTTTTGATTTGCCCGTCGACATTGCGCTTCACACCATCTGTGGACGCTCGGCGACTGCGGTGGAAGAGGCCCGTCACAAGCTGGGATGGCAGTTTGCGAGCACCAATTGGAAGGACGTCGTCTCCAATCCCGAGATCGACATCATCGATATTTCCACTCCGAATGACAGTCATTGTGAAATCGCCATCGAGGCTGCCAAACACGGAAAAGCGATCCTCTGCGAAAAACCACTGGCTCTCAATGTGGCGCAGTGCGAAAAAATGGTGGCTGCAGTCAGAAAGGCCAAGGTGCCGAATATGGTTTGTCACAACTACCGGCGCATCCCGGCCATTGCCCTTGCCAAGCGGATGATCGAGCGTGGTGATCTGGGTGATCGGATTTACCATTATCGTGCCCGTTACGCCCAGGACTGGATTGCCGATCCGACGTTCCCCTTGGTTTGGAGGCTGCAATCAAAAATTGCAGGCTCCGGCACACATGGCGACATCGATGCTCACATCATCGACCTTGGTCGTTACCTCGTGGGCGAACTCAAGGAAGTCACAGCCCTCATGGAAACTTTTGTCAAGGAACGCCCGCTGATGGAAGAGTCTGGTTCGGGCTTGACGGCCAAAGGCTCTCAAAAAACCGGCAAGGTCACCGTCGATGATGCAGTTTCCTGGATTGGGCGATTCAAGAACGGGGCGATTGCAAATTTGGAAGCCACCCGGTTTGCCTACGGTCGCAAAAATCACATCACCCTCGAAATCAATGGCAGCAAGGGCTCCCTGACCTTTGATTTCGAAGACATGAACCGCTTGAAGTTCTACAATGCCGCCGATCCCTCGGATGCTAATGGGTTCAAGGATATCATCGTCACCGAGGGAAACCATCCTTACGCAGGAGCTTGGTGGCCGCCCGGACACATCATCGGTTACGAACACACGTTCGTGAACACGTTTGCGGATTTCATCACCGCCGTTGCCGAGGGGAAAAGCGTTCACCCCACTTTTGAGGATGGGTTGAACACCGAAAAAGTTCTCTCCGCTGTCAGCGCCAGCGCACGAAGCCGCGAGTGGGTTCGTGTGGGCTGAACCGCAGGCTGGCCTGGCCTGATGTTGAGACTTCGCGCAGACCGCCGTGATTCTCATTTCTTGCAGGCTTTATCTTTGCGGCCGAAGCGGCACACGATTGACATCCCGGCTCTTGGCGACTAACAAACCCGCAATGAGATTGGTTATCCCCGCTTTGCTGTTGAGCCTGGTTCTTGCAGGATGTGAGGAGAAAAAACCTCCTGCTCCGATCCTCTCCGTGACGGTGGCCCCGGTTGTGAGCGCGGATGTGGTGGTTTTTCAGAGCTGGGTCGGGCTTCTGGATGGATACCAGAACGCCGATGTTCGCGCCCAGGTGACCGGTTATCTCCTCTCCCAAAACTACAAAGAAGGCACTCTCGTCAAAGCCGGGGAAGTGCTGTTCACGATCGATGCCCGTCCTTTTGAAGCGGCTTTGGCGCAGGCTCAAGCTGACTACGCCCAGAAAGTCGCCGAAGCGCAGTTGGGTCAGATCACCCTTGACCGGCAGACGCAACTCTTCAAAACCAAAGTGATCAGCGAGCAGGAATTTGACACCGCAGCCACCAATGCGCAAGCCGCTGTGGCTGCCGCAGCCGCTGCCCAGGCCAATGTGCAGTCCGCTCAGGTGAACCTCAACTACTGCACCATCACCGCCCCCTTTGAAGGGATCGTGGGAAAAGCCCAGGCCCAAATCGGAGATCTGGTCGGTCCCGGCGGGAGTGCCACGGTGCTGACCCAAATTTCCCAGCTGGACCCCATCAAAGCCATCTTCTCCATCACCGAGCGCGAGTACCTCCTCGCCTCGGAACAGCTCTCGAAACTGCAAGCCCAGAACCGTGAAAACACCGAAGGCAAAATTTCCATGACGCTTGCTGATGGGAATAAGTATCCCAAGCCAGGGAAATTCGATTTTGTGAACCGTCAGGTCAACATCGCAACCGGCACGATTGAGGTCGAGGCGCTATTCCCGAATCCCGATAACATGCTGCGGCCGGGTCTTTTTGCGCGGATCACGGCACCTGTCAGCAATCTTCAAAATGCCATGCTTGTGCCCCAACAAGCGGTGGTGGAATTGCAGGGCAATCATCTGGTTTCCATCGTTGGAGCTGATGATGTGGTTACCACGGTTCCGGTCAAAACAGGGCCAACGGATGGGCCAAACATTGTGGTCCAGGGCAAACTCAAAGTTGGAGATAATGTGGTGGTGGGTGGAGTGGAAAAAGTCCGGCCTGGCATGAAGGTCAAAACTTCGCCTGTTCAGGCCGTCCCCGCAGCGACCCCACCAGCCAAGCCTGCCACGTCGGCCCTCTCGACGCCCGCTCCGTCAGCCATTTCCTGATCACCCGGCATGTCGAATTTTTTCATCAGACGTCCGATTGTTGCGATGGTCATTGCGATCATCACTGTCATCGTGGGTCTGGTTTCCATGGCCGGGCTCCCTATTGCCCAGTTTCCAAACATCGTCCCGCCCCAGATCCAGGTGGCGACAACTTATGTTGGAGCGGATGCGCTGACGGTTGAGCAGTCGGTCGCCACGCCCATTGAGCAACAAATGAGCGGGGTGGAAGGCATGGAATACATGTATTCCGTCAATGCCAGCAATGGGGCCATGGCCCTGAATGTGATTTTTGGCATCAACACCAATCCCACCACGGACCAGATCCTTGCGCAGATGCGCCAAACTCAGGCGGCTTCCCAATTGCCCACTGATGTGCGGAATTTTGGCGTGACAGTGACCCAGGCCTACGCGTCTCCGTTGGGTGTCTTTGTGTTGTATTCGCCGGATGATTCCTACGACCCGGTATTCCTTGCGAACTACGCTTATATCAATATCAACGATCCGATGACCCGTGTGAGCGGGGTGGGTCAGGTGAATATTTATGGTTCCGGTCAGTACGCGATGCGCATCTGGGTTGAGCCCGACCGGCTGGCCACGCTGAATATCACCGTTCCCGATGTTATCAACGCGATCAATGCGCAGAACAACGTGAACCCTGCGGGTCAGATCGGTGGGGAGCCGGTTCCTGATGGACAATTGTTCACTTACACGGTCAACACAACCGGCCGGCTTGTCAGCGTGGAGGACTTTGAAAACATTGTGATTCGCGCCTCATCCGATGGTGCCATCGTTCGTGTCAAGGACGTCGCGAAGGTGACGCTCGGAGCCCAATATTACAACCTCCGCGGACGCTTCAACGGCAAAAATGCCGCCATCGTTTGCGTGTATCAACAACCGGGTTCCAACGCCGTGGCGACGATGGATGAAGTTCGCAAGCTGATGGAACAACTCTCCCAGGAATTTCCGGGCGGTCTCGCTTACACAGTGGCTCTTGATACCACCGAGGCCGTCACCGAGGGGGTTAAGGAAATCATCAAAACCCTGTTCGAAGCCATGGTGCTTGTGATGATTGTCGTCTTTATTTTCCTTCAGGGTTGGCGGGCGACATTGATCCCTTTGATTGCCGTGCCGGTTTCTTTGATTGGCACCTTCGCGATTTTTCCGCTGCTCGGATTTTCCATCAACACGCTCTCCCTGTTCGGGTTGGTGCTGGCCATCGGATTGGTGGTTGATGATGCGATTGTTGTGGTTGAAGCCATTGAAAGCCACATTGAGAAAGGGCTCTCGCCAAGAGATGCCGCCATCAAGGCCATGTCCCAGGTTTCCGGACCGGTGGTGGCCATTGCGCTGATCCTGGCCGCAGTCTTCATCCCGACGGTGTTCATCCCGGGAATCACAGGCGCGATGTATCAGCAATTTGCTGTGACGATGGCGGTCTCCGTGATCATCTCTGCCTTTAACGCGCTGACCCTCAGTCCCGCTCTGGGTGCTCTCCTGCTTCGACCAAAATCCAAATCAGCCTCATTGGGAATTTTGGGCAGATTTTTTGGTTTGTTTAACCGGTTCTTCGATAAAGTCACCAACGGATATGCGTCAATCTGTGGAGGCTTGATGCGCAAATTGGTCATCGGAATCCTTATCTTGGGAATCCTCTCCGTGACGGGAATCGGCATTGGATCCAGGCTGCCGTCTGGTTTTATTCCCGAAGAGGATCAGGGATACGTTTTTGGGGCTGTTCAACTTCCCCGGGCGTCTTCTCTCCAGCAAACCGACCTCGCCTGTAAGGAGGCCGAGGCGTTGCTGCTGAAAACCGAGGGAGTCGAATATGTGACATCTGTCGTGGGCTTCAATCTGCTCAGCTCTGTGCAGGCCACCTACAATGGGTTTTTCTTTATCACCCTGAAACCGTGGGCGGACCGGACGGCCGCGCAGTTGCAAGTGGATGCCATCATGCAGCGAATCAATCGGGAATTTTCCGGAATGAGCATGCCCACGGCCGCGTTCGCGTTTCCGCCCCCTGCCATTCCCGGCATCGGAACATCCGGTGGGGTCACATTTATTTTGGAGGACCGCTCGGGCGGTGACGTGAAGTTCATCGCGGAAAACACGCAAAAGTTCATTCAAGAAGCCTCCAAACGGCCGGAGCTCTCAAAAGTTTTCACAACCGCACTCTGGGATGTGCCACAAATCTACATCGATGTGGACAAGGCCCAGGCCATGGTTCAGGGGGTGAACCTTTCAGATGCTTATGAAACCCTGCAAACCTTTCTTGGGGGATATTTTGTCAATTATTTCAACCGCTTCGGGCTCCAATGGCAGGTCTATGTGCAGGCTGCGGGGGAATACCGCACCGATATCAAAAACCTCGGTCTGTTTTATGTGACGAATCGCGATGGGGATTCCGTGCCGTTGTCATCCTTCGTGAATGCCAAGGAGAGTTTCGGCCCGGAGTTCACCATGCGCTTTAACATGTATCGCTGCTCACAAATCAATGCCTCCGTGGCCGATGGCTACAGCACGGGGCAGGCCATGGCCGCTTTGGAGGAAGTCTTCAAAGAAACCATGCCCAATGGCATGGGGTTCGATTATTTTGGCATGTCATTTCAGGAGAAACAGGCTGCGGAAGGAGTGCCCCCCACAGCGATCTTTGGACTATCCCTGTTGTTTGTGTTCCTGATCCTTGCTGCCCAGTATGAAAGTTGGTCGCTCCCGTTCAGCGTGCTTCTCACGACCCCGATCGCAGTCTTCGGGGCCTTTGCGGCGCTCCTCTCCCGCGGAATGCAGAACAATCTTTATGCCCAGATTGGACTTGTCATGCTCATCGGTCTTGCCGCCAAAAACGCGATCCTGATCGTCGAATTCGCGAAGGATGAATATGAAAAGGGCAAGCCGCTTTTTGAAGCCACCCTCTCCGGTGCCAAACTGCGATTGCGGCCGATCCTTATGACGGCCTTTGCGTTTATTCTTGGTTGTGTGCCCCTGGCAACGGCCTCGGGCTCGGGAGCCGTCTCGCGCCGAATCCTCGGCACTACGGTCATCGGGGGCATGTTGGCGGCGACCTTTATTGCGATTTTTATTATCCCGGTGACGTTCTACATCGTTGAGAAATTTTTTGTCGGCAAAAAACACAGTGCGGAGCCCGACGCTGCCTTGCCCTTGGAGCCCCCTGCTGAGACCTGAAAAGGCTGGCGCTCGCGGCTGGTTACAGGAATCATTGCCTCCTTTATGATCGCTGATATTGGAAAGGTCTTGTTTCACGAATCCACCATCCTGGCCCGGCTGGATGAGATTGCTTCGGAAATCACCAAGGATTACCGAGGGCGGGAAATCACCGTCGTGGGAATCCTCAACGGAAGCTGCCTGTTCCTTGGAGATTTGCTACGCAGAATTCCTCTTCCTCTCAAAGTGGATTGCCTGGGAGTGGCCAGTTACCATGGCGGCACCAAATCCACGGGAACGGTTTCCTTCCGTCAACACGAGCTCCCCGATGTGGCCGGGAGGCATGTGCTGCTTGTTGACGACATTCTGGACACCGGCCGCACTCTCGCTGCTGTCAAAAGAACCTTCATGGAAACCGGCGCCGCCGAGAGTGTTCGCTCCTGTGTTCTTCTCGACAAAAATGTGCCAAGGGAGGAAGACGTGACGTCAGATTACGTGGGCTTCACGATTCCCAATGAATTTGTCGTCGGCTATGGTCTCGACTACATGGGCCACTACCGGAATCTGCCATTTATCGGAGTCCTCACCGAGGAAGCTATTGCCCGCAAGGGGGCTTCTCTGGCATGAAAAAGCACAGAAACCACTTGCAAGATGCCTGTTCCAAACGCAACGTTGCGCCGATGACGCGCTCTCTGTATCTCGGAATTTTTCTGTTTTTCGCCTGCGTCGCGACCAGCTTCTCAAGTTGGAACATCGTGACCCACGAAGGCCGGCGGTTTGTTCCCATCGAAGACGTGGCGACTTTCTACAAAATGAACCAATCGGTCACCGGTCAAAATTCGTTCCGGTTGTCGGCCTCCGGGCGGAGCATTGAAGGAAAAGCCAATGCGCGGGATATCCGCATCAATGGCGTCAAATATGTGCTCTGCTTTCCGATCGCGAGCAAAAATGGCAAGACGTTGATCTCGGCCATGGATGTGACCAAAATCATCGAGCCCGTCCTGCGGCCTCAAAAGATCAAAAATGCCACCTCCGTCAAAACCGTGATTCTGGACCCCGGTCATGGCGGACATGACAGCGGGGCCACCGGTCCCCTGGGGCGTGAAAAGGAAGCCGCGCTCGACGTGGCACTTCGAGCCAAAAAGATGCTCGAGGCCAAGGGGTTTCAGGTCATGATGACCCGTTCGACGGATGTGTTCATCCCCTTGGAAAAACGCTCGGCGTTTGCCAACAAGTTCAAGAATGCCGTCTTCGTGAGTATCCACTTCAACAAAAGCAAAGGCACCGCCGGAACAGGCCTTGAGACCTACTGCCTGGCCCCGCGGGGTGTCCCATCTATGGATGAGGAAAATCTGAGTTACAGCGATCTGAAACTCCACCCCGGGCATGCCAGAGACGCAGAAAATGTGGCCCTCGCAACGGCTGTCCACGCCTCCATGGTTCGCAGAATTCCGCTGCCCGATCGCGGCATCAAGCGCGCCCGCTTCCACGTCATTCGCGCCACAGCCATCCCCAGCATCCTGGTTGAGGGGGGATTCATGAACAACCCCACAGACAGCCGGATGATTTCCGGGGCTCCGTTTCGTCAGAAAATGGCTGAGGCCGTTGTTTCAGGCGTCGTGCTGTTTCGCGGAGCAGTCAGTGGCGTGACCCAATTCCAGCAGCCATCGGCCGTGGCCTCTGCCACGGATTCCACGAATGTGCCCAATCTGGCCCGGGGAACTGTTGGAGCGGATACCGACGCCTCCTCGGCCATCCAAGCCGCTGCCCAGGCCCTGGCCAATTAACGCTTCGGAAGCACCGGAATGGACGCATTGGAATCTTCCGACCCGAGGCTGGACCCCATCGGGGTCTTTGATTCCGGCATAGGAGGTCTCACCGTCGCGGCCGCCCTGCGCGAACACCTTCCCTCCGAACACATCCTTTATATTGGTGACACGGCTCGGGTTCCCTACGGCGGAAAAAGCCGCCGGACGGTCGAGCGATACGGCATCGAAATCGGGGGGCTCCTGCTCGCAGAAAATGCCAAAGTGATCGTCGTCGCCTGCAACACCGCCTCCGCGCTGGCCGTGCCCCGCATGCAGAAGGTCTTTAATGTTCCCGTGCAAGGCGTTGTCCGCCCTGGTGCGGCTGCCGCCGTCACCAACACAAAAAATGGAAAAGTCGGTGTGATAGGAACACGTGCCACCGTTGCCAGTGGTGCCTACGAACAGGCCATCCATGCCATAAATCCTGACGTTTCAGTTTTCAGCGAAGCCTGCCCCCTTCTGGTGCCGCTCATTGAAGAAGGCTTCTTCGAGGATCCCATCACAGATCAAGTGCTCGCAAGGTATCTGGAGCCTCTCTTAGTGCAGGGCATCGACACGCTTGTCCTTGGCTGCACGCATTACCCGCTGGCCTATGACGCCATTGCCCGGGCGGCCGGTCCCGGCGTCTCGCTGGTCGATTCTGCTGAAAATTGTGCCCTTGCCATCAGTCAACTCCTCACAGAAAAAAATCTCCTCGCCCCCGCCGAGATTTTGGGCCGTCTGGACGTTTCACTCACGGATGCCACCGAAGGATTTCTCCGCACAGCGGAAAAATCCCTTGGTTTGCAAATTGGCGATGTGCAACTCCGTGCCGTCCAATCCTCCGAGTCCTGAATGACCTCCGACGCCCCGTCCTCCCTCCTTTACCGCCCGAACGTGGCAATCATCCTCCGCAACGCCAGCGGGAAAATTCTTATCTGTGAACGCGCGGACTGGCCGGGATGCTGGCAATTCCCGCAAGGTGGAGTCAAACGCAAGGAAAGCCCGGATGAGGCTTTGGGGCGCGAGGTCCAGGAAGAACTCGGGTTGCCGGCTTCAAGCTACAATATCATCTCCTCCAAGGGGCCCTACTGTTACCTGTTTGCAGGCGGTGCCAAAAAACAAGGATGGATCGGCCAGGCCCAAATCTACTTTCTTGCAGACTTAACCGATGACCACGCCGCGATCAACCTGAATGGACCCAACCCGGAATTCCGGGACTCCCGATGGATATTTCCTCAGGAATTCAAGCTGACCGGCATTCCCGCCATGAAACACAGGGTTTACAAACAGGTTTTTGCTGATTTTTTCAACCTGGAAATCTCTTAGAATACCACGCATGGAACTTGGCGACGACGAACGATATATGGACGAGGCCCTTCGGCAGGCCCGCAAAGCCTATGCCGCTGACGAAGTCCCTGTGGGCGCTGTGATTGTGCGTCATGGTGAAATCCTTGCCAAGGCATGGAATCAGGTGGAAATGCTCAAAGATGCCACTGCCCATGCCGAAATGCTGGCCATCACCATCGCAGAAAATGCCATTGAGGATTGGCGACTGAATGAGTGCGACCTCTACGTGACAAAGGAGCCCTGTCCCATGTGTGCCGGTGCCATCGTTCATGCCCGGCTCAGGCGGGTCATCTTCGGATGCCCGGACCCCAAAGGTGGTGCCGCCGGAGGTCTTATCAACATTCTCCAACTCCCCGGCCTCAACCACCAATGCGAGATCACCGGCAATGTCCGCTCGGCTGAATCGGCTGCGCTTTTAAGAGAGTTTTTTGCCGCCCGGCGGTGATTGCCGTTTGCTCAATCCGCGTGTTTCCATCGCTCATTGGATGAGCTGATTCCGTTCCGAAGGGGGTGGATACTAAGGATGTTTGCGAAGTTGGCACGGCATTTGCTAATACGGATTTCGCCTGGTGGAATATCTCACGGGCACAAACAACAACAAATCCATAATTACCATGCTCAAACGAACCTCGAAGCTTGCCTTCCTTGCTGCGGTCCTAGCGACCGCCGCATGGCTCGCAAACCCCGCAGTTGCCCTCGCTCAGGAGGCACCATCCACCACAATCGTCGCTGAACAAACGACGGCTGTTGTCGCCGAGGAGGCCGAAGAGCCGCCACCGTACACCACGGCAGAGCAACTCGCCGAGATGCCGATCCTGTATCCCAAATTCATGATCGACAATTTGTGGATCCTGATTGCCGCGAGCTTTGTGTTTATGATGCACCTTGGTTTCTCCACGGTGGAATCCGGCCTCTGCCGCTCGAAAAACACAGTAAACATCCTCACGAAGAATCTCTTCATCGTGGCAGCCGGTATTTTGACCTACGCGGCGGTTGGGTTTTCGCTGATGTATCCGGGAGATAGCTGGATCGCAGGGAAGTTCCTTGGGTTTGGTGGATTTGGCATCGGGTATGATCCGACGGTTACTGACCCGGAGACGGTTTTCAATAAGCTAACGCCGGCAGGCTACGCTCTCGACATGACCACATGGACGGACTTCATCTTCCAAGCGATGTTCGCTGCAACGGCAGCGACGATCGTTTCCGGCGCAGTTGCAGAACGCGTGAAGCTTCTTCCGTTTCTCATTTTCGCAACACTGCTTGTTGCAATTGCCTACCCCATCACCGGTTCATGGCAGTGGGGTGCCGGATGGCTCTCCGACATGGGCTTTAAAGACTTCGCCGGATCAACTCTGGTCCACGGTGTAGGCGGTTTTGCGGCCTTGGCTTGCGTTCTTATCCTCGGGCCTCGTCTTGGCAAGTATCACTCGGACGGATCCATCAAACCCATTCTCGGCCACAGCATGCCCCTCGCCGCCATCGGCGTGTTTCTTCTGTTCTTCGGATGGTTCGGCTTCAACGGCGGCTCCGTGCTCAGCGCAGACCCTGTTGCCGTCTCCTTGGTGTTCGTCACAACGGCCCTGGCTGGTGCGGCTGGCATTATTGGTGCCATGTTCACCTCATGGATCGTCTTCAAAAAGCCTGATCTTTCGATGTCCCTTAACGGTGCCTTGGCCGGCCTCGTCGGCATCACAGCAGGAGCTGACACTGTCACTCCGACCAGTGCCATCATCATCGGTGTGATCGCTGGTGTCATCGTATTCTTCTCTGTGGTCATTCTTGATCGCATCAAAATTGACGATCCTGTGGGAGCCATCTCGGTCCACGGCGTTGTCGGCGTCTGGGGAACTCTTGCTGTGGGCATCTTCAGCTTCGATCCTGAACACAAATTGATGACTCAGCTGATTGGCTGCGCAAGCGTTGTGGCCTTCGCGTTCATTTTCTCGCTGATCGTTTTTGGGGCTCTCAAACTCATCATGGGTGTGCGCGTCTCGCCGGAAGAAGAAAACGAGGGGCTTGACATCGGAGAACACGGCCAGGAAGCCTACCCGGATTTCCAGCCTGTTGCTGAATCCTGAGCCAAATCACTAAAATCAAATTATCAGATCATGAAAAAAATCGAAGCAATCATCAAACCCTTCAAGCTGGAGGAAGTCAAAGACGCGCTCGCAGACCTCGGAATTGAGGGGATGACAGTCAGCGAAGTCAAAGGCTTTGGCCGACAGAAGGGGCACACAGAAATCTACCGTGGGAGCGAATACACGGTGGACTTCCTGCCCAAAATCAAAATTGAAGTCGTGCTCGGCGACGCGTTGCTGGAGGGAGCCCTCGCAGCCATCGTGAAAGCCGCAAAAACCGGCAAGATCGGAGACGGAAAGGTCTTCGTCTCGCCTGTGGAGGAAGCGATCCGCATCCGCACGGACGAAACGGGGGAGAAAGCGGTTTAAACTCCGGATCCATAACTCACATCTGGGCGGGGGATGGGCATTGTCCTCCCCCGCCTCAGCTGAGTTAACCCCCAAACAACTCTCTTATAATGAAAAATCTCCAACTTCTCATTTTCTTACTCACCGCTTTATTGGCCCCATTTTCTTTAGCCCAAGAGGCGCCAGCGGCCCCTCCTGCGGAGCCAACCATGGAGCAGCGTGTTGCTGACCTGGAAGCTTACGTCAACAATGGAGCCCGCACTCCGGATGTGGCCTCGAAGGTGGCTGGTCCCGGTCCCGGCCACAATGCCTGGCAAATGGTCAGCACGGCGCTTGTGCTGTTTATGACACTTCCCGGCTTGGCCTTGTTCTATGGCGGTTTGGTTCGTTCGAAAAACGTACTTTCCATTCTTTCCATGTGCCTTGGTATCGCCGGCCTCGTCACAATCATGTGGTTCCTGTTTGGTTACAGCCTCACCTTTTCGGGAGGCAACGCCTTTATCGGAGACCTTGCCCAGGCCTGTTTTAACGGGATGAAACCCGGCAATGTCGGTGCAGGCTATTATTGGATCTCAGACTATATCTGGGCCATGTTCCAATTGACCTTTGCCATTATCACCCCGGCCCTGATTTTCGGAGCCACGGCCGAACGCATGAAGTTTTCAGCGGTGCTGCTCTTCACGGCGATCTGGATGGTTGTGGTTTATTTCCCGCTCGCCCACATGGTTTGGGCTGTCAATGGCTTCATGTGCGGACCTCTGAACGCAGATGCCGGAATCAAAGCCATCGATTTTGCAGGTGGCACGGTTGTCCACATGAGCTCAGGGTGGTCGGCCCTCGTGCTTTGCATCATTCTTGGACCCCGCCTTGGTTTTGGTAAAGAGCCCATGCCTCCACACAGCATGGTGCTTTGTATGATCGGCACCGGCATGCTTTATGTGGGCTGGTTCGGATTTAATGCGGGCTCAGCCCTGGGTGCTGACGCCATCGCGGCCAATGCCTTTACGACCACCTTTCTCTGCGCTGCCACGGCAGGGTTTGTCTGGGCGGTTGCGGAATGGCTCTTCAAGGGCAAACCCAGCGTGCTGGGATTCTGCTCCGGGATCGTTGCCGGACTTGTTGTTATCACGCCGGCTGCTGGTTTTGTGACACCGGCCAGTGCCATGATCATGGCTGTGCTCGCGGGGATCGTGCCCTTCTTCGCAGTGGTTTATATGAAGAAAATGTTTGGTTATGACGATGCCCTGGACACTTTTGGTGTGCATGGTGTTGGTGGAACCATGGGGGCCATTCTTACTGGGATTTTTGCCTCACCAGAGGCCAATGGCGTGCTCGAAAGCATGAACCTCATGGACGGACTGGTCTTCAATCAGCTCAAGGCGGTCGCACTAACAATTGTGCTTTCCGTCGTTGCAACAACGGTCATCGCTCTGCTTATCAAATTCACCCTCGGCCTGCGTCCTTCTCCGGAATCGGAATCGGAAGGTCTGGACACCTCCGACCACGGTGAAGAAGGATACATCCTCGAACGTTAAGCTTAAAACAATCCCATGAAAAAAATCGAAGCAATCATCAAACCCTTCAAGTTGGAGGAAGTCAAAGACGCGCTCGCCGATCTGGGGATCGAGGGAATGACGGTCAGCGAAGTCAAAGGCTTTGGCCGACAGAAGGGGCACACCGAAATCTACCGTGGGAGCGAATACACGGTGGACTTCCTGCCAAAAATCAAGATCGAAGTCGTGCTCGGTGACGCGTTGCTGGAGGGAGCCCTCGCAGCCATCGTGAAAGCCGCAAAAACCGGCAAGATCGGAGACGGAAAGGTCTTCGTGTCGCCCGTGGAGGAAGCGATCCGCATCCGCACGGACGAAACCGGCGAAAAAGCCGTCTGATCAAACACTCGTAGGGGAGTTAGGGAAAAAAGCGAGCCGGCGGGGGAGGGAGAGCCCCCGCCGGTTTCGTTTTTACCCTTGGGACCGCTGGGCTTAGAAGAATTTAACCACGGATATCACGGAGGAGCACGGATAGGGGAAAAGAGAAGCTTTCTCGATGGACCACAGACTCACCGAAAAGCGCGCTCATCTTAAACTGAAAATTATCTCCTCATCCTCCTTCTTATCCGTGTTCATCCGTGATGGCATGAAGTCATGCAGCAACCAGCGCTGGGCAAGCTGAAATGATTGGTCCAATGTCCTTGGTGGAACCCGTGAGTGCTTGCAACACGCACAGGTGGCCGAAGGTCCAAAGGTTCGATGATGACACTGAGCTG
>JBGSPC010000111.1:0-5970 GCA_041738805.1 Terrimicrobiaceae bacterium | reverse complement strand
GATCCAGGGCATCAGGCCACGGAGGCGGGCACCGGTCTTTTCGATGGGGTGTTTTTCACCGGCTTTGAGAAGAGCATTGTAGTTTTTGTAACCGCCTTCGTATTCCTTGATCCATTCTTTGGCGAACTTGCCGGATTGGATGTCTTTGAGGGCGGCCTTCATGCGTTTTTTCACGCCGGCATCAATGATTTTTGGACCCACGGACACATCGCCCCACTTGGCGGTTTCGCTGATGGAGAAGCGCATGCCGGCGATGCCGGATTCGTTCATGAGATCGACGATGAGTTTGAGCTCATGGAGAACTTCGAAGTAGGCCATTTCGGGCGTGTAGCCAGCCTCGACAAGCACTTCGAACCCGGCCTGCACAAGAGCCGAGGCCCCGCCGCAAAGAACCGTCTGTTCGCCGAAGAGGTCGGTTTCAGTTTCTTCTTTGAAGGTGGTTTCAATGACGCCACCTCGGGTGCCGCCAATCCCTTTGGCCCACGCAAGGGCAATCTTTTTGGCGTCCTTGCCGGGGTTTTGGTAGATCGCGATGAGGGAGGGCACGCCTTTTCCTTCCGTGAACTGACGGCGAACGATATGGCCCGGGCCTTTGGGAGCGACCATGATAACATTCACGTCCTTCGGTGGGACCACGGTTTTGTAGAGAATCGAAAATCCGTGTGTGAAGACCAGGGTTTTGCCCTTGGTGAGGTGCGGGGCAATGTCTTTGGCGTAAGCGGCACCCTGCTTGGTATCAGGCAACGCGATTTGGATCACGTCCGCCAATTTGACGGCTTCTGCGGTGTCATAGACCTTGAATCCATAATCTTCGGCGACCTTGCGGGATTTGCTGCCGGGGTAAAGGCCGATAATGACCTTGGCTCCGCTTTCTTTGAGGTTCAGCGCGTGGGCATGGCCCTGGGAGCCGAAGCCGAGCACGGCAAGAGTTTTTCCTTTGAGGACTTTGAGGTCCGCGTCTTTGTCAGTGTAGATTTTGGATGGCATGAGATTTTTTAGCGTGAGATTGGTTATTTGGAACGGGGGAGGGCGACCTTGCCGGTGCGGGTCAGGTCAATGATCCCGAAACGATCCATGAGGAGAAGAAATTTGCGGATTTTTCCGTCAGAGCCGGTGACCTCAATGGCCAGCGTTTCTTGCTGCACGTCGATGATCTTCGCGCGGAAGATATCGCAGATTTGAAGAACCTCGGGCCGGGTCTTCGAAGTGGCTTTCACCCGAAGGAGCACCAACTCGCGGTCCACATATTCTTCATCTTCGAAATCCTGCACGTCGATAACGTCCACGAGCTTTTCGAGCTGCTTGTTGACCTGCTCAAGAACTTTGTCATCACCCCGGACAACGATGGTCATCCGCGACGCGCTGGCATCGAGGGTGGGCCCGACGTTAAGGGTGTCGATGTTGAAGCCGCGTCCGCTGAACATACCCGCCACGCGGGCGAGGACGCCAAATTTGTTTTCGACGAGGATGGAGATAGTGTGCCGCATGTTTGAGAGTCGGCCAGCATGCCCGTCTCAGGCTGCGGCGTCAAATGCTTTTGAGAAGGGGGGACGGAATTTGAAATAAATTTCTGCCAGAATGGTTTCAAAGGCAGAGGAAGGTTCCAGCTTCCCCCACGCGGGAGGCTTTCATCGAAATTCTTCGCAAGCTCACATAGACATTGGGCAATTTCGGCTGATGAGCTAGGTTTCTTGAAACCAATGTCCTCCGATTTCAACAACAGACCCTCTGGCTGGAATTTTGATAATTCCTACGCACGGCTTCCGCAGGATTTGTTTACAGCCTCTGCTCCTGTGCCGGTTCGGGACCCGCAGTTGGTGATTTTTAATTCCTCCCTGGCTGAGGAAATGGGGCTGGATGCAGAGGTTTTGGACGGCAACATAGGGGCCACACTT
The DNA here is from genome assembly GCA_041738805.1 of Terrimicrobiaceae bacterium. Classification (GTDB taxonomy): domain Bacteria; phylum Verrucomicrobiota; class Verrucomicrobiia; order Chthoniobacterales; family Terrimicrobiaceae; genus JAJTZA01. The sequence continues at coordinate 4,075 of JBGSPC010000111.1, read as the reverse complement.
TTTGGCGGGAACGAGATCCCTGAAGGAGCACGACCCATTGCTCAGGCCTACGCAGGCCATCAGTTTGGTCATTTCACGATGTTGGGGGATGGTCGGGCGATTTTGTTGGGCGAGCATAGGACCCCGGAAGGCCGGCGGCTTGATGTGCAACTCAAGGGTTCCGGCCGGACGGTTTATTCCCGGGGCGGTGACGGACGGGCGACGCTTGGTCCCATGCTGCGCGAATATGTGATCAGCGAAGCCATGCACGCTCTGGGAATCCCAACCACGCGCAGCCTGGCTGTTGTGACAACCGGGGAGCAAGTTCAACGGCAGGAAATTCTTCCGGGTGCTGTGCTCACCCGCATTGCGGCCAGCCATATCCGGGTGGGCACCTTTGAATACGCAACGCGGCTGGAGGATCTTGAACTCTTACGGGCCTTGGCTGAGCACACGCGGCAACGTCATTTCCCCGGCCTGTCTGAGTCGCCGGCACCTCATCTTGACATGCTGCGGGCCATCATTGATCGGCAGGCCTCCCTGATCGCCAAGTGGCTGCAGGTGGGGTTTATTCACGGTGTGATGAACACTGACAACATGGCACTCTCCGGGGAGACCATTGATTATGGGCCATGTGCGTTTTTGGACACTTATGACACCCATACGGTTTTTAGTTCGATCGACCATCAGGGTCGTTATGCATACGGGAATCAGCCCCAAATCGCCCAATGGAATCTGGCCCGACTCGCGGAGACCCTCTTACCTTTGCTCGATACCGATCCGGACGTGGCGCTTTCTCTGGCCAAAGGCGCTATTGAAGAATTCCCGTCACTCTTCCGCGCGCATTGGCTTGCGGGGATGCGTGCCAAGCTGGGATTGTTCAATGAACATCCGGAGGATGAAAAACTCATCGGAGATCTCCTGAGTTGGATGCAGAACCATCAGGCCGATTTCACAAACACCTTTCGATCTCTGGACCCGGCAGTTTGTCAGGATGACCATTTGATGGATTGGCATCAGCGCTGGAAAATCCGGCTTGGTGAGCAATCGCAGTCCGCAGCCAGTGCGATCAAGCTCATGCGAACGAGTTCTCCTTCGGTCATCGCCCGCAATCACAAGGTGGAAGAAGCCCTTGAAGCGGCGGTGATTCACGGCAATTTCGGGCCCGTCAAAACGCTGCTCCAAATTCTTTCGGACCCCTACTCGGACAATCAGGAAGCTGAGGCTTACCGGGTCCCCTCCCCGCTCGGCCGAGGGGCATACCAAACGTTTTGCGGCACATGAATACTTCGCAGCTTTTTGATGCGGAAACGATGCGGAGTTACGAAGGGGCCGGGTTGTTGGCGCGGCGGTTGGTGCGTGGACGATTGCGGGCTGAACGGAGAAGCTTCACGCGCGGCATGAGTGTGGAGTTTGCCGAATACCGGCCCTTCGTGAGCGGGGACGATTGGCGGGCCATCGATTGGCATGCTTATGCCCGCTGGCGGCAATTGGTTCTCAAGCTGTTTGTGGAAGAGGAGGATCTTCATGTCCACTTGCTCCTGGATTGCAGCCGATCCATGGACTGGGGCATGCCATCCAAATTTGATCAGGCCCGGCGGGTGCTTGCCGGACTGGCCTACCTGGCCCTTGCCAATCTGGACCGTGCAGCCTTTGTGCCCCTCGGCTCATTGTCAGCGAAAGGATTCCCCCCCTGCCGTGGCAGAAACCGTTTCCCCAGCCTGCTGTCAGCCATCGCATCCTGCCCGGCGGATGGGGGTGCTGTGGGTTTGGATGACAGTGTTCGCACTTGGCTCCGGGGCCGGCCCCGGCGGGGTTTGGTGATTTTAATTGGTGATCTTTTCGGGGCCGGTGAGGGCGATGCGCGGCTTGCGATGGATCGCATTCGTCATGCGGGTCATGAAGTCGGTGTGATTCAGACTCTGACCCCGGATGAAATCCAGTCGCCCCTTCCCGGCGAGTATGAGTTTGAAGACTGTGAGAGCGGGCTCATCCGGCAAGTGGTGGTTGACCCGGCGGCGGCCAACCGCTTCGAAGATCGGGCGCAAACATTTCTTGCGAATCTGGATTCGCATGCGCGACGTCATGCCTTGTCATTCCTTCGCATTCAAAATGACACCCCCATTTCCGGGGTGCTCTCTTCTGTTCTTGCCTGGCGATGACATTTCTTGCTCCGTTCTTTTGGGCTCTCTCGGCGCTCGCCCTGCCCATCATCATCTTCTATCTGGTTCGTGAGCGGCCCCGGAGGCGGGTGGTCAGCAACCTGCTTTTCTGGCCACAGGACCAGACTGTGCTATCGGAAAGCGCCCGCTGGCGAAAATTGCGGCGTTGGTTTTCCCTGATGCTTCAGCTGATTTTTCTTTTGTTGCTGATTGCGGCATTGACACGTCCCCTTTGGCCATGGGGGTCGGCCCAAAAAGATTCGGCGGTGATTGTGATTGATGCCTCAGCCAGTATGCGGGCAAAACACGGAAACACGTCACGATTTGAGGTGGCGGTTGAGGAGGCGAAGCGATTTGCAAAATCCCTTGGAAGCGGTGACGAAGTGGCTGTTGTCCTGGCTGGCGCAACTCCGCAAGTTTTGACGGGCTGGACCGACAGCCGCCATCAGTTGGAGGAGGCGTTCAGCAAGGCCAAGCCTGACACCGTCTCAAGCAGTCCCGGACCGGCTCTCCTTCTTGCAAAAAATCTAGCCGCCTCGCGATCTGCAAAAGTCACATTTTTTAGTGACGGGGTTTGGGATGGCCCCGTGGAGGAGAACATGCTCGAGGGGATCATTATGCAGCGTGTGGGTGCTGAAGCCCCCAATGCCGGCGTGAGTCGTTTTTCCGCCCGCCGGTCCCCGGCCCTGCCCGGGGAGGTTGTGGTCTTTGCCGAGGCAAGGGCTTCCGGAAAAGGCGGCCCCGGGAAGATCTCGCTTTTCAGCAACAACAATTTGTTAGATGCCCGCGAGGTTTCGCTAACTCCGGGCGAGCCATGGCGAAAGGAGTGGATTCTGCAGGAACCAGAAGCCGTGAACCTGGTCGCAAAATTGGAAGGCTTCGAGGACGATGTGCTCGCGTTTGATGACTCGTTTGAAATTGCCATGGCACCCCTCGCCCGCATTGAAGCCGTCCTGGTGTCTCCGCCGGATCGGTATCTTGAAGCAGCATTGGCAGCCATACCCGCACTCGATGTGCAAAGATTGTGGCCTCCGGACACCTTAAAATATGGAGACGCTTCGAAGCTTTGGATTTTTCAGGGAGCTATCCCTCCCCAAGATTTTCAGGGCCTTGGGTTGGTGATGATTCTGCCTGAGCAGAGTGGCTTTTTTGGAGAGCTGATCGGGGAAATGAGTGAGCCATGGATCACTGAGGTCGAGCCAAACCAAGATCTGACCCGCGCGGTGGCTTTTGATCGTGTGACTGTCGGGCGGGCCATGGAATTTCGGCCCGCCGAGGGTGCCACCGCCTTTGTCAGCAGTGCGGGAAGACCTCTGATTTTTGGCCGCTGGGAGGGCAAATCCCGTTGGTTGGTTGTCGCACTGGACCCTGCAAAAAGCGACCTCGTGATGAAGGCGGCATTCCCGATTCTGATCTCCAACGTGGTGCAGACCTTGCGTCAGGATTCCGAGGAATTTGCCGAGGCGGAGGGAGCCAGCCCGGCCCTCACCAATCTGAAATCCCATCCCGAAGAAGCCCGGGGTGCTGCCACTCTCCAAACATTGTCAGCACGGATTCTTCCGGCCCGCCCGCTGTGGTGGTGGTTGCTCATTGTGGCGCTGATCTGGGTCTTTACAGAGTGGTGGACGTATCACCGGAGGATCACGGAATGAGCGATCTCGAATTTGGAGTTCCCTGGGCTCTGTTTCTGCTTCCTGCGGCTATTCTGCTCTGGGTCATTTCCCGACGCTCCGCGACCGGACTCAATTGGCGACAAAGCTTCTTTGTCCTTGTCGTAAGAGTTCTCATTTTTGTCTGCCTTGTCATGGCAATCTCCGACCCCCGTTTGTTTCTGCCATCCTCCAGCAAACACGTGGTTTGGGCAGTCGACGTCAGCGAAAGCGTTGGCGATTCGGCCATGAAAGCCGCACGTGCATTTTCCAAAGCAAGCGGGG
>JBGSPC010000095.1:0-30564 GCA_041738805.1 Terrimicrobiaceae bacterium | reverse complement strand
GGCCACTCCGCCGACAATCAGGATTCGTTTATTCATGGTTTGGATGGTTGAATTATTAAAATTTCTTTGGTCTCCGTGTCAAAAACCGCGCCGTCAGAACGGAGCACAAAGATCTGCTGCCCGATGACCCAGAAAGCGACGCCGATCATGGCCACGGCAAAAATCTTTTTGAGCATGGGCGCTGGAAGGCAGGATTTGAAGGATGCTCCTCCAGTCATCCCAAGGGCTCCCCCCGCGAGGAACCAGGCGGCCAGGACCACCGGAAAGCTTTGCAACGTGAAGAGGTTCGCAGCAAAAGCTGCCGCACTGATAAGAGCAATGCCAACCAGAGAGGTCGCAAGAGCCCGATCCATGGGCATGGCGGTCACCAACAGCAGGGCGGGCACAACAAGGAACCCTCCTCCCACACCAAAAATTCCGGACAGGATCCCCGTCACAGTCCCGGCTGCAATCAATTTGCCGGCACAGGGCCAATGGAATCGCAAGACACCATCCGGGTCTCTGCGGCAGGAAAATGCCGTGAGCGGCACGTCCTGGGCTCCGCTGTTGCGCCACATCTTGACACCGATAAAAATCATCAGGACTGAAAAGAGCAAAAGGGTCGCCAATTCCGGAATCGCCGTGCCCACAAAGGCCCCGACCGGAGCCCCCAGGATTCCCCCCACGCCGAGCATCCCGCCAGCCCCCCATTGAACGTGTTGACGCTGAAACACGGCCCCATAAAGCGCGGTGAGTCCGACCACAGCCAGGGACACAGCCACGGCCTCCCGCAGTGGCACGTCCAGGACAAAGAGCAGAAGCGGAACGGCAAAGATGGAGCCCCCGCCGCCTGTCAGTCCGAGAGAAACCCCCACAAGCACCCCGCATAGGATGGCCACGATCACAGGGTCAGTGCGTGATCCCCTGGCTGCTGGCTATGCGCTCACACTCGTCACAGACCCCGTCAATGTGGATCGTTTCATAACCCAGCGCCTTCAAAAACGAGGCGGCCAACGAGGCCCGCTTGCCACTGCCGCAATGGATAAACAGCATCCGCCCCTTGGGCACCTCGTCCAAGCGGGCACGCAAGCGGGTGTAAGGGATCGAAAGAGCCCCGGGGAGATGGCCCTCCTCAAACTCCGACGTGGTCCGCACATCCAAAATGACGCCCTGCGAAGCTGATTTCTCACGGTCGAAGTCAGCAAACATGATCCGCTCGGACTTCAAAACCTCAAGGCCGGCCTCCGCCCACGCGCTGAATGTTATCCACCCGGCAAGCCCATCCAGACCGATGCGATAAAGCTGGACCGCAGCAAGATCAGCATCCGCCTGGCTTCCGGCAACAACGAGAATTTTTTCCTCTTCACCGACATAAGATCCTGATCCGGCGCTGAAGAAGGGACCATGGAGCGGGACATGGATTGCCCGGGGAAGATGACCTTCGGCGAAGGTGTCACGGGAATCTCTGCTGTCGAGAACCCTGACTTCACCATCCGCAACCAAGGCTTGCGCCTCTTGAACCGTCAATGGCCGCGCCGCAGGCACGCTGCCGGTCACGCGAATGCCATCGCGGTTGACCCGCTTCATGGTCGCAAAATAAAGCGGAGGCTCGGGTTGGCCGCGCAGAATTTCTTTCACAAAACCTGCAGGATCAGCCGCAGCCTGGCGGAGAGGTTTGTTAAACTGCCTTTCATATCCCAGCGTGGTGGTGGGCACGGCTCCCAAAGATTTCCCGCAGGCGCTTCCGGCCCCGTGCGCCGGCAGGATTTGGAGGTAATCGGCCAAAGGACTCAACCGCTCGACCAGCGAGCCCTGCAACGTTCGTGCCGATGGCTCCATCACCCCTTTCTGACCAGCCGCCGATTCCAGCAAATCCGGACGCCCCACATCCCCCACAAACACAAAATCGCCGGTTGTCAGGGCAATGGGTGCATCCGCCCCGCCGCCCACGTCGGTAATGAGAAAACTCAGGTGCTCGGGAGTGTGTCCGGGCGTGTGCACCGCCTCCACACGAATGTTTCCCACCATAAAATGGTCACCGTTTTTGAGGAGATGGGTGTTGGGTCGGTGACCGGGCCACTGATAGGTCCAGTCCTTCCCACCTTCCGCAGAGAGGTAAAGGTGAACGTCAGGGTCTTGCGCAAATTCCCTGCCGCCGCTCACGAAATCCGCATGGATGTGCGTTTCGGCAACAGCTGTGATGCGCAGTCCGTTTTCATCGGCCACATTTTGGTAGCGGGCGATGTCACGTTCCGGGTCTATAATAAGGGCCTCGCCGGTTCGCTGACAGCCGATGAGATAGGCGTATTGCGCGAGGTAGGGATCGAAGATTTGTCTTAGGAACATATGGATGAGGGATTAGTTTTTAGGTGAACAGCATGTGCCAACCGGGCGGCGGGTGTTCCAGGGCATGCGCGCAATCAGCATTCCCATGCCGCAGGTGTCGGTGATTCCCGCAAACACAAGCCCCGCTCCCACAAATCCCGACAGGGCGATCCACGCTGGAGCCACAAAATATCCGAGGACGGCTCCAATAAAAACCAGTGAACCAGCCGCGATGCGGACCTGACGCTCCAGCGACATGGTTTTTGCTCCGCGGTTGAGCGGCAATCCTGCGGCCTCCCAAGCCTGCACTCCGCCCTCCAGAACGCAGAGAGATGACAAGCCATGAGCCGCCAGTTTGTCCGCAGCCTGGCCGGCCCGGTTTCCGGAACGGCAAATCACCACACACGCTTCCTTCCCCTCGGCGAGCCTCCTGATGATTTCCGCATCCAGATCACTCAAAGGATGCAGCACCGAACCTTCAATGTGCGCCTCCTCAAATTCCGCAGGTGTCCGCACATCCAAAAAAAGTGCGTCTTGATTTTTGGCGTCTGCGGGACGGATTTTACGAGGGGATGCTTCCGGGCTTGATGTGTTGGTTTTCATTTGTTAGTATATAACTATATTTCTATTCAGTAGTATGCAAGCAAAAAAGAAATCCATGTCAGATGCCCAGGTTGAGGAGGCGGCGCGGCTTTTCGGAATCCTGTCCGATCCGTCCCGGCTCAAGCTTTTGCGGGCGCTTATGACCCAACCACTCACGGTGTCCGAATTGATCGAGGCCACCGGCATGAAGCAGGGCAACGTCTCCAAACATCTGGGCGTCCTGCTGGGAGCAAGATTTGTGGCAAGAGAACGGGAGGGAAACTTTGCCCGCTACTCCCTCGCCGATCCCAAACTTTATGATCTGTGTGAAATGATGTGTTTGCGTATCGCGGATGACGCCCACCAGAGAATCAAGGATTTAACTGGCCGCTGAACGAAGGCGGCTCTCCGGAACAGCAACGGGGTGTCATGACATGGCCCATGCCCGGTGCTAACGCGTCCTTGGACTACCGCAGCATCGGGAATTGCCTGCGGATCACGCTGTTCAAAGCTGACGACCCCGGCTCTTTTCCCGGCGTCCGCTTCGGCACGCGTCACTGCAAAAACGAATATCATCCCAATTGCGTTCCCATTTCTTGCGCCAGCGGAAGCTGCGACCGCAAGCCGCACAGAGCTTCTCCGGTAAATTTGTTTTGGCCACGCCTTTCATGACAATTCTTCCACACCGGATTTTTCGAGAAGTCGCCCGACTTTGTTCCAAAAAGGAAAAAAGCCCCGGCTGGCATGCGGCATCAGCCTGGTGTCCCACTGCCGTCGCAACCGGACAATGGCAACACCCTGATGCGACAGCACCCGCGGCAGATCTTGGAGATGATCATGAGGAGGGCCAACAAAAGGTTCCATCATCACAAGCCGTTCGATGCGGTCCGCAGCGCAAGCGCTGGCAATTTCGTCACAGGAGCAGCACACGTGCACACCGGCGTGAAAATGCTCCCCGGCCCGTTTGCCCGCATCTGCCCTCGCCTCTCCCAACCAATCGGCACGGGGGACCGGGAGAGGAGAGTTGGCCGTCGGCTCAAATTGCAGGACCATCGCGGGACTGAGACGGGCAGCCGGGCTGGTTTCCAGGCAAAAGTCCTCGTCGTGCAGCAAAACAGCGACACGCCGCTGCTCGTGAGGGATCCCGTTCGGGAGGGGAGGAAGTTCCGTCATAGCTTCCGATCCGAAGTTGTCGTCCGCGATCGCCGCGGATTCCACCCCATCATCGAATCCGACGCCGCCCGATTGCTCAACAATCTCAGGTGCACAAAATTTGAGGATATTTTGACTTGTGGCGACGTAGGCCTTGCCGCGTGTCTGAAGACCGGCGACCCAACGCCAGCTGAGCGTGTTGCTCGCCGGATCAGCATCCAGAAGATGCTGGAAGAAATGATCCGCCCCGAGTTCCCATGGCAGCCCGCAGTGATGGATCCAATACGATGCCCACCACATCCGTGCGTGATTATGCAAATAACCGGTTTCTCCCAGTTCGCGTGCGAAGTGGTTCATGATTCCCGATCCCGAACGCCCTTCCGCAATGTCACGGCACCGGGCGGCCTGAGTGGAGTCCAAATGAGCGCTCAGATCCTGTGCTGACTCGCGATACTGATCCCAAACCTTCGGGCGCGCTTCAAGCCACCCCTTCCAGTAGCCGCGCCAAAGAACTTCCTGCAGCCACTTTTCAATCGATCGGAACGAGTGCCGCCCCAGCGCCATGCCCACCACCTCCTCCTCTGTGATCAGACGATGACGGATCGCTGCAGACAGCCGGGACACATTGGGATGACCGGGGGCCACATAATTCCTTTCCGCCGTATAACGCGGCGCCGTGACAAGAAACTCATCAAGCCTTTGAAGCGCTTCTTGACGGGTGGCAGGGAATCTATTCATCAAGGAAACTACGCCGGGCAGGATTGCAGGGGACGCTTTCTCAGCCGCTCCGGGCACACCACGAAGCAGGCCCGGACCGGCCCCAAGGATTAATTCCGGTAGTTCAAAGGCGGCTTGGCGTCTTGGGGGAGGTGGGATTGAAAGACCTTGCCGGCATTGCGTTTTTTAAAACTGGCTTGAGCTTCTTGAACAAGGGAGGGATTGCGGTAGATATCTTCCGCCGAGAGGGCCATGGCTTTGGCGGCGAGAATCATGCCTTTGTCTCCAATGCTCATCCCGCTGCACGCGGTTGATTGCCAACTGTGCAGCGGAACACCGGGAACCCAGGTTGCGGTGGTAAACTCCGTGGTTGGCACGGACCAGCTGACATCTCCAACATCCGAGGATCCCTTGGTATGGCCTTCCTTGATGGGAAGAACTTCCTCAGCCAGGGTGAGATCCGGCACTTCAGAATCTTCCGGGAGGGTTTTCTGCAGTTTTTCGGCAAATTCTTTCTCCCCGGCAGAATATTTGATTCCTCCCAAAGCACGCAGGTGTTTGTCCAGCAATGCGGCCAAAGCATCGTTGGGCAGTTTGTTGGAATTGCTGTTGATGACCTCAATTTCAGCCTGGGTTCCCGTCGCGAGGGCTCCCGCCTCGGCACAGGATTTGACCCGATCCCAGATCCCGCCCAGCAGCCCTGCATCCGGTGACCTCACATAGAGATAGATCTCACTAAAGTCGGGAACAATATTGGGAGCGGATCCGCCCTGGGTGATCACGTAGTGAATTCGTGTGGAATCGGGAACATGTTCGCGCAAAAGGTCTATGGCGTGAGTGGCAATCATGACACCATCCAGGGCTGAACGCCCGGACTCGGGACTCCTCGAGGCGTGGGCGGCGACACCATGATATCGCACTTTGGCAGAGATATTTGCCATGCTGCTTTCCAGGCTGGCGGACGTCCGGTCCGAGGGATGCCAGGCCAGCACAAGGTCACAATCAGAAAATAATCCGGCCCGGACCATGTAGTTTTTTCCGCCTCCCCCCTCCTCTGCCGGACAACCATACAGCCGCACGGTTCCCTGGGTCCCTGTTTTTTCCAGCCATTCTTTGATGGCAACCGCCGCAAGGGCCGACCCCGCCCCCAACAGATTGTGACCACAGGCATGGCCGTTCCAATTCTTCCCGTTCATTCCTTTGACCGGCTCCGCTTTCTGGCTGGACCGGGGGAGGGCGTCATATTCTGCGAGCAGTCCAATGACCGGGCCACCTTTGCCATATTCCGCCACAAAGGCCGTTGGAATCTCTGCAACACCCATTGTGACCGTGAATCCGGACTTTCGCAGTTCATCGGCCAGGAGCTGAGAGCTTTGGGTTTCCTTATATCCCAGTTCCGCCCAATCCCAGATTTGGCGGGAGACATTCACAAATCGTTCGGAATGTGCGGCAACGGCCGATTCGATCTGGGCGGACGCGGGGGCGGCTCCCAAAATTATGAGAAGAAAAATACATTTCGGTCGGATCATCATGGGCGTTGGAGAATTAGGGGCAGGCCAGTTGCGGGAGCAACGAGTCTATTGAATCTCCATGCTGCAGCCAGTCCGAATTAAACAACTCTAGGCGATTTCATCCTGATACGGCAGCGGTTGTTTGGTGACCCAACTCACGCAACCCCCATCTCCCGAGGCCCGCACAAACGCTTTGGCAAGGTTCTCCGTGCCTTTCCAAGCATACGGATCCTTGCCGGCCACCATCACAATGTCCCGGTAATCCTGCATGGCCATCGAGGTTTGATCAGCATACCTCCATGGCAGAAAAGATTCCGCGCTCATGTAATGATTCACCAACGCCCGCCGGTATCCGCTTGTTGCACGATTGGGAAGGGAACGATGAAGTGTGTGCCCGTTGAACAGGACCACTGAGCCACGCTTGACTTCCACAGGAACTTCGTCGGCTGCTGTGTAAGGAAAATCCCGGGATTCGAGCGCACAATCAAAACTGCGATCCCCATGCCACTCCTGCTTCCATAAAATACCCGGCTTCTGGGAACCGGGAATGATCCACAAACACCCGTTCTCGACGGTGGCATCATCAAGCGCAATCCATGCCCCCAACAAAGACCGGTCCCGCGTCGGAATGTAGTCCTCGTCCTGGTGCCAGGCCTGCCCCGGTTTCCCGGCCGCTTTGAAAAACAACATGGATTGCATGCACTTCACGTTCGGCCCGATGGTTCTCGTCAGCGCTTGAACAATGCGCGGATGGGAAAGCGTCTCAGCCATCAAACCCGAAAGCTTGTGGGGAAAATGAATACAGAGCGTGTTCTGCATCACATCATCATCGGTCACATGAGGCGGAGCAGGAGCAATGCCATCAATCAACCCATCCGCATTCCGACAAAGCTTCGCCGCCTCATCAGAAATCGCGTTCACCTCGTCATGACTTAACACACGATCCAACACAAGGAATCCCTGCTCTTTGTAAAATGTGCCGGCCGCCTCATCCAACGGACTGGAAAACCACCCCTCCGGGGGCCGGCCTCCTTCCCAACTGGAAAATGGAAGCATATCTGTTATTTTGTTTGAGGATTCCCGTGCGGTGATCATCTTAAGGAAAATAGCCAATCAATCGGATTTGAAAATGTCTGCAAATTCCAAAAAGATATCTGAAATTCATCATCGCACAGAACGTTTCAGTGGAACTTCGGGTTTTGGAATCGTCACCTACCGGAAGGGAGGCCGTCATGGTCCCCGTTTGCAAACGAACCATCAGCTCATGGTGGTGCTTCGAGGACGGGCCACCGTCAAAGTGGACGGGGTTTCCATGGATCTTGGTCCAGGCATGGGCATCCTTCTGGCTCCGGGACACTTGGAGGAATTCCACTTTTCCCGCCAGGTGGAAACCCGCCACAGCTGGTGCCAGTTGCTTCCCGGCGATCTGCCTGTCAGCATGTCGTTTCCCCCGTCAGCGACCCACCACCCGTCGGACTGTCCAGCTCTCGCGCTGGCTCTCCTGAAGCTTGGATTGACAACCCGGGCTGACCCGGTCAATCAGCGCCCCACCATCTCCCTGGTGGTCGCCACCCTGTGGGCTTTTGCCGCCAGTTTGCAGGAAAGACTTCCCACCATGGGGCCCGCATTAAAGACTCCGGCCCTCGGACGTTTCCAAAAGGCGGTCGAATCCCTGGGACCGGAGAACACCACTCTCACCTCGCTGGCCAACCGGGCCGGCGTCAGCCGCGGTCACCTGATCAAACTCACAAAGGACCACCTGCGACTGACACCCATGGAGGTGGTTTGGAGAACACGCGTCAGAAACGCTGCAAAACTCCTCGGTGAGACCGGCCTCACGCTCGCCGAGGTGGCCCATCAAACCGGATTCTCCAATGCCTATCATTTCTCACGACGCTTCAAACACCAGTTCGGTCAGGCCCCCAGAGACTGGCGCCGCCAAAACCTGAGGATCGCCGAGAAGAGATAAAAAGCTGGCTGGCAAGCAAGTGGCACTTCCGATTGCGCAAGCCCATCCCAGGGTAGGGCGAGTCAGTCCCTTGACCGCCCACTTATTCCTCTTCATGCAACGGACGGCGAGGGACCGCCATCCCTACCATCACACAAGCGCTTCGCGCTTGCGCCAGCTTGTAGCCCTTTTGAATTGAATTATCACATATATGATTTACGTTGCTTACCTATGAGATCATTCCTCCCGATTTTCCTTCTGGCAGCCATGTCCCTCCCGGCCCACTCCGCGAAGGAGCAGTTAAAAAATCTGGATGAGGAGAAACCCAAGGCACGGTTCGTGATTACGGACAAAGTCTGGCCGGCGCAGCCCGGGGAGGCTTCGATCTGTTTGTGGAAGGATGACCAGCTGGCAGCTCTCAGCGTGACGGTGGATGATAATCCCGGACCGGACTTGGAGTGGTGGGTGGAGAAAGCTCAGAAGCACAGCATTCCGGTCACATGGTTTTTGATCACCGAGCGGATCAGTGGGAGCAATGCTTTTAACCGCAAGTGGGAGGATTGGGCGGGTGTGCTGCCGAACGGCCATGCCTTGGAGTCACACACGGTGATGCACCTTCACGTGGATGCGCCCGGATGGCAGGGAATCGAGTGGGAATACGCGGAGTCCATCAAGCAGATCGAAGAAAAAATCCCGGGCCACAAAGTCCGCTTTCTGGCAATCCCGGGAGGCCCCAACAAAGGCCTCAATGATCGTGCCCTCGCCGCAAAGTATTACAATGCGGTGCGGGGAGGGGCCGGGAAGCCAAATGCTGCCAACACGACCGACTATCTCGCCATCAATGGAATGACCGGTCCCAAGCTTGACGGAGCAACAGCCCCTTGGGCGGATTTGAATTCGCTTTTTGTGCCGGGAAACAACTACAGGGGCTGGGCGGTGATTGTGCATCACTTCGTGAAAGACAAAGAACCTCAAGAACCGTTTTTTGCATTCTTTGATCAACACAGGGACAAACTGTGGATCGGGCTGTTTGGAGACGTCGCGCGATATGGTCAGCAAAGGGATACGGGAACCCTGACGGTCACCGAAAACACGCCGAACAAAATTGCCTTTGAGTTGACGGACCGCATGGACGATTCCGTGTTTAATTATCCTCTCACCGTGAAAGTCCGCCTTCCCTCGGGATGGAAAGGTCTCGCGGCCACTCAGGAGGGGAAACCTGTGGAGTCAAAAATTGTTGAGCATGACGGGGCCTCCTTCGCCTTGGTGGATACTGTGCCGGACAAAGGTGCTGTCACACTGGCTCCTCTTTGATTTCAAAACAGAGTGCGCCGCATAATGTCGGCCACCCGGCTTAGGGGATTATTGGGTGAGCCTGCTTCACTGCACAAAAAAAGAGCGATGAATCGTCCTTATGTGAATTGACCTGCTCCTGGGAAACCCCCGCGCTTGGAAAGAACGTCCGGGTGGGACTTCATCACCAAGCCACTATTTTTGCGAGACTTCAATACCGTCGGCAACAAGGGCATATTCCAGGTCCGCCATGCCAGCAACCATTTTAAGGGCGTCGAGGACGGGAGCATCCTGCAAAGCCAAGGTCAATTTCTGGTCGCTGTTTAGGGGAGATTTAACCTGAATTGGGACCCCACTAAGCTTGGAGATCATTTTGAGTATTTCACTTGCACTCACATCCTGAACATTGAGCGAAATCACGGAATCCTGGAGTTTCCTTTCTAGCCCTGCAGTGTCTTGCAGGTCTGCGTTACTCCCGGGACGGTTTTGTTGGAATGAGGGATCTGGCGATTGCTTCCCATTCGCCGCGTTGCCAAATAGTAAAAAGAGCGCAAAAACCAAGACGGAAGCTGAAACAGATATTCTGAAAATCAAACATTTTCTTTTCATGGGATTCAGCGGGTTGGGGGTATTTTTCTTAAGGTTTCGATACAAATATGCTAACTTTGAATTTTTTCAGAGACGGCCCCCAAGTCAAGAGAACTCCATATGGCATGTCATGAAAGAGGAAAGAAAGGATGAGGTGTTCATCGGTAAAGCGGTGCTTACCCACTAATTCATCCGGAGTTATCAACGGTTTCAAGGTCGTGAGGTGGCACCCAGTGAATTCGGACTCCTGGCGGGAGGATAAATCAGATCATCATCATTAAATCGAACGCGGTCCGGTCCTGCCGAGACGACCTCCCAGGAATCTGCTGCCAGAGCGTGAAAGAAGTAAGGAGTTTCCCAGGGATCGAGAAGTTCACCACTGGTACTGATGGCGGGATGATCGGGCGGCAGAAAAACAGCCCCCAGCTTATTTCCGCCCGTGAGGGCGTGCGTGATTTCGAGATTGGAGCTTAACGGAACCCGGCTACGGGATTTGACGGCCATGGTGAAGTTTTGAAGCATTTCGTAGACACGCCGCACGCGTTTTTCGGGGGGAATGGACGGATCGGCCAGCGAAGCCAAGGGTATAGAGGAGTCCGGGGAAGCAGGGATTGGCGGTGGCGGGTGAAAAGTGGCGGGTGGCGGGTTCGGAGCACGAGGAGTGAGGCGTTGATTGGGAGCGTACAGAAAAATTCCAATGACTCCCACAATCACAACCAGAACCGCGGCGAGCAATAAACGCCTCATAGTGTTTTATGCTAAGAACATCCCTAGCGGAGTCGCCGGGGAGGACGTGTTATAAAACCTCGAAATGTTGGGAATGACCAATGGGAGGCTCGATTTCGCGACTCCAAACCAGAGGGCAAGTTCCGCAAAAAATTGGTCCACGGACGTGGTGGGAATCAGCCGTCCCCGTCCGGTGTCGAGCGGGTTTTCAGCATAAAGTTCCGGATATTGGCCAAAGATGCGCCGTCCTTGCACGCCGCCGCCCACCACAAAATGGTTTCCTCCCCAGGCATGGTCTGACCCGCGGCCATTCGACGTGAGGGTTCTTCCAAAGTCGGATGCCGAAAACGTTGCCACCTGGTCGCGCAGTCCCATAGCCGTCAGAGCCTCGTAAAATGACCCCACCGCATCGCTGATCTGTCCTAACATGACCTGCTGGTTGTCGATCACTTCATCGTGATGATCCCACCCGCCAAGTTGAACGAAAAATGTTTGCCGCTGGGCCCCGAGGACCGAGCGCCCGGCGATCGTACGTGCCACCATGCGAAAACTGTTTCCAATCTGCGTGTTGGGAAAAGCAATCCCTTCCGGAAGAGGGAGGCTCGTGGCTTCTTGAAAAACCTGATAGGCCTCAATCGCATTGCGCGTTTTATTGGCAAAAGTTTTTTCGAGCAGGTTCTGATAATCCATACCCAACTGGCTGTCCACAGCCGCGCCGCGGATCGGGCTCAGGCCCCATGCCTCCTGATCCCAATCGACATCATATCC
Organism: Terrimicrobiaceae bacterium; assembly: GCA_041738805.1. Taxonomy (GTDB): domain Bacteria; phylum Verrucomicrobiota; class Verrucomicrobiia; order Chthoniobacterales; family Terrimicrobiaceae; genus JAJTZA01. Next base: position 18,975 of record JBGSPC010000095.1, on the reverse strand, counting down.
GTCCAAGGAACTGACCCCGCCAGGATTGAGCCCATACTGAAAGACGCTGTTTCCCGCCTGCCAGAGATTGGTGCCTCCAAGCGAAATATTCATGGAGAGACCGTTCGCCGCATTCATGGACTGCAGCAGGTCTGCGGCACGACCCGCCCAACCGATCGTGGTCCGGCCTTCCGGAAACGCGGTCTGCCATTGCTCGATCTGGTCGGCATGCGAATAAAGGCCAAAGGGAACATTGACGCCGGCATCATGCATGGCCCGCGTCATTCCAGGCTGAATCAGGGACCCCACATTGGAAACAAACGCCGCATGCCCGCTTTCAAAAAGCTGCTGCAACCTGCCCATGGCCGGATGCACACCAAACTGCCGTCCGCCAAGGTTACCCAGCGGGGTGAGCGGGAGAAGTCCGTCGGTCTGACCCACATTGGGCAGGGCCAGTCCTCCGGATTCGGTGGTGGCATTGTGGAGCCCCCCGCGAATCAGCTGATAATCCAAATAATGATCCGGATCGCTTGGAACCAGCATGTTGAAGGAATCATTTCCACCGGAGAGGAACAAACAAACCAGGGCTTTGTAGGAACCGCCAACTCCTTGCGCCGCAGCCGAACTCATCAGCCTCAAATTAAGAAGCGTATTAAGCAGCGCAATGCTGCCCACGGCGGCACAGCTTGCCTGACCAAGGAACTTGCGACGCGTGAGGCCCTGAGGTTGTGTGGTCATGATGTTATTTAAGAATGCAGAACTCCGGCGAAATCGAGATGAGATAGATGGCGGTCTCGACCCGTGTGCGGAGATAATCATTCGGGTATCCTTGCGGGCTGTGGGTTGATGGAGTGATCCGCTCGAGGGCTTCTCTAATGATTTGGTGATTCATCGCGGACAGGCCTCCATAAGTCATCAGCAGATCCAACCGGCGGAGCAAGGCCGAAGGATCGGACGCCAACGCAAGCTCCGCCGTGTAATTCGGACGGACCAAATCGGTTCCCCGCCGGGGGTCTCCCTCATCATAATAACTGCCCCAAATATTAAAGTCCCCCCCATTGTATGTGGGGGTGTGGCTGCCGTTGACCCACTCCCTCCATCCTGTGACCGATGACATCACATAGTTCGGGTTGGAGATGGCGGTGATATCGGTCGTGATTTGAAACTCTGGCCCGTAAAGCCCTTGGGCGGCCATCTCGCCGGGCGGTTGATAATCAGGGAGGTAAAAGTTAAAAACACTTGGCGAGTGGAGCGGTCGCTGGGCGGTGGGATAATCGAGGTAGCGGAGTTCAAATTTACCACTCGCAGCGCTCGCCCCGAAAGCCTTCATGAGGTTTGCAATCCGCAAATAGGGTTCACGCTGTTTCCCATGAGTTTCGTCAGCAAGGCTTGCCGGATCGCGGGCCTCGGGATCCAGCAAAATGGCCTTCATGACCTCACGCATTTGCTGGGGGTTGGATTTGTTGGCTGTAAAAACGGACGCCACACGCCCGAGGTAAGCCGGACTCGGATTCGAAGTCACAAATCGCTGAATCAACAACCGTGAAATAAAGGGACCGCTATTAGGATGCGCCACCAGATTTGCAATCGCATCCTGAATGTCTTTGAGACCGCGCTGATTGGGTGGCAGAACAGTTCCATTCAGTAACGGCTTCGCAGTCCGGTCATGATAATACTCCGGCGTGGTGATCCATGAACGATCCGATCGGTAAACCCAACTCTCCATGTCCCACATTTCCATGGTTCCCTCATAGGTCTCATTGTCAGTCCAATAAAACCAATCTGCCGTCCTGACATCAGGAGCTGTGCTTCCTCCACGCTTTTTCAAAGCCAGTCCCGTGAACACTTTGGCAAAGTTGCGGATGTCGTCATTGGTGTAGGAGGGAATGGGACGCCCTCCCCCATCGACCTGCTGCGTGCCATCAGGGTTCAATTGCCAAAGCCCGATGGAAAAAAGCTGCATCACTTCGCGGGCATAATTTTCATCAGGGAAAAGATTCTGAGCCGGGTCTTCCCGCGCATTCCGCAAATGACTCAAATACGCCCCCATGCAGGGATGCATGGTGGTTTCATAAAGAAGCGTCTGGTAGTTCCCGAACGCATTCCGCAAAAGCATGTCATAATAATTGGCCATCGCGGCGGGATAAGACCCGATGGCATCCACCCGGTCGGAAATCACAAGGATCTGGCTTAGCGCGAAAGCGACTCTCTGACGCAGAGGATCCGCCGTCAGGCCCGGTTTCATCGCCTGATTCCACCATGGCACCGCATAGTCATCGGACCAGGCCCGGCCATCGGGATTATCGGCCCGGATTTGAGCATCGAGGGCCTCCATGTCAGGTTGATGGCTTCCGATGGGACGGGTGAACTGATCATTGATCCACGCCTCAAACCCCATCGACTGAACCCTCGCAATCTCCGCGGTGTCAGGGCCAAAAGCCGCTTGAACCAAAAACCGGGCAGCCGCTTTGGCTGAGGGCCGGCCATTCGACGCCCGTTCCCGCAACGTGACCGTTCCGTTTGTTGGCGAAACCAGGGAATATCCGCTTGAAGTTTGAAGGGTGAGAGTGATCGTTTTTGGGCTCGTGATGGTTGATGTGCCGCGAGGGATAAAGGCCACAGGCACCTCGCGAACACCCGCAGGAATGGTCACCGTGGAACCGACCGACGAATCATAGTCAACTCCCCTCACCGCCGTGCCACCCACCACAACAGGCACGGTCAATGCCCCCAACCCTCCCGTGCGGCGAATGGAAATGACCGCAGGATCCGGCCAATCCACATTTGTCTCCGCATCCACAACAACCGCAGAAACCAGGTTGGTTGCAGTCAGGCCGGCCTTGATCCGGTTGTAATCGGCCGATCGGCTGGGAACACCAGAGGTCGCCAACCACGAAAACCGTCCGGTTGCCGCCGTGGTGGGATCAAACCCGGTGGAGAGCTCTTCCCAGTCCGAGACCCCATCCTCGTCCGTGTCCACATCCAACACCCGCACCCGATAAAACGCGTCGCCCGACGTTCCAAACGCATGAAACGCCTCATCGATCCCATCCTCCCCTGAGGCCGTGTGAACCACTTGCCAGGGAATCACACCGCCCGCCATCGAATCGGCAAATTCCAAGTGATACAGCTTCCCGGGGAGGGATGGCCACTGAATGTGCGCCGCATTGCCAGCGCCCACCTCGATAGTTTGATTTGGAAAACTGCTCGAACTGCGCGGATGTGTCCCTGCCACACTCTCCTGCTGGTTGGAGAAGCCATCCCCGTCCGCATCATCATTTGGCAATAACCCCCGGGAACTTGTCAGCATCTCCCACACATCACTTTGCTGATTGGTGTTTTCATCCAGAACCGCAAGACACGGAACTGATGTTATCAAGACAGCCATAAGGGACATGACATGAGGGGCAAAAGAAGGGGGGTTCATGGCGGTGATTCCAGACGCGCTATTTTTCACCATGCACTCACTTTTGGTTTGTGCAACATTTTTATGAGTTGTTGCAAAGAATCTGGTCCTTCCGGCTTTTTTGGAACTTACGACTCCTGTACCGGCGTCGCGTTGACATCATAATTGTATGGCCGTATTTATGCCCATATGAAGACCACCATAGAAATTGATGAGAACAAATTGGAGCATCTCATGGTTTTGACCGGGCTAAAGACGAGGAAAGAGGCCGTTGACTGGGCTTTGACGGAGGCAGGACGGATTGCAGCCATCAACCGGGTGGCGGAGACTCCGTGGGATGCGGCGTTTTTGAAGGATGCTGTTGAGCCTGACTACGATGTCATCCGAATCCGCCACGAGTCGTCACAATACAAGCAATGACGAACCTGATGGTTGATTCCTCAACCTACATTGATCTCCTGAGAGCGGCCGTTGATGTGCGGCAATCCCTCATTCCTCACCTCCGTTCAGCCAGACTCTATAATTGCGGAATCATTCGGGCAGAAGTTTTGCGCGGGGTAAAACGGCCCGCAGCTCGCGAAGGTCTTGAGAACTTTTTTGATATCATTCCCGAAGTTCCCACGGATGCAAAACTATGGCGTCAAGTGGCCCAACTGGGCTGGGATCTTGGTCGCCTTGGCAAGTGGCTCCCGGTCACCGACCTTGCCATTGCCTGCAGCTGCCTTCGCGTTGGTGCCACCTTGGTTTCGCGGGATGCCCATTTTTACGACATCCCCGGTTTGAAGGTCCTCGGAAAAATTCCAGACTAACCCGCTAGTTCCTCCGCCGGATAGGTCCAGATCTCGCTGAGCGTGGGATGATAATGGGGGATCGCCGCGAATTGGGCAGCCGTGGAGCGAAAGGCCATCGCGACCACCACTTCATGGATGAGGTCAGATGCGTGCGGCCCAACAACCGCACCTCCAAGAATCTCGCCGGTGTCGGGGCTTGCCAGGAGCTTCACGAATCCTCTGGTGGCACCCATCACCACCGATTTTCCGTGATCATCAAAGGGATAAGTGGCCACTTTGTAAGGAATGGCCAATTTTTTTGCTTCCGTTTCCGAAAGACCCACCACCCCGATTTGCGGCTCGGTGAAAACCGCATAAAGTTTGAGCCGGTAGTCGATGCTTTCTGACGCGGGTTCCCCACGGAGCAACCTGGCCGCATTGCGGGCGGCGAGTTCCCCTTGTTGGATCGCGATGTGCACGACCTCATACGGCCCGCAGCAGTCTCCCGCCGCAAAGATATTCGGTGCGCTTGATTGCTGACTCAGGGAAACTTTGATTGCTTTGGAACTGAGTTCGACGCCGGCGTTCTCAAGCCCCAGTGACCCAAGGTTCGGGGTCCGCCCCAGACCGTTAAACACGGCAGCGGCTCCCGTTTCGACCAGCTGACCTTTGTGCTCAAAATCCACCCGATAACCAGCACCCGCTCTCGCAACCCGCAACAATTTGGTCTCCGTAAAAATTTCCATCCCCCGCTCCCTGAACGCAAGCTCCACGGTGTCCGCCACATCTTCATCCACACCCCTCAAAAAATGAGGACTGCGTTGAATGATGGTCACCCGCACGCCCATGGCATGCATGTAATGCGCCATCTCCAGAGACACAGGCCCGGCACCAAGGACAATCACGGACGAAGGCAAGACCTTGGCATCCAGGATGTCGTCACTGGTCAGAGTGCCAGCGTCATCCAATCCCGGCACATCGGGGTTAAAACTTTTCGAGCCGGTGGCAATCAGAAAATACGAGGACTCGATCACGATGTTTCCGCCTGCCAGCAACTGCACATCCACCTGATTGCTATCCAGAAAGGACGCCAGCCCCCGGAAAAAGTCGAATCCACCGCTTTCAAGCTGTTCCCGCCGGTAGTCTGCAAAACCGCCAATAAGCGTCCTCTTCCGAGCAATGATTGTCGCCAGGTCGGCTTCAACCCCGGATGTCCGCACGCCAAATTCTTCCCCCTCCTTAGCCGCAAGGATCCGGTTGGCGCTTTCAATGAGCGTCTTGCTCGGCATACACCCGCGCAAAATACAGAGGCCTCCCACTTCGCCCCCGCCTTCAATCACAGCCACTTTCAAACCCAAAGCGGCCGCTGTCCTCGCCGCCGCGTAACCCGCACTGCCCCCTCCAACCACAACAAAATCGTAGGAGAATTCAGCACTCATTGTGAAACAATCCTATGTCGCATGAGCCAACTTCACAAGAGACAAGTGGGCGCTCAAAAGACCTCCCAGCCCCACCACCAAAGGGGCTCTTCGCGCTAGCGCCAGCCCTTCCTTCTTTGGGTAGGGCTGGCAGTCTCCTGCCCGCCCACTTTTTGCTTTACGCAAGTTCGCTTTCTCCCTGGAAAGTGACAGCCAACCTCACCCGCTTTGAATCACACCCGAAAGACAAAGCCCCCTCGAGTTAAACCCTGACACTTCCGCTCAACGCTGGTAACGTTATTTCTATGCAAGTGATCAAAGTCAAATATTCCCTCTGGGCCGCTGATTGGCAGCGCTGTGTTCATTTTTATCGCGATCTTTTTTCCGGGGACGTGACAAGAGAGTCGGAAGTTTGGAGCGAAGTGGTGATCGCGGGGGCCACCATAGGTATCCATGGCGGCGGAGAAGGCGAACGAACATGGACTGGCATGACCTTCCAAGTCGATGATCTCCGGGAAGGAATCAACCGACTCAAAGCCTGCGGGGGAAGTCTCACTCGTGAACCCGAGGACACCCCAGAGGACCCGCTCCATCTCGCTATGTGCATGGACCCCGATGGCAACGAGTTCATGATGACCCAAAAACGCGGCTGATCGGCCTCACACCGTTTTCCTCTTCAGCAGGGGTTTTCCACGTGCCCTCAGGAATGCATGAAACCGGTCAACCAGTGCCTGGGGAGCTCTCGCGAAGGTTGGGCCTGATGTTGTGGCCAAATCGGACCGGCGTCATCAGTCCCGGAGGGACATCAGATATTAGCCGGTGGTTTTAACCACCGGTATTCGGCGAGAGCAGATGCACCCCGGAGCGGGTGCCGGAAGGTGTGCCAACGAGCGTATCTGCATCGGCAAATCCATATTAACCCTCTGCTGATCCAAGTTGGGACGCCGAAGCGCAGTCATGTCGAGGTAAGGCACAATGTCCTCCTTGCCCTCATCAAGGACTCTATCGAGATCCTCCGCTTTCATAATTCATTGCTCCTCCTTGCTTCACACTCGATGCACCGACGTTTATTGAACGCTGCGGATCACACGAGGCTGCAAGCCGTCGCGTGGATCCGTCGTGTTGGCCATCTCACTCTTTGTTCGAAGTGATGACTTCCATATCAAAGCTGCATGCTTCAAATCGATCTTCGCCGGTTGCGCGTGTGAAGTAGAATCGCTTACCATCACAGGAGAAGGCTGGATTTGCATGAGCAACCCAACCCCAGGTCACATGCCAGAAATCCCATTCGCCGATAAGCGCGACCGGTTCCATTTGACCTCGCTTGAAGACGTAGACCCTCGTCTTTCCGTCTTCGCTTTTTCGGTAGCCGCCGCGGTCGCCCCCGTAGTACATACCGTCCGGGGTTATGCCCGTGTGGCAGGACACGCCTCCGAGCACTTCGATTCTCTCTCCCTGAAGGTCATATCGGGCGGTAATCCCGTCATGGGGGCCGTAATACGAGTCGTTGTCGAACCAGAGGGTATGTCCGCAACGCACGGGAAGTATGCGGCAGTCGGTACCGTCTGCGTTGACGTATCCCTGGTACTTGCCTCCGCGCTGCCCGTCGACCGCTTCACAGCGGTAGTCGAAAAGAAACCTGTCACCGGAAGGGGAAGGATCGATGTGCAGAATGCCGCCGTTGTACGTGGAAAGGTCCGGGTGTCGATCCCGGATCGCCTTGAGTATCTCGGGAAGGGAGATGATTTGTGTATGTTCACCCGTATGCGGATCCAGCGTGAAAATGCCTTCGTCGTGGTCAGCCACCACTGCCGCATGCGGATCATACAAGAACCGGCGGTTACATACCGTATACGGTACAACCCCCCTGGTGCATCGGTGACCGATTTCGCCACGCCCTTGATGAACAAGCTTCCCGCTCTGCGTATCGTAAACCTCGAACTTGTTCAGATAGCGTTTCTGGAATGCAAGTAGACGGTTATCCACCCAGATTGTCGTCGCCCCGTTGTGGTTGGTGACTTCCGCTTCGGAGAGTTCGGTGACATCGCCGCTGTCCAAGTCCGTGATGCAGACTGTAGCCCAAACGAAAGGACCAGAATGCCCCCCCTTGGCAATTTGCGAATATCGCATGAAGCACAATTTCGTACCCGAGGAGTTCTCGGGACTTGTGCCATAGATTGACAGGCACGTGCTTTCACGGCCCTGATAAACTGGCTTGGCACAATGTCGAAGATCGAGCGCCAGCCTAGAATCATCTTCATATGCTTGCATCTTGTTTTTCTTGGGCCAACGTCCCTCGTCACGTGCCAGCGGGCAGGGATTAGTTGGATGCGCCTGTTCGCATTTATTTTTCATTTCGGTGTTTTGCTCCCGCAGCGCGCAGGATCTCAATCGTTTTCTCCGCATCCCGCTTCTTAACCTCGGCAGATCCAAGCGGCGTCCAGCCATCTGCCACAAATACATCCCAGGTGGCCCCTCGGTCCAGCAACCACTGCACTGCTTCAGGGCGTGCATTCTCTGCGGCCTCCAATATGGGTGGGCCCGATAGCTCCATGTATCCGTTCTCTGCAAATCGGCTCACGGATGCACCAGACTGAATCAACCTCTCCATCTCGTTGATATCGCCGTAGCGACATGCTTCCAAAAACTCAAATTGGATAGCATCGCGGCCGTCGATCAGCTGAACGCCCTGGCGATAGAGGAAGAAAAAGCCGAAGGCACATCCCAACACCGCAGAAACAACGAACACGGCGAATGACTTCAACAGTTGACAGCACATATTCTTCGCGAACGTCGAGGTGTGGCACGGCGCGTAGCGACGTTGCCACCACCGTCTTGTTCGGGGATCTTTATGAAGAGTGCTTGATTCCCATTCCGTTGTAGCTCGTAGTCCACGGCTCTGACTTCTGCAGTGATTCCAGTATTTCTTAGGAATTCGATAATAGGAACTAAGTAAGGAGACTTATCCTGCATTAAAGTAAGTATGGGAAAGATTCGCACATCGTTCGCGATCCTGCACATTTCAAGTACGGCGGAAAGATGGAATTCGTAAGAAAAATGCGCTGAATACAAAAACAGGAAATGAGAACAAACAGCTAGGTCAAACTGTTGATCAGCATATTTTACTACGGGAAATTCTCCCCACTCATATCTGGCTTCTGACTTACCCTTTTCAAAGTCGTTGAGGAAAAGGCCGAGAGCTTTTCGCCGATTTTGGAGAAGATGCTCTGGGTTACGATGATACTTCCAAGTCCAAGATTCCGGGCTTGCTCGCACCTGGCCTATTACCGAATCAACGCTGTCTTCGAAGCGGGATCGGATTTCTTCGCAAGAAAAGCAATATATCGGATCGAAGGAGACCACTGATTTACCAAGTTCAGCCATCTCAGCATTGAAGCTGGCGGGGCCGTCGCCGCACCCGATGATCCTTTTCTGAAGGTCGGCGTCCGTCAGGGAGAACATCAACCGATACTCATCGAGCGACCTCCCCCAAGGGACTACGTTGTTAAGTGAAACTGGCACTTTTTCTTCTCCGAACAGTGTTATTGAGCCGCGCGTGGCATTTGTAGGAGATATGCCGCGTGCGGCATAATACCTGCTAAAGCCGCACCGAAAGGCAGACAGCGCTCATGGGGTCTCATGACCGTTTTCTAGGCTTCGTAGCGGCGATTGTTCAAGAAAATCCGTAAATGCCCTCAATACACAAACGTCTCAGACGGAGCCTCTGTGGGAACCACGGTCTCAGCCACGATGACGGGAACTGTTCTTCCGCCTTCGGTTGGGAAGGTTGCTTTGCCGGTCACTTTGACCCAGCTCATGTCGGGGAAGGTTTCCGGTTGGGTGGCGCGGACGGTGATGGAGACGGGGCGGGCATCAGCGGCGCAGCACATCACAAACATTCGAACCAGTGAGAACCGGTCACCGGTGGGGTTATTTTTTCTGGCAGGAAAAAACTGGCCGATGACTTCGATGTCCTGGTTTTCAAAGTCCTGTCGGATCCCTGGTTCGTTGGCGGCGTAGAGGAGGTCCATCGTGGAGGCCACGATTTTTCCGTCAGCGCTTTTGGTGAGATAGGATCCAAAATCCGCCCCTGGCCCGGAAGGCCCGACCGAGCCGTCCTCGGTGGGGAGAGGTGGCTCGGAGAAGGGGACGTAGCCTGGAAGGTCGGTGATACTGTCAGCGAGCCCGCGATTCATGACGGCAACCGCTCCGAATTGACTCGGCGAAATCATGACGGCTCCCAAGAGGGGAATGGTCAGCAGGGCAGTGGTGAACACGAGGCCCCAAGCGGATTTCGGGCCATGGGCCGCACCGCAATCGTCATCGCAACATTCCCCCTCCACGGGTAGGAACACCGTGCCTGCGGCCATCAGAACCAGTACGACTCCGGAGAAGACCGTCCACACATGGAAATCCGGATGGATGTAAGAGGAGACCCGGCCTGAGAAATAAAACGCGAGGGCCACGACTCCCCAAACAGCCAGAGAGGCACCTTGAAAATATCTTCGTGCGGACAGTGTCATAAGCCAATCACAGAAAGCCTCACACAGATTAACCCAATCAGAACAAAAAGACCAACTGCCAGACCGAGGATAAAGCGTTTTGTGAACACCGAGCTGTAGATAAAGACCAGCTTCAGATCGAGCATCGGGCCAAAAACCAGAAACGCTAACTTCGCGACGGCAGGAAACGCGACAAACGTGGCTGCAATAAACGCATCCGAGGTGCTGCACAGCGAAAGCACAAACGCGAGCAGCATCATTGATGCTGTGGCCAGCCAATCATTGAGCGCGAGGGGCAGAAGGACCTCTTGATTCAAGGCCGTGCTGATCGCTGCGGAGACCCCCACGCCAAGAACAAAATAAACCATCACATCCAGAAAATCCGAAACAGCCACATGCAAAGCGGCGCGAAGTCTGCTGAAAAGTCCGGCCGGGTGGTGGTGGTGATGATGGTGGTGCTCCTCCTCCGGGAGACCCTCCACAGATTCAAGAATCCGCGGCTGAAGCACGCGTCTGAGGGGAAGGTTATGGACCGCCATGGCAACCAACACAGCGACCACAAACGCCACGGCGACGCGCAGACTCGACATCTCGAGAGCTCCCTGACCCCGGAACGCCGCGTAAGTACTCAGAATCACGATGGGATTCACCACGGGGGCGGCCAGCATGTAGGCCACCGCATTGGAAACCGGAAGTCCCTTGTGGATCAGCCGCCGGATCACGGGCACCACGCCGCATTCGCACATGGGAAAAATCAGTCCCATGCCCGCTGCCGTGCAGGCCCCCAAAAACGGATTCTTTGGCAGGTAACGCAGCATGACCTTCGAAGGAAGGAACTGGTCCAGCAGGCCGGAGATAATCGTGCCTACCAAAATGAACGGCATCCCCTCCAACAACACGCTCAAAAACGCATAGGAGAAATCAGGCAAACTGAATGTGAAAACGGGAACTTCCATGAACCGGCGAGTCCAAGAAGTGACAACCATTTTCCCGAATGAAGCAACCCCTTTTATCGAAAAATACGGTCGGAGTCAGAGTAGAAGGTGAGGATTCAATCTTTGAATTGGATAAGGCAGCTCGAGACTCATAGGAACCCATGCGTCGGACAGCGAGGGACCGCCATCCCTACCAATATAGGGCCCTCAGCACTTCACTCCCGGGTAGGGCGCGGCAGTCTCCTCCTTCGCCGAGGTCTCGGCTGGTCAAGCCTGGCCCGCCGACTTCTCTCTCCTGATGCAAGAGGCTCCTTTGCAAGCAGATCATCCCAATGTGCTTGGGAACTGCTCCTCAGCTTTAACGAGACAAACTGCCCACTTGCCACAACAACCGTTCTCGAAGATTGTCCACTTGTGACCTTATTCCAAAACCTCCACGCCGCCCTGCGTCAGCGGGTGGATATTGTTGCTGACCATGCCCTGAGAGAGCGGGACCCCGCCGCGCACTTGGACGCCATCAAGGCCGCGGCGTCTCATTTGGATGCGATCGTCGCGGACCTTCCGCCGGATATTGATCCCAACCTTCAGCACTACCTTGAACGTCAGAGTTATTTGAAAGCGATTGCGTGGCTTGAAGAAAACTCCCCCAATCCATGAAACCAACCCCTCGCAACCTCCACCGCTCGCTTGCCCTTTGGATTGCCGTTCCCTTGTTTGTCAGCCTCGCCACGGGCATCGTTTACCGGGTTGGTCGCTCATGGTTCGGGATGGAAAAACCAACAGGCACCTTCATTTTGAACATTCATAGCGGAGGATGGATGGGGCACTGGCTCTCTGCTTTCTATGTTCTCATCATCGGCCTTGGACTGCTGGTGATGGTTGCCTCCGGCCTGAGGATGGCCCTGGCCTCTCAAACAAAAAACAAACCCCGTCTCATCCACCGCATTCTGGGTCTGGTCCTGATGCTGCCGCTGGCGGCCTCGGCGATCACGGGGATCGGGTTTCACTTTGGAGCAGCCTTTTTGAATTTCCCTGAACCAACCCAGCGCCTTTTGATGTCGATCCATCAGGGCAGCTGGATGGGCCCTGCATTGAGGCCGTTTTATGTGCTCTTTGTCGGACTGGGTTTGTTATTTGTGTTGGTGAGTGGGCTGCGATTGCACAGATTATTTCAACGATGACCGCCCTTCCTCCCATCGCCCTTGGCGTGAATATCGATCATGTGGCTACGCTGCGTCAGGCCCGCTATCGGGAAATGCCTGACTCGTCAAACGCCGAACCATCACCCAAAGAAGCCGCAGAAATTGCGGAGGGTGCGGGCGCGGAGGGAATCACCGCTCATCTGCGGATGGATCGCCGTCATATTCAGGATGCTGACATCGTGGCGATCAAGCAGGTGGTTCGCACCAAGTTGAATCTGGAATTGGGAAACACGCCTGAGATTTTGCAGATTGTGCTCGCTGTGAAACCCGAAGACGTGTGCCTTGTGCCGGAGAGCCGGGAAGAGGTCAGCACCGAGGGCGGGCTGGACGTGACCGGTCAGTTTGAGGCTCTGAAACCCACCGTGGCAACCCTGCAAGAGGCAGGGATCCGGGTTAGTCTTTTTATTGATCCGGAGGACCATCAGATCGCTGCTTCGGCCAAATTGGGAGCTGAGTTTGTGGAGTTGCATACGGGGGCCTTTGCCAATGCGGCGGGGGCTGAGAAAGATCACGAATTGACCCGACTGATCCGCGGTTCCGCCCATGCCCATGCTCTGGGATTGGCAGTGAATGCGGGTCATGGTTTGAACTACCAGAATGTGCGGGCCATGTTTGAATTGCCGCATCTTGTGGAATTAAACATTGGTCACAGCATCATCTCACGTGCAGTGACAGTTGGACTTGATGCGGCGGTTCGGGAGATGAAGGCTCTTCTGCGCCGATGAGTTCCTTCGAGGACTTCCTCCACACGCAGCTTCGACAAATCACGGAGGCCGGGCTGCTTCGAAAGCCGGCAATGATCGGCCCAGCGCAGGGAACGATTGTCGAATCGGGTGGAAAAACCCTTCACAACTTTTCCTCCAACGATTACCTCGGTTTGGCCAATCACCCGGCCGTATGCCAAGCCGCCCGGGAGGCCATCAGCGAGGGCGGCGCAGGGAGTGGGGCCTCCCGTTTGATTTGCGGGACCTTGCCAGCCCACCTCCGCCTCGAAGCCGACCTGGCCGGATTCAAACGCTGTGAGGCAGCGCTGAGCTTTTCCTCCGGTTATGCGGCGGCGTTGGGAGTTATTCCTGCTTTGGCAGGAAAGGGAGATGTCATCATTTTGGATAAGCTGTGTCATGCCTGCCTTGTGGATGGGGCGCACTTGAGTGGGGCAACCCTGAGGGTGTTTCCTCACAATGACATGAAGGCCCTTGAATCGCGATTGGCGTGGGCTCACAAGACGTGTCCTCAGGGCAAGGTGCTGATCCTTGCAGAATCCGTTTACAGCATGGACGGGGATTTGGCGCATCTTTCAGAAATCGTGGACTTGAAAGAGCGGTATGGGGCCTGGCTCCTGCTGGATGAAGCTCATGGCGTGGGGGTGCTGGGCGAAGGCGGGCGGGGCTTGGCTGATGCCTGTGGTGTGGTGCACCGGATCGAGGTGCAAATGGGCACTTTGGGGAAAGCCTTGGGATCTTCAGGAGCTTATGTCTGCGGCGCAGCCTCACTCCGGGAATTTCTTGTCAATCGGGCCCGGAGTTTTGTTTTTTCAACGGCTCCGCCACCTTCGGCTTCCGCAGCGGCCAGCGCTGCGGTCGGGTTGCTTTCCAACTCAGAGACATGCAGCGGTCTCATCCCTCCTCTTCACAAAAACGTGGACCGACTGTGCACAAATCTTGGACTTCCCCTGTCCCCCTCCCCCATTGTCCCGATCATTTTAGGACCAGAAGATCTGGCCATGCAGGCATCCGCCAGACTCCGGGATCAGGGATTCCTCGTTCCTGCCATCCGTTTTCCTACCGTAGCGCGGGGTCAGGCCAGGTTGCGGGTGACACTTTCGTCGGCTCATTCGGAAGCCGCGATTGATGAATTGGCGGGGGCTATTCAGAGAGCGATCAGTGAGGGAAGTTGTTGAGGAGGCCGGCCGCAGGCGCGGGACCAGCGGTCCCGGGGGCAGCCACTTCGCTGCGTTGACCCGTTGACCTGGAGCCGACATGGAATTATGGTGCGGGCGTGATATCTGCCACTTCCGACACTCTCGTTGATCGAATTTTAGATGGAGAACGCATCTCGCAAGACGATGCCCGGGGTCTCCACAAGCTGCCGCTTGAAGAATTGGGAGCCCTGGCCGATCGAAGACGGGAAATTGCCAAGGCCGATGCCTACTCCGGGAAAGGCAATGAGGTTGTCACTTACATTGTGGACCGCAACATCAACTACACCAATGTTTGTAATGTTTATTGCAAATTCTGTGCGTTTTACCGCACGGAAAAAGATGATGACCACTATGTGCTGAGCCTGGAGGAGATTGACCAAAAACTCGATGAACTCGCCGCGGAGGGGGGAGTGCAGGTTTTGCTTCAGGGAGGCCATCATCCAAAACTCGGCATCGACTTTTACCTCACGATGCTTTCCCACATCCGTGAGAAATATCCTCAGATCAATATCCATGGCTTCAGCCCCCCTGAGTTCAATCATTTCTCCGAAGTCTTTGGAATGCCCTTGCGGGAAGTCATTGAAAAATTCCGGTCGGCGGGCCTTGGCTCGATCCCCGGTGGTGGGGGTGAGATTCTTGTGGATGCCGTGAGAGACCGGATTGCCCCTCTCAAATGCAAATCCGACCAATGGCTGGAAGTTATGCGGATCGCCCACGATTTGGGAATGCGCTCCAGTGCGACGATGATGTTTGGTCATGTTGAGAGCCTGGATGACCGCATCGAACACCTCGACAGACTGCGCAAAACCCAGGACGACACCGGCGGCTTCACGGCTTTCATTTGCTGGACCTTCCAACCTGAGAACACCCGGCTCAAAGCCGAAACCGTCACGTCAGCCGAGTATCTGCGCATGCAGGCCATTTCGAGGATCTACCTGGATAATTTCGAAAACGTGCAAAGTTCCTGGGTAACCCAGGGGCCGCGGATTGGTCAGGTGGCCTTGCGGTACGGAGCCAATGATTTCGGGAGTGTGATGATGGAAGAAAACGTGGTCTCCAGTGCCGGCACAACTTTCAAGCTGGGTTCAAAAGATATCGAACGCTTGATCCATGAGGCAGGTTATGAGCCCCACCGCCGGAGCACGTGGTATCAGCTTCTCAATTAGAAAGCTTTTGAAAAAACGAAAAACGTTCCGTTTTCCGCTACGGTCGCGGATCGTTGAGGACGTTAGCGTTTGTAAACGCGATCGCCCACGGAGGGTTCACCCGAGGTGATATCTGCGATCACAAACGACGCACTTCGCAGCGCCGTCAGCTTCAGATCGGCCTTTTCCTGCTGATTGGCGATGCAGACCAGCGCGTCTCCTGGCTTGGCCGCCGAGGAGACCGTGGCATCAATCAGCACAAACCCGCTCTCGGGGTTCACCTGACGGATTTGTCCCAGCAACTGGGAAGGTGTGGCGGCCGGAGGTTTTTCTTTTTTTGGAAACACCTTTTTCGTCCACCCGAACGCAGACTCCATCCACGGCTTTTTGGGTTTGTCAGCGGACTCAGCGGCAGGAGCGGCCCCGGTCTCCGGCGTGGCCACACCGGCAACATCCGGTTTGTTTGCACAGGCACTTAATGCAAGCGCACCTGCCATGATAACAATCCGCAGCGTTTTCATTGTTCCGCGCGGCCCGGGCTTCCCCGATCAAGTGGGATGGTGGAAAAATCAAAATCCCTGGCGGACCCGGACAGGTATCTAAAAACGTGACGGCTTTGGAGGGGTTCATTGCCATTCATACGGCCCAGATTCTCAAAAAAGCCTGACTCCAACAAGAACTTGTATTTGTTGGTGTGTTCTCCCTCCACGGTTGGCAGGTACCCCAAATTGATAAAAAGGGTTTTGCCCATGGAATCCGCTTCACGAACAACCTCCTCAAGCCCTTTGTTTCCCGCAACAAATTTTATGTTGGGATCATAAGGATCCGGGAGCCCAAAAAATGTGGCGGTGATAATCTCCTTCTGGCGAGGGTCATGGGGATTGAGGGTTGGGCGGGTGAGAAGCACGGATTCCCGATTGGGCTGCATGCCGGTGGATCGAAGCACATCACGCTTGGGGGATGTCCACACAGCATAAGAAGCCAGCACCAGAGCCACCCAGGACACAGCCGCAAATTTGGCAAACTTTCCCCGGGCTGCATCCACAGGAGACGCCAGCCCCACGGCCACCAGCATAATCAGCCCGGGCAGAACAAAGATGATATACCACTCGTACATGTGACCATCCCGTGCCCGGGCCTCGATGTAACAAAGAACCGCCGGCAAAATCATCGGCAGAGTCAACAAGCCGTAGGTTTTGTTACGGGTGGCCAACGCGCGGATGCCCAGCACAAGCGCACCAACTGCCAAAAAGACGGCAAGCACAAACAGCCCCGGATGCGCCACCGCCCATGGCATGAGCTCGAAATAAGGGGAATCAAACTTCATCGAATAATTCCATGACGTGCCGGAAAGCATGTGGGAGAGGGAATTTTGCGTCCACCGGAAGTCCACATCCCCGCGGTTGTAGGTTTCATCCAGATATTTGATGAACTGAGGAATGCAGGGCAGCATGAACTGCAGGAAGGCCATCGCTGCCAAAATATTTGCGACCACCCACCGGGCCGACTGCGGAAAAAATTGTTTGGTCCCCCGCCACTGCCACCAGAGCGCTAACGGCACACAAAGATTTAATACCACCAACACAAAGACGGTTGTCGGGTAAAAATACAGCAGCAAAAATTGTCCGGCAGCGTAAGAGCCCCACCACTTCCATGTTCCATGGTTCAGCAGCCGCAAAACAAAATAGAGCAGAAGGGGAACAAGCAGGATGACAAAGGCGTAGGCTCTGGCTTCCGTGGCGTAACGAAGCATCCAGGGATGAAGAACAGCGAGATACGCTGCGGTGACACCCCCCGCAAAAAATCCCATCCTGCCAAGCAATAACGCAAGAGCTCCAACCGCAGCAATTCCCGCCAGATATGTGGGAAGCCGGATGGCAACCTCATTAAATTGCAAACCCTCCGGCTTTGCAAAAAACCGCCACGTGTCGTTGAAGGCTCTGCAGATCACGCTGTGGGGCACGTGGTTGGGCTTGGCGTAAAAGAAGAAGGTGTCACGCCACTTCAACTCCTTGAGTTCCACAGAACCATCGGGTGCGGTGCGGTATTCGCCAAGGATCGCCCGCCGGATCGGATATCCTTCATCATGCCAAAGGCCCTGCCCAAGTCTGGGATATCCTGACCATGCCGCAAGCGCCATGGCAATCCAGACAAGAGGCCAGAACCAGCGCGGCGATACGACCCGGGTTGTCCTCGGTGTTGTGGGCTTGGGGTTGACCCAAAACGGTGCAAGTGCTGCCAGACCCAGGGTTAACACAAAGTTGATGGCCGCTGCTGCCCAGCCATAAATGGTGACATATTGGGCAATCTTCAAGTTCCTCCCCTCAGGAACAACGACGGACCACGGTTTGTCGGAAAACAGCAGGTAAGCGAGAAAGAGCAACGCAAGAAGGCCCAGGGCAGCCCTCACCCTTGCGACGGGATCCATCGAACCAATGACTTTTTTGATGAGCGCCGGGAAGTTGGGTGAATGTCCCCCCGGATGCTCAGAGGCGCGGCCCATCAACTGCCGTAGCTTTTGGTGAACTTTTTGCGGTTTTCGGTCCCATCATCATCTGGCTCCAACGACTCGGAGGGTGAAGCGGCAGCATCCTCAACGGATTCCCCGGCAGACTCGGAAAAAGCCACAGGCGGTTCTCCGGAAGAGACTTTCACAAAGGCCAACTGGAGATCAGACAGGACATGGGTGATAATTCCGGATTCTTCCTGAGAGAGGTTTCCACGTGTTTTTTCACGAACCATTTCCAGTTGGTCGATAAACATTTTTGCGGCTTCAAGATTCGTTTCGGCCTTGCCGGTTTGAGGATGAGGGATTTGCCCGAGGAAAAGCGAAGCCTGCTGGGCATGCATCATAACAAACGCGATGAACCGTTGGGTGAGTTCTCCACTCTGGGGAGCTTGTTGAATTTCTGGCATAATCAGGTCAGTTGGTTTTTGCCGCCGTGGCAGGACCCACGGATGTCCGGACGTATCCGGGGGCTCCGAGGTACTTGGCAGCCGCTTTTTTGGTGTCATCCAAAGTCACCGCATTGATGACCTCGGCTCGTTTGAGATGTTCGTCATAACCCAAACCCAACAATTCATCAAGACTCACGCTTGCTGCAAAAGCCGCATTGCTCTGGTTCTGGATGGCCTCCCCCCCGAGAATTTTCTTTTTTGCACGCACGAGTTCCTGCTCGGTGAGGCCTTCGTTGGCAAGGATAGCAATTTCATCACGAAACTCTTTGGTGACGGCTTCAAGCTTGGCGGGATCGGTGCCAAGATAAAAAATCTGACAGCCTGGCACCGGGCCTGTGAGATTTCCAGCCCCCACAAAGTAGGCAAGGCCCATCTTTTCGCGGATGCGGTCAAAGAACCGGGAACCCAAGTCATTGGAAGCCTCATTGATGAGCTCCATGACGGGACGGTCTTCGGAGAGCAGGTTGGGAGCCGGGAAGGCAAACATCAAGACCGCCTGCTTTTTATCCATGTCTTTGTCGATAACCACCAGTTCAGAAGGAGGGGTTGGAGACTTCAGATCTGCAAAGGCAGGTTCTCCCGGCTTGAGGCTGCCAAAGGTGGCTTCGGCCATTTTGAGCACTTGATCAGCTTTGACATCACCAAAGACAGCAAGGACTCCATTTTTTGCAACGGCCAATCCGGCGTGGAGGGCTTTGAGATCTTCCGTGGTGAGTTTGGAAACGCTGGTGGCATTTCC
>JBGSPC010000058.1:0-41513 GCA_041738805.1 Terrimicrobiaceae bacterium | reverse complement strand
GCCACACACAACAGCGATTCCAAGCCATTCAACTGGCAAAAAACCTCAGTGGAAATCCTCGATGCCATCTCGCGCTTCGCTTCAAAAACTCTCCAAGCGCACGCGTGACTTTTGTTAGAAATCACTGACTCAGGAGACTAGATTCCCAAAAGGCGCGTGAGGATTTCCCGGCGCCGGGAGTGTTCCTCATCACTAATCACGGAGACCATCGCGCAATCCCCCAAATCTGCCAACTCCACCCAGGAACGACATCCACCGTATTTGGAGGAATTTTTGATTTTTTGAGGAGGGTCAAGGCGGAAAACCCGAACAAAAGCCACATGAACCCCCTTCTTTTCTTCATAGAGAAACCGCTCTTCCACCACCGCCTCGGCCAACACATGAAGGACCTCCAGCGCCTTGGCTTTTTCCCAATCTTCCACAAGCCCGCTCCATTCGACGGTGACGGCATAACGGATTTCCAACTCCTCACCGGGCTCTTCAGGCAGGGACGTTTCCTGAGGCAGACGGGTTCGCCCCAACTGCTCATGGAACCATGTGGGAAAAAGAAAAAAATCCTTCTCGCGAAAGGCAAATCCTGCCTGCCCTTCGGCAATCCCGCCCTTGCGGACAATCACGCTTTGCAGCCCGCCGCCAAGTGCCTCACAAACCAGCGCCCACTCTTTAAATGCACAATTCATGGATAGTGGCATCATGGTAAGGAACCTTTTTCACTTTGCCACAAAAATTGGATTGCCGCTAGATAGGGCACGGTTTGCCGAACCCGCCCACTTTTCCATTCGTGCCACGGACACCCCGGCGAGGCATCCCTACTTTCCGAGCTTCTCAAGTTTCGGACGAATCACGGCGCGGTTATACGGATGGTTGGGGTTCAGTTTGTAAAAATTCTGATGTTCGTCCTCGGCGGTGTAAAAATCCGTCAGGGGAGCAATCTCGGTGACAATAGGGCTTTTGAAATCTTTTTGAGCGGCCGCTTTGGATTCTTCGGCTATGGCGCGCTCTTCATCGGACGTCGTCAAAATAATGGACCGATACTGCGTGCCCACGTCAGCGCCTTGACGGTTCAACGTGGTGGGATCATGCGCCTTCCAAAAGAGATCGGTCAATTGACGATAAGAGATCACGCCGGGATCATAATCCACACGGACCACTTCGGCATGACCCGTGCGGCCCGAGGAGATCTGGCCGTAGGTTGGGTTTTTCGTGGTGCCCCCGGCATAACCGCTTGTGACGGCTTCAACTCCCGGGGTGTCTTCAAAAACGGCTTCCACACACCAGAAGCAACCTCCTCCAAAAACTGCGGATTCTTTGGCGTGCAAGGGAACTGTCATAAGCAATAGAGGAAAAGCAAGAGTCAGGAATTTCACATTTCAATATGCCGCGAAACCCCGAATGTGCAAGGTCACCAGTTTTCGGTGAGCAATTGAAGGTCTCCGACCATTGCATCAATCTTTTTGATGTCTTTGCGGCGACCTTTTTCCGATTTGATCTGCGTGTTTCGCAGCAGAGTGAGCATGTCCCGGAGATCGCGCATTTTGGCTTCAGGGATTTTGGGATTCGCCGCTTGAACCGCCACTTTTTCCTGAACTTTGGAGATCTCCAAATCGACCCGCAGTGCGTATTGGTCCACCGCCTCGCGAAAAAGGGCACGCAACCGATCCAATTCCAACACGGCAGAATTGGCAGGCGAGGAAGATTGGTCATCCGCGTGCATGAGCTTGCAAGTTAGTGGATTTCCATGGTTTCTCAAGTGCAGATTCCGGTAGGGCACGGTTCGCCCAACCCGCCGTCTTCTCCCATCATGCGACGGACGCCTCAGCGAGGCATCCCTACCAACTCTTTCGAGACGCTTCGCGCCTGGCGCAAGCCTCCTTCCCAACCGGTAGGGCATGGTTCGCCGAACCCGCCGACTTTTTCCCTCCTGCGACGGACGCTTCAGCGAGGCTTCCCTACCAGGTGCCTTTATCATCTCGCAAAAATTTCGCGGTAGAACAGTTGCGGCAGACCAGATATAGGGAGGAGGTGTCTGTTTATTCGCGAGCGCTTCGATATATCCGCCCCTATCTGCTGCCAACGGTCGCAGGCACATTGTTTACCTTGCTGGGGATTGGTCTGAGCCTTCTGCGTCCGTGGCCCTTCAAATATATTGTGGACGGTGTGCTGCCAACCGATGCAGGAACCGCCGACCAATCCGCGCGTGACTTTATCACACGCTGGTTCGGGGATCAGCCGGCCCACATGGTCGTCTTTTGGCTCTGTCTGGCGCTGGTGATCGTGAGTGTGCTGTGGGGGGTGGTGAACATGATCGCCAACTTCTTTTTCATCCGAGTCGGCCTCAAAGCGCTCCTCAAACTCCGCACCGATCTCTACGCCTGTTTGCAATCCCTTCCTTTAAAATTCCACGATGCCCGCCGCAGCTCGGATTCCAGCTTCCGGGTGGCTTACGATTCCCAGAGCATTCAGACTTTGTATAACAAAGGCTTTGCGAGTGTGCTCGGGTCGGTGGTCACGCTGGTCTCCACCTTTGCCATCATGGTCGCCATGAATTGGCAACTCGCCGTGGCTGCTTTGTGCGTTTTGCCTTTCGTCGCATGGGCGGTGCGGTTTTATGCCGTGCGTGTCCGCCGGGAATCCACGGCCATCCAGGAAAAAGAAAGCGATCTGCTGGCCATTGCGCAGGAGGGACTCGGCCAAATCCGGATGGTGCATGCATTCGGCCGGGAGTTATTTGAGGTTCAACAATTCCAAAAGCGGGCGGCCGGCAGTCTGGAAGCGAACATGCGGTTGAATATGACATCCGTCGCCAGCTCCCTGGTTATCGGCACACTCATGGCAATCGGAATGGCCATCATGTATTTTGTCGGCTCCAATGCCGTGTTGAGTTCGGCTTTTACTCTGGGTGACCTCCTGGTTTTTGCGGCCTATCTGCAAATTCTCTACCAACCCCTCGAGCAATTGAGCTACACCGCCTGGGCCTTGGAGGGAGCCGCCGCAGGCGCGGCCCGTTGCTTCGAAGTGCTGGACCGTCAGGATGACGTGCCGGATGCCCCGAATGCGCAAACCCTGACCGAAACCCGCGGTGAAATTTCGTTTGAGGATGTGAGTTTCGGATATGACGATTCACGCCTCATTCTCAAAGGGGTCAACTTGAAAATCGGGCAGGGCGAGTCGGTGGCTTTTGTGGGGGGCACAGGCGCTGGCAAAAGCACCCTGCTGAGTTTGGTTCCGCGATTTTACGATCCTGTCGGTGGAAAGGTCACTTTGGATGGGCATGATTTGCGCTCACTGAAAAAAAGCTCTCTCCGTTCGCATATCGGCATGGTGCTTCAAGAGACCGTTCTCTTTTCCACAACCATCCGCGAAAACATTTCTTACGGTCGGCCCGGGGCCACCTTTGAAGAAATTGTGGAAGCGGCCAAACGCGCGCAAGCCCACGAATTTATTCTCGCGATGGCAGGTGGCTATGATTCGCCTGTGGGTGAGCGGGGAGGCCATCTGAGTGTCGGGCAACGTCAGCGCATCGGCATCGCCCGAGCCTTCCTCAAAGACGCCCCCATTCTCCTCCTCGACGAACCCACCAGCGCCTTGGACCCCGGCACGGAAAATTCCATCATGGGAACCATCCGGGAACTCATGCTGGGCCGCACGACCCTCATCATCACTCATCGGCTTGCCACGGTCCATGACCTCGGGCGGATCGTGGTACTGGATGGCGGGAAGATCGCGGAAGAGGGAACGGGGGCCCAACTCCTGGCGCACAAAGGCGTTTACGCAAAACTCCACGCCGCCGGGCATTATGGGGACAGGTCGGAAGATGCATAATTTGACAAATTGGTTCAATAGACCAATATGGGTTTATGAACGTCAGCTTGCATGAAGCCAAGACTCACCTCTCGCATTTAATAGAAGTCGTTGAAGCCGGGGAGGAAGTTGTGGTATCCCGGCGAAAAAAACCGGTGGCACGTATCGTTGCCGTTTTGGGTGCTCGTCCCAAACGCATCGGCGTCCTATCAAAGCATCATTTTCGGATGGGAGATTCATTCGATTCGCGCGAAGCGGGTGAGGCTCTGGGAGATCTGTTTGGCGTGTCAGACCAATGAGGCCGACTGCCGTAGTCGGCTGGCTTCTCGATACTCATGCCATGCTATGGATGCTTTATGGGGATAAACGATTGTCACGCCGTGCCCGGGACCTGATCGATGGCGAACTTCCCTTGTTCTATTCTACCGTGAGTTTTTGGGAGCTCGCTTTGAAGCGGTCGACCAAGGGTTTTGACTTTGAGATTGAACCCGATTGGGATATCATTCTGCCTCGCGAGTTGAGTAAAAGCCGAGTGATCAAGGTTGATCTGGAGGCCAGCGACTGCAGAGCCATGGAAGACCTTCCAATGCATCACCGGGACCCCTTTGACCGCATGCTGCTTGCCCAGGCCACACAACGCCGACTTGGAATCCTCTCGCGCGATGGCGTGTTTGATGAGTATTCCGTCCTTCGAGCTTGGTAGCCGCTTCTGCAAAAAGAAACATCTTCCATGTTCCTCTACGTCAAAAGCACGTTGTCCCTCGGTCGCCAAATCGGGTAGGGGATGCCGGAGATCCGGTTTAGAATCAGCGCCTGAAGAACGAGAATCAGGACGGAGATCCCGATCAGGACCAGGTCCGTTGGGCGCGTGATGATTCCAAGGGAAATGATGAGGGTTGTGGCGCAGGCGGGGGCATGATCGATTTTAACCAAAACCATTCCGGCGGCAGTGGCAGAAAGCGACAGAGCAGCTGCCAGTACCCTGGGTGGGGTCACGGCGTGAGCGTGAAAATCCGGCTCAAACGCCAGGCCGGTGACCAACAACGCTCCGAATCCGCAGCAGATCCCGATCCCGTGACCCAGCAAACAACTTCGAGGGCTGGCCCCCGGGGACAGCGGATTCAAATACAGCATGTAGGCCGTTGGTCCCAATGAGGGAAAAACAAAGGGCGAACCTGTGAACGCCGCCGCCGCTGCCAAGACCCCGACCGAGAGGAACCCATTGATAAAAACATACAGGGATTTTTCCCATGGTTGGGAAAGGTGACGGGAAATCCAACCAAGCCTCAATGCAGCTAAAAACCGCGTGACATGGTGATCACTCATGGTTGACCCGAAGACGATGCTTCCATCGCGGCTCTGGTGCCTTTCTCCCATGACAATCCCCAGTCCTTCATCGCTTTCACGATGGGCAGCAGGGCATGGCCTTTTTTTGTGAGTTGATAGGCCAGATGGCGCGATCCGCCGGCATCGCTGACGTGCTTCACAACCTTGTGTTCCAAAAGCCGCTTGAGCCGCTCGGTGAGAATGTTTGTGGGAATTCCTTCGGGCGATGCCAGAAAGTCCTTGAACCGGGACTTGCCCAAATGCAGATCCCGGATCACGAGCAATGTCCACCGGTCGCCAAAAATGTCCAAGGCGCAGGACACCGGGCAGGGCGAGCGGCGGGATGCGCCCGAGGGGGATTTTGTTGAGGTTTTTGACATGACGAAAGTTTATCGGAAAATTCACTTGCAATCAACAAGTAACTAACTTGTATTATGCAAGTATGAATCCGCCGAACACCAACCAGCCACCTCACCTCGCAGCTCCTGGAGCCGGTCTTCCAAAGATTGAGCTCTTTTTCGCCCGTCTGATGGTGCGATGGAAGGCCCGCCGCACGGACCGCACCTCCGCTGCCGCCACCTTTGCCAGGGAACGTGATGCCATTCTTCTCCGGCTGGAGGCTGTTCCACAGGAACAACTCACAACGCAGGTCCTGATCAAGCGCCTGCCGGGGTTGGAGGACAGCAGCCGGTATTGGTCGGTGCTTATGACCATCGATCATTTGCGAATTGTGAACAAAGAGCTCGCCGGGGTTATTGCGAGTCTGGCAGCCGGACAGATACCAAAGCGGGCAGTGAGCACAGCGGCTGTGAAGCCCGATGAAAATGTCGATCTCTCCGTCATCCCGGCTTTTGAAAATGGCTGCCGCGAGTTTGAAATATCCGTGGCTGCCCAAACCGAGCTCAGGACGGAGCAGCGGCATGTCCATCCCTGGTTTGGCCCCATGGATGCGGCGGCCTGGCATTTTATGGCGGGCTTTCACATGGGTCTGCATCGCCAGCAAATCGAGCGCATCCTCAAGGCCCATGAGTGAGTCCCGCGCGGCACGGCGGACCTTCTGGCTGGCCTCGGCGACCATCTTCATGGTCTCGATGGATGCCACGGTGGTCGTCGCGGCATTCCCCACAATGAGGGCATACTTTGCAGAGGCCTCCGCAGCCAATCTTTCATGGACCATCAACGCCTACACGATTGTGTTCGCGGCTTTGTTAGTGCCCGGCGGGAAGCTCGTTGACCATTACGGACACCGGCGGTGTTTCCTCCTGGCGCTTACGGGATTCACACTGGCCTCGGCGGCATGTGCCCTCGCACCGGGGTTGGGTCCTCTCATTCTGGCCCGGGCCTTTAAGGCGGCTTCTGCGGCCGTGCTTGCCCCGGCCTCTCTGGCGCTGATTCTGGCAGCCTTTCCCATGGAGGGACGTTCCCGTTCCGCAGGCCTTTGGAGCGCGGCGGGGGCTTTGGGAGCCGCCTTGGGTCCGGCGATTGGATCGTTGCTGATCGCCTGGTTTTCGTGGCGAATGATCTTTTTTGTGAACGTGCCACTTGGGTTCATTGTGCTTTTGTCGGGGTGGTGGCATTTGAAAGAAAGTCCGGTTGCCGAAACCCGCCATCGATTTGACGGGCCAGGCACGTTTTTGCTCATCGCGGGGGTGTCCTTTTTGGCATGGGGGCTTGCCAATGCCGGCCCTGGCTCGTGGCACACATTGAACGTTTGCCTTTCATCAGGCATGGCACTGCTCATTGGCTTTGTTTTTTATGCCCGCAAAAGACGGCATGCGGCAGTGGACCTGCGGCTTTTTGACGATCCAAATTATTGTTGGGCAAGTGCGTCGACACTCGTGCTCGGCGTGGCTTTTGGAATGATGTTCCTGTCATTTTATCTGTTTTTCACGGGTGTCTGGCAGTATCCCCAATCGTTGGCAGGAATCGCAGCTGTGCCGGGGCCCCTCTTTGCCACCGGTTTTGCCATGATTGTGAGCGGAAGGCAGGCGGGGTGGGGCCAACGCCGTCTGCTGACGATGGGCGGAGCGATGTTCGCGATGAGTAATCTCTGGCTTGCTTTGCGAATCGGCCCGTCTCCCGAATATTTCAAAACATGGTTGCCGGCACAGATTGTGGGTGGCATTGCCATTGGTTTCCTTCTGCCATCACTCACGTCCGCCGCTGTTGCAGATCTGCACCGCGGGAATCTGGGGATGGGTGGTGCCGTCAACAATGCGATCCGTCAGCTTGGCAGTTCGCTGGGCGTGGCCCTTGCCATTGCTCTTGTCGGTTCAACGACCATCCCCCTTCAAGCCTTCCAACAGGTGTATCTTTGTCTGACCGCTGCGGGGTTGCTGATCGTTCTGATGGCACAGCCCCTCTCGCTGAATCCACGGACTGTTCAGGTTTCGGGTTAAACAGGACCCGATCCGCCAACCATGGAAAGAATCGAACCCCTGTCCAGAGTCTTCGCGCGGGCCTGAATTTCGGGAAGATACTTCTGGTGCAGATCCTGAGCCTGGCCTTGGAGTGACGTGAACAGCGATTTTAATCCGGCGGAATCGAGGCGGCCGCCGCCGGAATAATATTTTTCCGCGACGTGCCCGATGGCGTAGGTCGAGGCAAAGGAAAACGCGGAGCCCGTGATCTGATCCGCAGCCCGTCCCGCAAGTTTGCCGCCAAGTTTTTTTCCGACGCCACGCATGAGCTTCCGGGCAAAACCTTCAACCAATTGGGAGCCAAGACCCAGTCCGGCGGTGGCAAGAAATTCTTTGACGTTTGAGGCACCAAGTTCCACGCCATGCGACTTGCCGATACGAAACACCATCTTCATTTGAAGGGGCACGATCGCCATCGTCGCAAGGGATTCCGGGAGGAGCTCCAGGGCGCCATTGAGTATGGCATACTTGAGAATCATGCTGTCATTCCCGGCAGGCGATGCGGGCGAAGGGTTCTGCTCCAAGGGCACAAGGGCCACCGAAGCGACGTCATTTTCAATGACCCGCGACTCCTCGACACCAAGACCCAAATGGGCACGCAGGGAGGTGAGGAATTCTTTTTCCTCCGCAGACACAGAGCCTCCGGCTTCACAAATGCCGAGGGCCATTTCGTAGGCAAGGAGACGGTCTTGCTGGTTGGTCAGTCCGGCCACGACGGCTTCAAGCGACAGCTTTTGCATCAAGATCTGACGCGACAGGGCCGCCAGATTCGGGGACCCGATTTCTTCGGCAAGACGGCGGACTTCCTCGCGTTCGGCGTCGGATTTTTCCCCATCGGCAAAAGCCGCAAAGAGACAAATGGCGAGGGTGGCCTCCTGCGAGTTGAGTGCGGAAATGTTGTTCATAAGTGGTTTTCGGGTTCGAGGGAATGGGTGGCTGGTTGAATCAATTTAGAGATGAGCGGAGGAGGCCAGGAGGGAGGATGAGAGTCGTTTTTGCGGGTGATTGTGAAAGCTCACTGATTGAGCCGGTGAAATTCTCTTAAATATTTTAAGTCGCTCTCCATGCGATTGATCACCTCGATTGTTTCAGGAGCAGGCTGACTCTTGTCAGGCGTAAGAGCCAGCTCCTGCATCGTGGAAACAATGATGCCAATGAAGAGATTAAGCACAGTGAATGTGGCAATAATTATAAAGGGAACAAAAAAGAAGGGAGCCCACGCGTGAGTTGTCATGATGTCTCTTGCCATGTCGGCCCAGCCCTCGAGGGTGAGAATTTGAAAGAGCGAGAACAAGCTGCCACCGAGTGAGCCGAACCACTCGGGATAGTCCTTCCCGAACAGGTTGGTGGCAAGCACCGCCGAGGTGTAGAGGAAAATTCCCATTAACAGCATGACCCCCCCGAGGCCCGGAATAGCATGTAAAAATGCCGCCACCACTTTGCGCAGGGACGGAATCACGGTTAACAAACGAAGCACCCGCAGAACCCGCAGCGAGCGCAGAACAGCCCATGGACCCGCCCCGGGAACTAGCGCCACCCCAACCACGGCAAAGTCAAATATGTTCCACCCGCTCTGAAAAAAATGGAGCCTGTAAGAAAGAAGGCGTGCCCCAATCTCCACGATAAAAACCGTGAGGCAGAGCTTGTCCAGAATCCGAAGAGCAGGCCCGAGCCTGTCCATAATTGCCGGACTGGTTTCAAGACCGAGAATTATGGCGTTAAGGAGAATAACTCCGACCACAAAGTGCTGGACGCGCCGGCTCTCGACCCAGCCCGCCAAAACAAGCCTCCAACCGGACACGCCTGGTCTCTGCCTTAACTTGATTAGGTCCTCCTCGCTCACAGACGTTAAGGCTTTCCACCCGGAACATCCGGGTTATCACCGTGACCCGTTGGCGACTCTTTCACTGGCAGAAGGATCGACATCACCGTGGCGACAGCGAGCGTGCCGAGAACAACGACCAGCGAGACGAACGGATCGATTTTGATGCTTTTGATTTCAGCAGCGGTGAGTCCGAAATCATAGAAGTATGGCGGTGTGGCGAGCAGGAGCAGCTTGATTCCGACAAAAGCCAGAATCAGGATCAGCGCGGGCTTGAGGAACCGGAATTTGCTGATCAGCGCGGCCAGGCAGAAATAGAGGGCGCGGAGTCCCAGGATCGCAAAAATATTGCTTGTGAAAACGATGAAGGGATCGGGGGTGATCGCAAAAATTGCGGGGATGGAATCAACCGCAAACACAAGGTCTGTGATTTCCACCATAATCAGAGCCAAAAAGAGTGGCGTGATGGCGCGGCGGGGGGAAAGGGTTCCAGCTTCAGCGGGAGCCTGAACGTCCTTTCCGGTTTTCGGATCCTGGATGTATGTGGGTTTCACCGTGCGGTAGGTGAAAAACTTCTGGCCATCAAAGAAATCCACCGTGCGGAAGAATTTCTTCGCCAGTTTGACAATTGGGTTTTTTCCCGGATCGCTGTGGCTTTCCACAAGGGCCATCTTGACGGCGGTGAGAATCAGAAAGATTCCGAAGAAAATCAGGATCCATGTGTAGCGCATGATCAACTCCGCGCCGAGGTAGATCATGCCACCACGCATGATGAGCGCTCCAATAATTCCCCAGAAGAGCACGCGGTGTTGGTATTTTCCTGGAATGGCAAAGTAACCAAAAACCATCGCAATAACAAAAATGTTGTCCATGGCCAGGGACTTTTCGACAACGTAGCCCGTTAGGTACTGGATCGCTGCGGTCATTCCGTTGACTTGGCCCAACACAATCTCTCCTCCATAATAGGTTGGGGTGTCCAAGCCGAGGCCAAGCCAGTTGAGCTCGTAGGCGTAGTAAACAAAAGCCGTGAAGGAGACACCGCAGGAGAGCCAGATGGCGGACCAAACCAGGGATTCCTTCATGCTCACCTCATGAGCCTCGCGGTGAAAGACCCCGAGATCGAGAGCAAGGAATATCATCACCAGCGTGATGAATCCCACATAGGCCCAGATTTTCATGCTGGCCGGGTCGGCAGGAAGGGTGGCGGTGAGCAAATAGAGTGTGTTCATAAAATTGTTGGTGCTTGGATTAACTGTTCAGCCTGTTGAGTTCAGGCCTTTGTTTGGACGGGAGAAACCCGATTCATGATCGAGCAGGCCCGGCACTTTCCCGCCAGTATAGGGTGGCGGGCACATCGAAAGCGATCGACAAATCACAAAGAAGCCCGCTCATGGGCGGAGCTCAGGATTACGATCAAGGACCCTCGCCGTCACGCGGGCATCATCAGTAAGCCCGATTTCTGGAATCCAATCAGGGATGATGTCCACCCCTTTGAGAAGGTAGGAAGCCGCAACCCCTGCCTCGGCAAGCCAGACGGGGAGCGGATCCGTGCACTTTGCCACTTGCTCTGATTCGAGCAGACGCACAAGAATATCCGTTGCCTCGTGCAGATCAAAGTGCTGACGGGCCTGCTCGGTGGTGAGTTTTTCCCGCATTTGACGTGTCATTCCTGCGAGTTGCCTGAGGCTTTTCGCAGTCATATGAGCAGCTTCCTGCACAATAAAATCATCAATTGACACAGGGGACGGATTGGGCCCTGGTGGTGTGACGGTGTGGGCTCTGTGGATCAGGGGTCGCATGGGAATTATTCCTCGCTCCGTCCGGTGAGAAACGGAAGGAGGTGCCAGATGAAGTAGGCAAGCGAGGTGATGAATGCGGCCACATAGGTGAGGGCGGCGGCGTTGAGAACTTTTCCGACTCCGTCGGATTCCGTCGTGGTTGAGACAACGCCGCTGGAGCGGAGGGCAAGGGCCGCGCGCTTCGAAGCGTCAAATTCGACAGGGAGAGTCACAAGATTAAAAAGCATGATCACCCCCCAACCGCCGGCAACCAGAACCATCGCTGTCGGCGTGTTCACAAAGCCGGTGAAAAGACCAATGAGTGGCAACCACATCACCAACTGGCTGGCAATGGTTGTGGCGCCCACAGCGGCCATGCGGGCATGCAGTGGCAGATAGGCCCGGGCGTGCTGGATGGCATGACCCGCCTCGTGGGCGGAGACGGCCAGGGCGGAGATGGAGGTCCCGTGATAATTGGCCTCACTCAAGACCAGACGCCGGTGGGAAGGATCGTAGTGGTCGGTGAGATCTCCGGGTTGGGATTCAATGGAAACCCCCTCCACCCCTTCATCCCGAAGAATGCGGTAAGCGGCTTCCGCTCCGGTGAGTCCGGAGATTGAGGGCTCTTCCAGAAACCGTCGATAAACCTGCTTCACACGGAAGGAGGCCCAAACCGAAAGTCCCAAAGTTCCCACAAAAAGAAGGATGGCTGCAAATGTCATGCGGGGAATGTGTGGGCAATAGTTTGATTTGCATAGAACGAATATATGAATCTATAATTCGTTTTTTCCGAATGAACCTTCAGCTCAATTATCATCACTTGCGGTATTTCCTGGCTGTTGCCACGGAGGGCGGCATCACATCCGCCTCCGAGCGTCTGCACGTTTCACCACCGACCCTCAGTGCCCAGATCCGTGAGCTTGAGGATTATTTGGAAACGCCGCTCTTTTTGCGTCAGGGCCGGAGCATGTTGCTCACGGATGCCGGGCGGGTGGTGAAACAATACGCGCGAAGGATCTTCGACATGGGGGACGAGTTGGTGGAAGTCATCCGGCGTGGCTCCATGGAAGGGCCACAAGCGGTCTATGTGGGGATTGTGGATTCGGTTCCCAAATTGCTGGCTTCCTCCATCCTGATCCGCACCTGGGAAACACATCCGGAGATCAAGGTGATTATGCGGGAGGGGCTCCCCGGCGAATTGTTTCCCGCTCTGGCATCCCATCAGTTGGATGTGGTGATGGCCAATGAGCCGGCCCCCTCGTCCCTGAAGACGTTATTGTACAGCAAGCGGGCCGGGAGATTCGGGGTTCGCTTTGTTGCGACGCCCGGATTAAAAAAGATGTTTCGACGCCAAACGGGCCTTAACGGATTCCCGGTTCTGGTCCCAACCCTCGAGTCGCCATTGCGGCGTGAGCTTGACCGGTGGTGGGCGGAAAATGGCGTCCAGCCTGAGATTCGCGCCGAGTTTGATGATGCCGCTGCCATGTGGGAGCTGGCGGCCTCCGGTGCCGGTGCGGCACCCGTCATTGAGCCAGTGCTCAAGGATGTGGCCGAACGTTATGGCCTTCAGGCGTTGTCCCTGACCACCGGGATCTTTGAAGATCTTTTTGTGGTCACGGCGGAGCGGCAGTTTTCCCATGAGGGGCTGCGTCTGATTGTCGAGCAGGCCCGGCTGGCGGGGAAGGGGTAAAAGGGGTGGGGAAAGGACACTGACCCTGTCTTGAATCTCCTGAGATTGATCAGGTAGTTGCTATCGTTCCGACAATCCTTCGGCGAGGGCAGCGGCCGCCAATTGCTTATCGGCGGTGTAAAGAGGCGCGCGAAAGCGCATCGCCAGTTCCAGATAGGCGGCGTCATAGGATGAAAGGTCATGCTTCCATGCCAGCGAAAGTGTGCTCACCCGCGCCGTGTGATCCGGAGAGTCAAATTCCAAACCTGGAAGCTCTGCGAGAACATGCAATGCGAGCACGGCGGTCTTACGGTCCAGGCGCTTTCGCCGTGTGGCAGAACGCAGAAGGTTCATCATTTCATATTGCCAAAGGCACGGCAGACGCAATGTCATCGTGCCATCCTGCAAACGCGCCAGCAAAGCTTCGGCCTTCACGCTTTGTTCGTCCTCAAGGATCCAGGCGCCACAAAACGAGGCATCGGCCACGACAAGCTTCACGGGCGTCCTTCTTCAATCAGGGATTTGATGCTCTCGGGCCCGCTCTTGCAGACACCACGGATTTGACGGAAGCGCGCCACCGGTGTTGAAAACTCATCAGGCTTGATGGCGGTTGTGCCCGATGAGAGCAATGCCACCCGCCGCCCGCGTTTGGTGATCCAGATACGGCCCCCCCGCGAGGCTTCTTCCACCAGCTCGGACAATCGGTTTTTGGCTTCAAAGGTTCCTACTTCTTTTTCCAGGATGGAACTCATGTTTACCAAGCTAGCCAGGCTAGCTGTTTTGTCAACTTCCGGCGTTCCGCGACGGTCTGCATGGTGTGATGAAAAGCGGGGTGAGCAATGCAGCGGCCTCGCGGAAGCGGATTGGGTTCCATTAATGCTTAGAAGCACTCGATGTAAACCCGCCGCAGGCGGCACATTTCATTCCTTCGATAGAATAGATGGCGGCGAGGTGTTCAAGGTATGCTTAGCTACATTGAATGGCTGGTGCCGGTGGGTTGGAGGAGCCAAGGACAGCACTCTGGATGTTCAAGATGCAGAGGCGGGCAAGGATCTCTTCATTGGGAAGGTCGTGGGGCCAGCCGTAGGCGGCGGCGACAGCGGCATCGAGTTCAGCGTGGGCGGCGGCGAGCCATGCGGGGCGGGCATTGTAAAGTTTGGTGAGGGTTCGGTCAGCGAGTTTCCTGGCGCAATCGGCATCCTTCGGAACGAGACGGGGATAGCGGGCGGTTGGGAGATCGGAAAGTTGGGGAATTGCCGGAGGGGTCGTCTCTCCGGTTTCCACGCTCCCATCTCCGGTCTGGACAAACCGGTTCCACGGGCCGCCGGGCGTGGCCGGGAATTCGAGGATTTCTTCGCGTGTCCATTCCGGTGGGTTGAGCCAACGGGTTCTGAGTTCAACGAGGGATCGGGCCGCCTCGGAGATTTTGGCGTGATGCGTTTGTTGTTCGGGGGTGAGGTCGCTGACTGGCAGCCGATGGTCCCAAGGGAATGGGAAGGTCTCGAAACAGGTGGTGGGGGTGTAACGAAAACCGGACTCCTTTTCTCGCAATTGCGTCCCCTGCGCCAAACTCCACACTTCGTGGATTCGGGAATGCAGGACACCGAAGAAAAAGTCATCGGAGCGGGCAAAGACGCTCAAAGCACTATCCGGTAAAATTTCCGGGGTGAGCCAAATGAAAACCCTGTGTTTTGAGACGCGCGGGGTTGCAATGAAACGATCGAGTGGTCGAAGAGCACTCCTCATATCCGGGCATGGCCGCGCAAATCTCCACCAGAATTTCGCTTGAACGGCTTCGCGGTGGTTTACCCTGTGAGGAGCGACATTTTTCTCCACCCATTCAAAAGGTTTCTCGTAAAGTTGAGCTGCTGCAATATCGATCATTCCAAAGTCAATGTTCCATCTCCAAGACTGCCTCCGCGTCAAGTCGAGAGCATTCATAGTAAATCGAAGAACATCACTATTCGGTTTCCCATTTATGTTGGGCTCCAGCAACCACTGATAAGCTAGTTCGCCAGGATCAAAGTTCATCTTCTGCGCCACACCAATCCAACCTATACCAGAATTGGCCACTTGATCATTCGAGGTTCCAAGGTCAGTGCCACCTGAAAGATTAGCGTTGATCTCACTCACCGGTTTCCCATCCAAAAGTGCTGATGTGGCATGGGCATCTTGCCCATGGTTTGAACCAGAAATATCGCTCATGGGCAGGATGCCCATGCCACTTTTGCCGCAAAAACCAACCATCGAAATGTGAACATTTGCTCCGTCGAGAATCCAATTCCGGTCACCGACTGCAAAAAAGATTTCGCCGGATTCCTTGATTCGCCGAAGGACCTCACGGTTTGCACCTCCCCGGATTCCTTGAGTAGCAAGCAGCCCGGCTCTGTCCAGCTTGTTCTGCTCGATGTAGGCTCTAGCTTTTTCGAACCAGTAACAGCATAAATCTGACTGTCCCGGAATCCTTCCAGCAAAGACCTTTCTCAGTGTCTCGACATAATCATCGCCCAGTTCCCGGCGCATGATCTTGTCACCCAAAAACGGAGGATTGCCGACAACAACAACTTCGCGGTCAGCCCGAAAGACCGGCCATTCGGCTTCTTTGTGATTGGTGGGATCGCTGAGGTCGAGCAAGGCATCCATGAGATGGAAGTTGTCGAGTTTTTTGAGGAGGGGGGTGTCTTTGACGGGATAGCCGTTGCCTCGGTGCCATTGGAGGTAGCCGATCCAGAGCGTCAATTGGGCGAGTTCGTAAGCGTAGGGATTGATCTCGATGCCATGGAATTGCCATGGGCCGATGATTGGAAAAAAGGCAGTTTCAACGCCTTCTGTTCCTCCGAAGAGAATGATTTCCTTTTCAAGGTCCTTGAGTTTTTGGAGGGCGATGTAGAGGAAATTGCCCGAGCCGCAGGCTGGGTCGAGCACATGGATGCGTGCGAGGCGGACGAGGAAGGCGTGTTTGAGGCTTGCGGCCTCTTGGAGGGCTTTTCGAAGGGCCGGGCCGGTTGGTTCTTTGTGGGTGATTCCCGGCTTTGGGTGTTTTTTTCCTGTGGCAAGGAGATTGCGAATGAGCGTTGCCGTGGCTTCCCATTCCCGGCGCAGGGGAGCGATCAAGACGGGTTCGATGAGGTCTTCGATATCCTGGCGGCTTGTGTATTCCGCACCCAGCGCGGCGCGGGTTGAGGGGTCCAGTCCGCGTTGAAATAGTGTTCCAAAGATGGAGGGGTCCACGGCACCCCAATCCAACTGGGAGGCGGCGTGAATGGCCTGGATTTCATCGATTTCTAATTCCAGAACCACGGGATCTGCAAAGAGCCCCCCGTTGAAGTGGGCAATCGTTTTGTATTGGAATTCTCCACCGGTGGACATCGCCCGAAAGAGTTCCGTGGTGTAGCGCGCGAATCTTTCCGGGTCGTTCCGGGTATTCTCGAGGAGCTCGCGGAAAAGTCCCATCGGGAGCAGGCCGACATCTTCCGCGAAAAGACAGAACACCATGCGATCCAAAAACCGGGCGGCAATTTCCGGATTCTGATTGCGCGCGCGGAGCCGTCCAGCCAAGGCAGCGAGGGCTGCTGCGGCTTCCCGTGTGATGCCCTCCGACGTGTGGCCCGGACGCAAAAGCTCGGGGTTATGAAAGAGCCGATGAAGGATCTCGAAATTTTCCGGCTTGGATATTTCCGATGTTGAAAACCGATGGATGACTTCCGCTGTGCCGGTGAAGTTTGTGTGGATTTCGATGGTGTCTGTGTCACAGACCACAAGGAGCGGAGGATTTTCCAAGGAGGCCCGGTAGCGAAGGAGTTGGTCGTAGGCCTTGGAGAGGTTGGCATGGCGCCCTTTGTATTCGAAAGCAAAAAACCCGCGCTTCCAGACATCCGCCCACCCATCACCACCACCATGTTTTTCCGCCCCGCGCTCGAAACAAAAAGACTCGCCAGTGGGATCAAGCGCAGCGGGCAGGGGATGCCGGGTCAGCGCACACAAATCAAGAAAATGTTGCTGATAGGATGACCGCTCGGAAAGGGAAACCTTGGACCATTTTGCAGCAAACTCGAGAGGGGTCATGGCCGGTCTGGAAACTTAAAAAGTGCGAAGTGCGCGTTCATTTCGGAAAGCATGGAAATCATTGAACTGACATATTATTGGGTGGTCATCCGCCGTTGACAAGTTTCCTCATGGATCTCGCCCTCAAGGCAGGAAGCAAAAGAATGCCATCACGGCAACACTAGTGATGATTTTCTGTATCATTGTATTACTCGGCCTACTCGCAAACCAAGTGGCCGTAGTTCTTCAAATCTGCCGGACGGAGCCTGCTCAATGCCCAAGCATTCGAAAAGTTGCGCCAAAAGCAAAATTGACCGCTATCCGCAGTGTTCAAAATATAGCTCTGCTGGGTGCCACTTTTAGCGTTCGGAATCACAAGCGCCGCTAAAAAGCAGGCCGCAGAAAGCAGCAACTGGCCATCCATAGAAGCAAATCCATCCAATCGGAACCAAGAGACAATTCCTTACCGTGCAATCTTCAAAAAAAAACCAGTTCGGAATACAGAATGCCAATGCCCCAATGAAAAGCAGTACAATGCCATACAAAATGCCAAGAACCTTAAGGAACCTTGCTTTTTTTGCCACCCAGTTGGCGGAAATTAATATGGCCGCCACCACTACTAAAATAGCAGATGCCACATTGCCAAAAAAGATGATCCTCATAGAGCTTGGAGCAGTGCTCGCAATAACAAGACCGAACAAAATCGCCAATGTTAAAGGTACAGATAGAAAGATACGCAGCCCGACCATGCAGGGCTACAGGCTTTTGCGCCGCAGCAAAAACACCGCCACCGCAACGATCACCGCCGCGAGGATTACCACAGACACGATTGGAAAACCGGAGAATTCGGGCTTGGGTTGTACCGTCACCGTCGGCTCTGGAGAAGACAACGGTTGCGGTGTTGATTGCGTGCTCATGGGGAGTGAAGTCGCTGCAGGCTGCGTTACCATCGGTTCTGGAGTCGAGGAAAGAGTTTCTAATTCACTTATCCAATCTGGCACTCCTGGCTGTGCGTCCCGGCTTGCAAGCCCCCTGTTGATTGCCCATTGCTGCCATGCGAGAATATCCTTGGATCGAACCGACGAGAGCGTTCCGCTAGTCGCTCCATTGTCAAGTTGCATTGCAGATAATGCCAAAGTTGCGGAGAGAGCGTTCACCTCACAAAGGATGTGTCCATCGCCCGGTGTGGTGGTAAAATCAAATAAGTAAGGAGCAGCGATGGTAGCAGCTTGTTCTGTTCCAATTACTGAAAGCAGCGCAAAGGCTTCGGTGTCAACCGCACCTTTCGCGGTCGCCTCGGAGAGCCGGTGATTTAGATATGCGATGCTTCCACTCATGTTTCTAAGTGCCATAATAACCACTGCATCACGATCCCGGTCGATGTTGTAGAGCTTAATATACTGTTTCAAGAACGGAACTGCCACGTCCGGCTGCAATTTCGAAGCTTCGAGCAACGCTTCTTTTTCGCCGTCGTTCACACGAGTCGCAATGGCCTTTAACTGCGATGCATCCGTGTCGCTAGAAAATTGAGCTTGAAGCGATGTGGCGAACAATGTCGCTCCAATTGTGATATATTGCAAAAGTCGGCTCATTAGTTACTGATTATTGTTGGTGACATCCCATTCCGGCTTAAGCAAAAGGATTGGCGCTTCGCTTTGTTCCGCAGAGAACATCAGCCGCTTTTTCGGGTCGGTGCGCTCAAGATAAGTGGGATTGGGTGATCCGTTTGCTAAATTCGTTTGATCAGAATGCTTTAATCCAAATATGTGGCCGATCTCATGAGCAGTAACATGTAATTCATTTTGTGCTGCATCCCGTATGAAAGCAATTTTCAAAAATTCAGATGAAACCCCAACGGCTGAATGAATCGAAGGATGCCCGGTAATAGCTTTCGTTTTAAAATCATTAACATAATAGACATTGAAGACCGACGTATCGCGATTTCCGACGACCACATCTTGCTCTGGTGTTAAAAATCCCGCTAACGGAGAAATGTCCATTATCTTATTCTTAATATCGATGTCATAGTCGACCGAGACATCATTTCTCGAAACTGTGAAGTAAACGTTAGATTGAATGCCGAAAACCCGGTCAAGATACTGCTTAAGTTCCTGTGCCGTCGGAACGTTTCCGGGAGGAATGTCTTTATGGATTCCTTGCCCGACAGGTATCAACTGTTGATCGTTGCTGTCAGCGGCAGTCTCGCAGACGCCGTTGGCTCCTGTCGTGATCTTAAGTCCTGGCTCTATCTGATCATCGCCGCCGGGCGTGCTCCAAAGAATGCTGCCCCCTTGCACGCACACTTGGTTTGGTTTTCCTTCACCCGGTTGTAATGGCATTGGGGTCGTGTAAACCTGTGTCACGGCGTGAATGACGACGGCTTGCTCCTGGTATTTTTTTACAGCCAACTTTAGTCCACCCGTGCCAAAAGCAGTTCCTAAGCCGATTTCAACCGCCGTATCCTCTCCGAGATGAGGATTAGTGACAGTGATTGTTTTTGGAGATTCATTTGTTGAGTCTGGGTAAACTGCCGCACCGCCCGGTTCTGGTAGGACCTTGAACTTTATCTCTGTGTTCTCGTTGGCTGGGGTGTGCGCGTCAACATAGTTTTCTCCATCCTGTGGAATCATTAGCCAGTTCGGGTCGCTCTCGCCATCGAAACCCGAAGCTGGATAAGGTTCTTTAAATTCAAAAGGCAGGAGGAGTCCTGCATGGTTAGCTTCAGTGGTATGTTTCGTAGCGCTGCCAATCAAAAAACTGCCATTTGGGCTTATCTGGTTCGCATAAAGTGAGTTGAATATGTTTGACTTGCAAAGATCCGCTAAGGACAAAGTCCGGCTGTTTCTCCAAATCTCACTACCTAGGGGGATTACTAAATTCTTGCTTATTTTTCGTGAAACAACGCCAGCTTGATCCTGAGGCAGATCTGAAACGTCTCTTAACGATAGGCTCTCGAAGTTGCCGGAATTTACGCACCACAACGCAGGTGTATTGTTTTCTTTTCTTCCAAAGAAGTAAGGGCCTTCTGGCGTAATCTGACTGTTTATATCGGTGATTTGTGTCGCACCCAGGATTTCTGCAAACGGACCTGAGAATCGTAGGAAGTACTTACCATCATAGCCAGTTGCCACGGTAACCAGTTCAGCATTTGCGAACTTGATTGTCTTGGACTGTTGGACATTCGGGCCTTGTGAACCGTTGACAGCCCAATATCCAGTGGCCGTGCTGTAAGAGTCAGGATTAGACTGCCAGCCCGAAAGAGCTATGACGCCACCCGCCGACAAATAGGCTGGAACTTCACCTGACTTTTTATACCCCGCACCTGCTGATCCGCGGAAAGTCAAAAACCTGTCATGGTAGTCGTTGATCCTGGTTACGCTCGCGCTGGAAGATGCTGGGTGGATACTATCGGAGTCGAATGTGAAGCCTGGAGGAAGGCTGCCCGGAATAGCTGCTACCATTGCTGACCATCCGCCTTCATATCCGCTTCTGTTTTTAGGTCCTATAATGCTCAAAGTTGGCGGTACCGGGACAAACTCCGATTGGGAAATCCCTGGCCATGTGGTCGATTCTGAATATGGGCCAACTGAGACTGTCGATCCTGGAGAGGAAGGGTGCCAACGTTTGTCCATGGATATGGTTCGTGTGCCTGTGCCATAGGCATCGCTAACCGTGTCTTCCACCTCTGGAGTAGCAAAGTAAACGCTACCATCTGCAAGGGGGCCTCTAAAAGTTCCTCTCACTCCCTCACCTATTGAAATGAAGCTGCCATTTCTCCAAAACTGTGCGCTTTCCAATGCCTCGCCCGATCCTTCGCCTAGCAATAGCACATCCCCGCGATCATTTACGCCAGCAGCGTAGACATCCTCGCCTAGGTCAATCAGCGCATAATTCACATCGGGGGCAGCGGGCACGCGCATGATGGTGTTTAGCGGCACTGCCTCAGCCCCATCAAACAGCCCATCACCATCAGTGTCTTCATCGTCAGGTAAACTTCCGACGAGGGCTTCATTTTTATTGCTCAGACCATCAATGTCAAAATCCTCAGTCGCATAGCTAGAACCGGGCTTCGATGTAGTCTCATCGCAAAATGCTTGTGGCAGTGCAAACACCAGGACCACTATAGTCCACTCACAAAATAATTTTGTTTTAATGCGCGGTAGCGAGAGCATCAGTTAAAAGCCACGATACGGTAGCTGTGGGGCCGATCTGGTGTAAGGCCAGAATCTGAATAAGATGAGGAATTTTTTGGAACAGTGCCAATTCGTGTCCAATTTTGGTTATCGGTAGAACGCTCTATGTGAAAACCAACTTCATTGTTAGACCGATCTTCCCATGTAACCTCCGCAGTGGTCTCCCCTGGGTTTTGTTGTATTTCAGGTGTCCCTGAGGCTTGTGGGGCAACGTTGGGATTTCCAACAGTTGCAGTAAACGTGACATTTGCTGTGTCGAAGGTTGCTTGCACCTCAATTACTGACCCTGCGATGCTTAAAAGTGTAAGTTCAGTACGGGCAACGCCTTGGGCATCCGTCTCCCCAGCATTGATCAATTGAAGTGTTCCGATGCCGTTAGTGATCACGAAAACCACAGCGCGGTTGGGGGCCTGCGCGCCCGATTGGTTTGTCAGCTTGGCAGCAAGGGGATGCGCAAGAGTTTCGCCCTCAAGGTCGCCTTGGTTGTTACCAGAAAAAATGGCCAGAACGGGCGGCTGCCCATTAAAAAAATCATTGGGGTCCGTGCCATCTGCAGTTTCCTTGTCATCGGAAACCCCGTCACCATCGGTGTCTTTGTTTGAGAAAGGGTCGGTTTGGTTGAGGAGTTCGTTGTAGTTCGAAACACCGTCGCCGTCCCAATCTTCATTGGCCGGGTCTGTTGTTGACTGGTCGGTATAAACCAGTCTCATGAAGAATTTGTCGGTATTGGTGTTGAGAACGACTTCGCGAACGGAGTTGTTGCCTGTCACTATCACATCCATCCACGTCCAAAGAGACAGGTCCTCCGAGTGTTGGATCAAGTAGGTTCGACCTTCGTGGCTCCACCACTTCATGCGCCAGATTTCGTTTGCGGTGTCGCGTTCGATGATTGATCCCTCGTTGGGGTCGCTTGCTGTTTGTGCGTTGGCGTTGGACGAGAATGCGCAAAGGGAGATGAGGAGGGTGGAGAGGAGGGCAAGGGGTCTGCGGAGCAAAAATTTTAACGTGTTGGTTTTCAGGAGGCCGGCGGGACGCCGGCGGTCCCAGGTTTCTCTCTTGGTGGTCGCGGGTTTCACTTGGGGGTGGTTCCTTGTGGTGAAGGCGTCTTTTCTGGCGACTCGATCAGAAAGTAATTGATCACCGTA
Organism: Terrimicrobiaceae bacterium; assembly: GCA_041738805.1. Lineage (GTDB taxonomy): Bacteria > Verrucomicrobiota > Verrucomicrobiia > Chthoniobacterales > Terrimicrobiaceae > JAJTZA01. The sequence continues at coordinate 19,315 of JBGSPC010000058.1, read as the reverse complement.
TCTTCGGGTGGGATGGGATTCGCCTTTCTTTCGGCTTCCTGCCTTTCAGAAGCCAGGCGGGCCTCTTCACGGAGGACAAAAGCTTCAGCGAGGGCTTTGCGGTTGGCGTCGTGGTAGGCATGCAAAGCCACCATGGCCTCAAGGGCAGATGAGCCAGCCCTGCCTGAGGGAGCCTTCAAAATCTGAAACCTCGATTTTCCGTCATTTTCCGATGGAAAAACCTGATATTCCACCGGCCAAGTCGCGCTGGGATCTTCCCGTTTCCAATTAGCCAGTTCTTCTTTGGTCCACGAATGCACCATGCTAAACAAATTGTAGAACACTCCTTCCCGCTCAAAGTGGAGCAGGAAATCAAAATGCCGGAAGTCAATGGAACTCAGAGCAACTACCTCCCCTTCCTCGGTTTGCATGCGAACTTCCGATCCTTTGCCCACATAAACAGCAGCCTCAACATTCATCCATTCATAACGCAAAGCCGCCAATCGCTTCTCCTCCGCCAATTCCTCCGCTGTTGGCACATAGACAACGGATTCTTGGGCTGGCGCAGCCTCCTGCTTCACCCACGGCTTTAGAACCGGAGGCTCTATGCGATTGTAGAAAATCGAGCGATCTCCGAGGTCGACCTCAAGGGAGTCCAAAACAGTTGCGTTGGCAAATATTTCGGACTGCTCGCCCGCGAGAATATGGGCTCCGTTACAGAGAGTCAGAAGGAAAAAACATGACACCTTCCAAGGATGCGGTAGGTGGATTTTCATAGTTACAAAACTTGGTTTCTGGCTTTTTCCAATGGAAGAACCATTCTGAGCAAATTCCCGGGAGCTGACAAGAATATCAGTGGATTGCCTTTACGTATTATCAAGGGCTCTCGGAACCAGCGTCCACGAACTCACTCGTGATTTCTAAATCGGCGAATGGGGTGGGCAACATGCTGCACGGGATTATTCGTTCCGCATGAACGAGATGTTTGCTGAGGTTCAAGGCATGAGTCCAAGGCCTTGGGTCTTCTGCTGAAAACAGCGACAAAAACGGAAAAGGCCGGACGGGTCTTTTGAACCCATCCGACCTTTGTTAAAGGTTTACAAGATTACTTGCTGTAGCCGGTGGTGGCTGGTGGCGGTGTCGAAGTTGTTTTCGACGCACAAGCACTGAGCCCGAGCGAAGCAACTGCGAACGCACAAACTGCGACGATTTTGACAAATTTCACAAAAATTCCCCTCCTTTCTTTGCTGGATGCTGGCGGAACATTGGGGGCTCGGGGGGCGCATGACAACAAGAATCGCGTCTTTTTTGTCGGGGTTTCCGGAAATTTTTCAGCAAGACGCTCCGGGAGCGAGGTTTTTTATCATAACCAGTTCGGTTCCCCGGGGCTTGGGGGTATAGATCACTTCGTCGAACACCTGACGGATAATGTGCACGCCCACTCCTCCCGGCCGGATTTCCGCGAGGGGGCGGCTTTTGATGGTTTTGGGATCACAGGATTTGCCATAGTCGCGCAAGACCACGCGGAGTTGGTGGTTTTTGAAGGTCATGTGAAGCCGCACGGGCCGGCATTTGTGGTGGTAGGCGTGGCGGATAACGTTGGTGCAGGCCTCATCAATGGCCAGCACAAGAACAGCCGAGGCCTCTTCGTCAAACCCGCAGTCCCCGAGAAAAGCCAGGGCATCATGCCTCACTTGCGCCAGATGGCAGGTTTCGCTGGTGAACAGAACGCTTTTTTTCATGCGAGCCCGCTGGCAAGAATGGTCAGATCATCAAGTTGGGCACCGCTTCCCCGGTGACGTTTTTCGGCTTCAACCAGGAGTTGGACCAAGGCCTCGCCGCTTTGGCCACTTTGGTTCTCAAGGGTGGAGACAATCCGGGATTCAAAAAACTCTTCCGTTTTTTCCTCCTTCGATTCGGTCAGCCCGTCGGTGAAGGAAATAAGCCAATCGCCGGGCGAGACATCGATTTTCCCCTGACGGTAGGCCACCTTGGGGAGGATTCCCAGGGGGAGGGCACTTTCCGTTTTGATCACGGAGGCGGATCCATCGGCTCGCAACAACACCGGATGGCAGTGCCCGGCACTTGCGATTTCCATGCGACCGCTGGTGGGTGTGATGCGTCCGATCAACATGGTGACAAACATCCCGCGGACGATTTGCTCTCCAAGGGTGGTGTTTAATTTCATGAGCGCGTCGGCCGGGCTGGTTGTCGCTGCGAAAACAAACTGCATGGCGCTGAGGGTTTGGGCCATGAGAAGAGACGCTGCAATGCCCTTGCCCGAAACGTCTCCAATGCCAAAATAGATTTCGTAAGGGCTCTTCACAAACACATCATAAAAATCCCCTCCCACATTGGCAGCCGGGCAATTGAATGCGGCAAAATGGGTGCCGGGGGTTTCGGGGGGAATCGCGCGGGAAAGGAGTTCGGTCTGAATGTCCGTTGCAATGGCCAGATCGCGTTCGACCCGTTCCTGGCGGCGACTTCGTTCCAGAGTTCGCAGCTTTTCGATGGCGGTGGCTGTCAGGTCCGCATAGGCCGTGAAGGCTTCGAGGTCTTCGGGTTCGAAAGCGGGTTTTTCCTCCGGGTTCAGAACCTGCAAAACTCCGATGAGCTGTCCCTCGCGTTTGAGAGGAGCGCAGAGGATGGAGCGGGTGCGGAACCCGGTTTGAGCATCGGCTTCCTTATAGAACCGCGCATCTTGATAAGCATCGGGAATCAATACCTCCTCGCCATGTTCGAAGACCCAGCCCGCAATGCCACGGCCCCGTGGCACAATGAGGGTTTTTTTAACAAAATCTCCCTCCCCATGGGACGCAATGGCCATCTCCAGGTCTCCCGTCGCTTCGTTGACCAGAAACAAGGAGGCTGCCTCCACATGGATCACCCGCCGGGCCACATCCAAAATGGCACGCAGCAATTCCTCATAGTCCGTGATCGAAGCAATCAAGCCGCTGACCTCCACAAGGCCTCGATAAATGGACAGGGATTTTCTCAGCGATTCGACTTCGGAGACCATTCGAGTGACAATCCCATGACCGTGGTTCAAGTGCCAGCCGGATTTTTGAAGTGGCAAATCTCCCTCTTCTGCGGAATCTTGCATGTGTGAGAATGACTTTGATGGTTTCTGTGCTTCTATATTCTGTGATGGTGGTTGCCGCCTCCGCGCAGCAGACCGCCTATGGAGCCCTTTTTCTTGCCGGCAAATCTGCTCCGGGCGCCCGACTGGTGGGCATCTCCGGGGAGCGTGGCAGTCCGCAGCCCCAGGACTGGAAATTTTATTATTTGGATCCCTCGGCACGGGGAGGCGTGCGGGAAATCACGATCGCCAACCGGGAAGTGACCTCCAACCGCACACCCCTGCGGGGATTCTCAGATCTCGGCAGCAGAAGTGCCATCACTCTTGGCTCTCTCAAAATCGATTCGGATCGGGCTTTTCAAATCGCCGAGGTTCAGGCCATCCAACGGAAAATTGCGTTTCACTGGATCGATTTTTCCTTGCGGGTGGCGGTTGATGGTTATCCGCGGTGGACGCTCCTCTTGTTGGACAGCATGGGCGTTCCTCTGGGGTCCCTGGAGATCTCAGCAGAGACTGGTGCCGTCGTCAGCCCCTTGAATATCCAATCCCTTTCACCCACCACCACAACCACGCCCCGACAGCCGGTCGGCGGGCTTCTGGGTGGTCTGAGAGATCTGGGCATCGGCGTGGGAACAACCGTCTCAAACGCCGTTCTCCGCACGGTGGGAACCGGTCAGGAGATCTTCACCGGAGAGCGCACCATTGGTCCCAAAGAGGATACCGACGAATGACACCCACCAACGCCATTGTTGTTCTCAGTCTCGTCGGCTTCCTTCTTCTTGCGTCCGAGGTTTTTGTCCCGGGCATGGTGTTAGGCATTTTGGGATCCTTGTGCCTCGCGGGGGCCATTGCCTTTTCTTATGTCGAGTTTGGCCCTTACGTGGGAACCATCGTTCTGGTCGGCGTGATGGCGGCTGCGTTTGTTGGCTTTATTGTTTGGATGATGGTTTTTCCGCACACCGCCATCGGACGAAGACTCATGCTCAAAAAAAATCTGGACCCCGGGGAGGGGGAAAAAGACCGCCCTTTCCAGTCTTTGGTCGGCCAGAGTGGACGCGCTCTCACTCCCCTTCGCCCTTCCGGCACGGCCATCATCAACGGTCAAAAAGTGGATGTTGTCGCAGAAAGCAGCTTTATTCCCCGGGACACACCCATCGTTGTGATTCTTCAGGAGGGCGTGCGCGTGGTTGTCAGGAAAAATCCGGTCTGAGCCACGGAAGGGGTGGCCGCATGGGCTCCCCGCGCGCAGGGGGTTGGCCACATCAGGAACCAAACTTTGAAGGCTCGTGGAAAGGAGCGCGACGTCTGTTCCCCCTGTCAAAGCCCGCACATTTGTTAGTTGACTTAATTATCAATGCGGTTAAGTAGTTTGTCATGGCGGCTCCAAAACGATTCAAAAAAATCCTGATCACGGTGGCAGCATTGGTGGTGATTCTGGGGGGAATTGTGGGGTTGAAGGTCATGCAGATTGGCAGCCTCATTGGTTTTGCCTCAGCGGCTGAAAAAGCCGGCATGCCCCCAACGCCTGTGGCCACGTCGGTTGCCGTTGGAGAAACCTGGGAGGAGACCTTGAAGTTCACGGGCTCTCTGCGGGCTGTGCAAGGCGTCACTCTCACGGCGGAGCTTCCGGGAACCGTGGTGAAACTCGCGGTGGAGAACGGAGCGGAAGTCAAACAAGGCGACGTTTTGCTGGAGCTGGACACCCGGCAGGAGCAGGCGGACATGGCGTCTGCCGTGGCAGGTCTTCGCCTCGCGAGCATCAACCTGGAACGCACTAAGGGTCTTCTGGAAAAGCGGATCATTGCCCAGTCCGAGTATGACACCGCTGTGGCGACGTTTGATCAGGAGAAGGCCAAAACCGCAACCCTTCAAGCGACGATTGCCAAAAAAATTATCCGGGCTCCATTCACGGGTCGTGTCGGCATCCGCAAGGTGAATCTGGGGCAGACTGTTGCAGCCGGGGATGAGCTGATCCCGCTGCACTCCAGTGACCCGATTTATGCGGAGTTTTCAGTTCCTCAGACCCAACTGGAATCCATCGCGGTGGGCCAGACCCTGAGGGTTGCCACGGATGGTGCCAAAGAGGCCGTGCCGGGTGAAATCACGGCGATCAACCCGGTGGTGGATGAGGCCACCCGCAGTGCGCGGGTGCAGGGGACGCTGCGCAATGCGGATGGACGCCTCCGGGCCGGGCTTTTTGCCGAGGTGGAAGTTGTTTTGCCAACTCAACTCGATGTGGTTTCTGTGCCCATTTCCTCAATCCTCAATGCGGCGTACGGCGACTCGGTTTATGTGATCGAGGAGAAGGAGGGCAAAACGGTCGCGCGCCAGCAGTTTGTGAAACTGGGGCGGAACCGCGGGGATTTTGTGGCAGTGATCAAAGGGCTTGCCGCGGGAGACCGGGTGGTCAGTGCCGGTGCTTTCAAACTGACGAATGGGGCCTCTGTGGTCATCAACGATGCCATGCAGCCCGAGGCCTTGATGGAGCCCACTCCCGACAACAGATAACCCGCGAGAAGCGCTCCCATGCAATTCACAGATATTTTTATCAAGCGGCCTGTGTTGGCCATCGTGGTGAGCCTGGTGATTATCATCGCCGGCATCCAGTCGATTTCCAGCCTCAGCGTGCGGCAATATCCGCGCCTCGAGCGCGCCACGATCACGATCAAAACCGCCTACATCGGAGCTGACGCCTCCCTCGTGCGGGGATTTATCACGACCCCGCTGGAGAGAGTCATCGCCGCTGCTGATGGCATCGATTATATCCAGTCCCAAAGCCAGCAGGGACTCTCCAACATCGAAGTCATTCTCCGGTTGAACTACGACCCCGTCAAAGCGCTGGCCGATATCAGTTCGAAGGTCGATCAGGTGCGCGGGGATCTGCCACCGGAGGCGGAGGTGCCGATCCTGAGTATTGAACCCGCCGATGCCCAGATTGCTTCGATGTATCTGAGTTTCAACTCGGATATCCTGACACCCAATCAGGTCAATGACTACCTGCTGCGGGTGGTGCAGCCGCGGCTCTCGGCCCTTCCCGGTATCCAGCGTGCAGATATCCTGGGCGGCCAAACCTACGCGCTGCGGATCTGGCTTCATGCGGAACGCATGGCCGCTCTCAATCTGTCCCCCGGGGAAATCCGGGAGGCACTTCTGGCAAACAACTACCTGTCGGCCGTGGGCCAAACCAAAGGGCAGCTCATGCAATTCAATCTCACAGCGAACACCGACCTCCGGACGGTGGCAGAGTTCAAAAAACTCGTTCTGCGGGAAGTGGATGGGGCTGTGGTGCGACTTGAAGACATCGCGGACGTCGAGCTCGGGGCCGAGAGCTATGACTCCACCGTGCGGTTTTCCGGCAAGGATGCGGTGTTTATGGGGGTCTGGGTGATGCCCACCTCAAACTCCCTGGAAGTCATTCACCGTGTTCGCGAGGTCATGGCCGAAATCCAGGCCCAGCTTCCATCCGGCCTCACAGCCAGTGTGGCCTATGACAGCACCACCTACATCGAAGAAGCGATCCACGAGGTGCAGAAAACCCTCCTGGAAACCATCCTCGTTGTGATCGTTGTCATCTATCTTTTTCTTGGATCCTTCCGTGCAGCGCTGGTCCCGATGGTCACCATTCCTGTTTCCCTCATCGGGGCCGTGTTTCTCATGCAGCTCTTCGGGTTCACGATCAACCTTCTCACGCTGCTGGCTATCGTGCTTTCTGTCGGATTGGTGGTTGATGACGCCATTGTGGTCGTCGAAAACATTGAGAGACACCTGCATGAAGGCATGGACGCCATTCAGGCGGCGATTGTGGGTGCCCGGGAGCTGATTGGCCCGGTCATTTCGATGACAATTACCCTCGCGGCCGTTTATCTGCCCATCGGTTTTCAGGGCGGTATCACGGGAGCGCTCTTTCGCGAGTTTGCTTTTACGCTGGCCGGTGCGGTTCTCATTTCCGGAATCGTGGCACTCACGTTGTCGCCGATGATGGCTTCCCGGATGATACGCCGTGGCGATGATGAAAAAGGTTTTGCCGGACACATCACACGGAATTTTGAACGTCTGAAAAACCGTTATTCCAAACTCCTGGATGGCACGCTGGCGAACCGGCCGCTGGTGTATTTGGTTTGGGTGACTCTCACGGTCTTTGCGTTTCTTTTCTACAGCGTCTCGCCCACGGAATTGGCACCCAAGGAGGATCAGGGCATCATCTTTGGCATTCTCTCTCCTCCTCCGAATGCGTCGCTGGAGCAGGCCACGTATTATTCCAATGAGGCCGCCAAGGTGTTTCAATCCGTGCCGGAGATGCAGCAAAGCTTCCAGGTCACTCAACCCTCCTTTGGTTTCGGGGGGATGTTGGTCAAGCCATGGTCGGAGCGCAAACGCACGATCTTCGAAATTGAGCCCGATGTGGCCATGGGCCTTGGTGCGATCACCGGCGTCCAGCATCCGGCTTTTCTTCCCGATCCCCTTCCGGCAGCTGGAACCTTTCCCGTGGAATTTGTGATTGCAGGAACCCAGGAGGCTCCGCAATTGCTTCAACTCGCCAACGACGTCATCGGCAAGGCCATGGCCTCCGGGCAGTTCGCGTTTTTGGAGACGGATGTCAAAATTGACCAGTCCCGGGAGGTCATCGAATTTGACCGAGAGAAAGTCGCAAGCCTCGGCCTTGATCTTCGCAGCGTGGGCGGGGATCTCGGCATCATGCTCGGCGGAAATTACGTCAACCGTTTCAATTTGGATGGACGCAGCTACAAGGTCATCCCTCAAATTCAACGCGGGGGACGCCTCACCCCGGAACAGCTCGACCGGATCCATGTGCGGGGACCTGAGAATCAGTTGCTCCCCTTGAGCGCCATTGCCACCCTGCGCCGCGAGCTGGAGCCACGAAGCCTGAACCGTTTCAACCAGCTCAATGCCGTCAAAATCCAAGGCATCGCGCCTCGAAGTCTCACGGCCGGACTGGATGCCCTGAGCGCGGCCGCTGCTGACGTGCTGCCCAAAGGAACACAAATCGAATTTGGCGGGCAGTCGCGTCAACTCAAACAGGAAGCTGGAAAGTTCCTGCCGGCTTTTTCGCTGGCCGTGATCCTGATCTACCTGGTTCTTGCCGCCCAATTCAATTCCTTCCGCGATCCCTTCATTATTCTTTTGGGATCCGTTCCCCTCGCAATGTTTGGCGCTCTGATTTTCACAGCTCTCAAAGCGGCCGGCCCTCCGGGTTGGAACTTCCCGCTCACCGAAGGGTGGACCACCACGATGAATATTTATTCGCAGGTCGGGCTGGTGACCCTGGTGGGTCTGATTTCCAAACATGGAATCCTCATCGTCGAATTTGCCAATGTGCTTCGTGAAAAAGGCAGCACAAAACTGGAAGCCATCCGCGAGGCTTCCCGCTTGCGTCTGCGCCCCATTCTGATGACAACCGCCGCCACGGTGTTTGGTCACATCATGCTCATCTTTGTGACCGGTCCCGGCGCCCAGGCCCGCAATTCCATTGGCCTCGTTCTTGTGCTGGGAATGACGATCGGCACCATCTTCACCCTCTTTATCCTGCCAAGCATCTACATGCTGATTGCTCCGCCTGACGAAAAAGAGGTGGGCGAGACCCCGGCTGCCCCCCATCAGGTGGCCGTCGCGGGGTAGCGGAAATTTTTCAACCCTTCAAATTCCTAAGCGACAAGTGGGCGGGCAAGGCTTGTCGCGCCGAAGCCCTGGCGATGGAGGAGACTGCCCGGCCCTACCAACAATCGGGCGCTTCGCGCTTGCGCCAGCTTACTTTCCGTGGGTAGGGCGCGCCAGTCCCTTGACCGCCCACTTTTTCTCTTTCCGCAAAATCGCTGTCTGGCGTTTAAGGACTCAGGATCACCCGTGCAGTTTCAACGCGAAGCTGGCCGGGGAGTGAATTTCGACGCCTTCGATGGTCCGCCCGTAGAGCGGGCCGAAATGGGTCTTGTCGCCAGTTAGCAAAATCTGGCAGTGGTGATGGATTGACGCTGCCAGCACGGGTCTGTCCTTTTTTGGCAGTTCTTGGGCGATTTCGGCTGGCAAAGGCCAACTGGTCCCGGCGAAAGACTCCACCTGCTTCAGCACGTCCTCGAAATCCTTACTTGCAGCAGGGAACTTTGCTTCCAAGTTGCGCCTTGCTTCACCCACCACGTATCCGTCCGCAACTAAAACGTGCCCTCTGGATTTCAGTTGAACCAGAAAAGCACGCACGGCCCCGCCACTTTTCCCGGCGGAAAAGAGGATGTTCGCATCGAGAAAAATTCGCATCGGTCGCTACTCTGCATTGCGACCGTCCAGAACATTCGACAACTCGGACTCCGCCGCGTCGAATTCCGCCACCCGCTCAGGTGTGTAGATTTCCAAAGGAAGCGTTAAGGCCGGGCGGAGGAGGATGCCCTCATCCGTGGTTTCGGCGATGAGACTGTCCTGCGGGCGGATTCCTGCCGCCTTCCGCATCTCCGCCGGCAATGAAATCAAACCACGGCCAGAGACTGAAATGGTTACCTGCATGATGAAAGTATGCAGCAAAGCAGAAAATCTGCAAATGAAATTCTGCATCATTTGCAAGTTACCAACGCCAGGCAGCTGAGGACGTGTCCTGTCGGGGACGCATTTTACCTGGCCCGCTCATCTGGGAATCAACACGATTTCTTCACGGTGCATCCCTCAAGAAACTCTTGTGGCTGCACCATTCGGAGCTATGCCCCATGTGTCGGCTGGATGATTTCGCTTGTTTTCCTTTTCGACACTCCTCATCAAGCTGAGAGGAAATTTTTGCCGTTCTGAAAACCTGAAGTTTTATGCATCACGACACCGCCTTGATCGCCATGGTTGCCATCGGATTTGCCGTGGCTTTTGTTTTCGGGTTTGCGGTCAGCAAAATGGGTCTTCCGCCCTTGGTGGGGTATCTGCTCGCGGGCATTATGCTTGGCCCGTATTCGCCGGGTTTTGAGGCCGATGCCGTGATGGCCGGTCAGCTCGCGGAAATCGGCGTGATGTTGCTGATGTTTGGCGTGGGGCTGCATTTTTCTGTCTCGGACCTTGTGGCCGTTCGGCGGATTGCCATTCCGGGGGCCATTGGTCAGATCCTGATCGCCACGGCGGTTGGGGCTGGCATGGCGCTGACATGGGGATGGAGCCTTGGGGCAAGCCTGGTGCTTGGGCTGAGTCTTTCCGTGGCGAGCACGGTGGTGCTTTTAAAAGCGCTGGAGGAACGGAACGCGATCTCCACCGGCAATGGCCGGATCGCGGTGGGGTGGCTGATTGTTGAGGACCTTGCGATGGTGGTTGCGTTGGTGTTGGTGCCGGCCTTTGCTGCGGCCCTGGGAGGAAGTATCGATGATGACCATGGTGCACCTGATCAGGGATTGATTCTGGGATTGGGTCTCACCCTGCTCAAACTGGTTGCCTTTGTGGCGATTGCCCTCACCGTGGGGCCGCGGGTTTTGCCCTGGCTGCTCCGGCAGGTGGCTCGAACCGGCTCGCGGGAATTGTTCACTTTGGCCACGTTGGCCGTGGCCCTGGGTCTTGCCTATGGATCCTCCCTGCTCTTTGGTGTTTCGTTCGCATTGGGTGCCTTTTTTGCCGGGGTCGTGCTCAATGAATCGGAGCTGAGTCATAAGGCCGCCAGCAACTCGCTTCCTCTCCAGGACGCCTTTGCCGTTCTGTTTTTTGTTTCTGTCGGCATGCTTTTTGATCCGGGAATTCTCGTGAGGGAACCACTTCAAGTGGCTTCGGTTGTGGCTCTCATCATGATCGGAAAGTCCGTGGCCGCCATCGGGATTGTCCTTGCCCTCGGGTTTCCTGTCAGCACGGCCCTTGTTGTTTCCGCATCTCTTGCCCAGATCGGAGAGTTTTCTTTTATCCTTGCCGGGCTTGGCATCAGCTACCATTTGCTTCCTCAGGAAGGACTGAACCTGATCCTTGCGGGAGCCCTGATCTCCATTACCCTGAACCCCCTCGTTCTCGCCGGGTCCGACCGGGTCTGCCGCTGGCTCCGGTCCTCGCCGGAACGCAAACGCCGCTTTGAGGCCATTGGGGCCAAAAACTATGCCGCGCTGATGAATGACCTGGAAACAGCAGCCAAACGGGCTGCGGAAAAATCGGCCGCCCATCAGACATTTTCACCCAAGGAACTTGTCGAACGGTTTCCGCTTTTTTCCCGGCTCTCACCCGAGCAGCAGGAAGCGCTGATCCTCCACTTCCAACCGGTCACGGCTGAGCCCGGCCACCGGGTCATTCGCACCGGCGACAAGGCGGATGTCATGTACTTTATTTCTGCTGGCGAGGTTGAAGTCGCTGTCACCGGCAAAAAATTCAAACTTGGTCCCGGCAGCTTTTTTGGTGAGATGGCCCTCATCACCGGGGAGCCGCGCTCGGCGGATATCACCACCCTGGATTTTTGCAAATTCGCCACGCTCAGCGCCCGCGATTTCCGGAATTTCCTTGGCCGGTTTCCTGATATCCAACTCGAAATTGCCAAACTCGCCGAAGAACGCAGGGCCATGAACCTTGTTTCTTCCAAGACAGAGGATTGAATCACTGGCCACGGGGTTATTCAGAAAATCCAATCGCTTGCTTCTTGTGGTTCCGGCATGGGTCGATTAAGGAAGGATCATGCGCATGATCCCAGCTTTGATGATTGGATGGGTTATTTTGATTTCTTCAGCACTTGCTGTCGAGAAACAGGCGTCCGAGCCAAAAAAAATCCTGATGATCGGCAACAGCCTGACCTACACGTGGGGCATTCCCGAGATCCTGGAAAAGTTTGCGGCTGAAACCAACCGGGAGTTGGACGTGACCGCACACGTCGCCGGCGGCAAAACTTTGGAGTGGCATTGGTCGAATATCGCAAAACCGAGCGGTCTCACGGCGAAAGAGGCCATTGCCAAGGGCGGTTATGATCTCATCATTCTCCAGGAATTTTCAAACATCCTCATGAAGCCGGAAGGCCGTGCGTCCTTTGAAAAAATCATGCCCGAATACCTGAAGGAAATCGGGAGCACGCCGGTGATGCTTTATATGGCCCATCCCACCCGGAAGGAGGTGGATCTAGCCGGAATTCAACCCATTATTGATTCCTACATCCAGCAAGCGAAACAACATCACCTTGTTTCTGCCCCGGCCGCTTTGGCGTTTGTCGAAAGCAACACGAAGCTTCCAACGCTGGCTTTGATGGACCTCCAGACCGACCGGAAGTATGCGCAAAACAAAGTGGCAACCCATTCCTCGCCTTATGGATCCTACCTTGCGGCCTGTGCGCTCTATGCGGCCATTTACAATCAGAGCCCGGTGGGCCTCACCTTTCACGCCGCATTTGATAACAAAACCGAGATTCCTATCGAAGCCGCCGATGCCACCGCAGCTCAGGAGATCGCGTGGAAGGTTTGGCAGGATTATCAGCGGGAACATCCTCTTGAGAAACCCTGAGGCTACCTCCACAATCAGACCCATGGGTAGGGCGTGTCAGTCCCTTGACCGCCCACTTCTTCCGCTTCATGCAACGGCGGGCAGGGGACTGCCCGGCCCTACCATCCAAGGGGCGCTTCGCGCTTGCGCCAGCTCGTTCTTTCCCCGGGTAGGGCGCGTCAGTCCCTTGACCGCCCACTTCTTCTGCCTCATGCAACGGCGGGCAGGGGACTGCCCGGCCCTACCAGCGTAAAGACTTCCTTCACAACAATGGCAAGATCGCCTCGAGCGCGTGGCGGTAGTGGCCGTGGCGGCTTCCGCGTCCGAGTTCTGAGAGGAGGAGATCCGCAGGATTGTCGCGTCCGGCTTTTGTGATGCGGGGGTGTTCCTGTGAGCCGGGGCAGCTGACCGTGGCCTCGAAGAAATTGCGTTCGTTGCAGTGTTTGAGGAGGAACTCGCAAGCGCCGCTGGTGAAGCGGCAGCGGGAGATGGAGGGGCCCGGCTTTTCGGTGAGGTCGAACGTCACATGTGCTCCGGCGGGTGTCAGGAAAAACGGTTTATCCAACAGAGGTTGAAGTTTCCAATCAAGTCGGGAAGCGAGCCAACCAATGAGCAAAAGTGCGGTGACGCGGTGACCGGGCGCGTGATCGATGGCAACCGTTTCGAGCGTTGAGAGCTTTTCCAGGGCGAGGGCATGATCAAAAAGCCCGGCAATGGCAATGCGGGTTTCGAGGATGCGGGCCCAGTTCAAGTCTCCGAGCACTGTTCGGCCTTCGCCAAGCGAGCCGATCTTGCGAATGACTTCAAAACCGGCGGGCGGTTCCTTCCACGCCGCGCTGTCAAATACGAGGCGATCCACCCACGACCAAAGTTGCTCGTCAATCTTGCGCACGAATGGTGCCTGCCACCAGAGGCAAAGCGGAAGGTCAGAGTCCAGATGGGAAAAAACGATGCTGGGGAGGGCTTGTGCGGTTTCTCCGGTGAGGTGAAACGTGATTTGTTCCGAGCAGATCTGGCGTTTGCCGGCCAGGTGGCAATGGGCATTGATCCAGGCTTTGGCACCACTCTCCGGAGCCCCGGGTTCCGCAAGGATGAGGATCGCGCGACAGGCGTGTTCGGTGGCAATGTCCGCGATGAGCTGCGTGTTGGCCTGAACCTGCGTGCGATCTTCGAAGTAGAGAACCAGGTTGATGAGAGAAGCCCGGGTTTTGGATTCCCCGGCTTCTTCCCAAAGCTTTCCAAGCTCCCGGTCGATTTTTCCGATCTCCACCGGAAGGCCGACTCCCTCGAGGTCGCCGTCGCTCACAGCCTCCTCCACGTGGCGCCATGACGTGCCAGCAAATCGTCGGCTTCTGTGGGGCCCCAGGATCCTGCGGAATAAACGGCAAGATCCGAGGCCGTGGATTCCCAGGCGCTGTGAATTTGATCGATAAACTTCCATGCTTCCTCAACCTCATCCCGCCGGGCAAAGAGGGTGGGGTCACCGCTCATAGCATCAAGAAGCAGGCGCTCATAAGCTTCGGGAGTGGCTTTTCCAAAACTTGTGCCGTAGTGGAAATCCATTTTGACAGGCTCCACACGAACAGCTGCTCCCGGCACCTTGGCGCTCATGCGCAGCGAAATTCCTTCATCGGGCTGAATCCGGATCACAAGCACGTTGTCGGTGGGCGAATCAGATGCTGCATTAAATAACACCGGCGGCGCGCCTTTGAAATGGATCGCAATCTCGGTGGCAGCTTTCGGCAGCCGCTTGCCGACCCTCACAAAAAATGGCACACCGGCCCAGCGCCAGTTGTCGATGCTGATTTGAAGGGCAACGTACGTTTCGGTCACGGATTCCGGGTTCACGTTTTCTTCATCCCGGTAAGCCGCAACCCGCTTGCCATTAATTGCCCCGGCACCGTATTGGGCCCGGACAACATGGGTGCGAACTGTTTCGGGGGTGAGTGGTCTCAGCGAACGGAGGACCTTGACTTTTTCATCACGGATCGAGTCCGCATCCAATCCGGCGGGCGGTTCCATCGCGGTCAGACAGAGGAGTTGAAGCAGGTGGTTTTGAACCATGTCCCGAAGCGCTCCGGATTTTTCGTAATACCCGGCGCGGCCCTCAACGCCCAGAGGTTCGCTGGCGGTGATCTGCACGTGATGGATGTATCGTCCATTCCAGAGGTGCTCAAAGATTGCGTTGGCAAATCGCAGGACCATCAGATTTTGTGCGGTTTCTTTGCCAAGGTAGTGGTCGATCCGGTAGGTTTCAGATTCCGGGAAGGACCCTTCCACCAAAGCATTCAAAGCCCGCGCGCTATCCAGATCCGTACCAAAGGGTTTCTCCACAATCACGCGGGCCCAACCTCCAGCCGGGGCGATGTTCAGCCCGCTCTCGCGGAGATTCTCCAGAATGACCTGAAACTGGTCCGGAGCGGCCGCCAGATAAAAGAGCCGGTTTCCCCGCGTGCCGCGCTCGGCGTCCAACGCATTCAGTCGCTCGGCAAGGGACACATACCCGGAGGCGTCATCAAAGGCGCTGCGGTGATAAAAAATCGAATCCGAAAAACTGGCCCAGAGTTCTTCATTCACCGCCTGACGCGAATATTTCCGTGTGGCTTCACCGAGCTCCTCGCGGAAGATTTGATCCGTCTTATCCCGGCGGGCAAAACCCACGACATTCACGGATTGGGGAAGCGCACCCTCGACCGCAAGATTGTAAAGCGCGGGCACCAACTTGCGGTGCGTGAGGTCACCGGTCGCTCCAAAAATCACCACGGTACAGGGCTCAGGCAGTGCGCGGTTCAACAACCCTCCCCGTAGCGGATTTGCATTTTTGCGTTCAGACATGCCGATTACATAAACTCGTTCCGTGACTCTGACAAGACAGCGCCCTATCTTTTGAATGTATGGCTCAGACGAACCCGGGACCGCTGGCCCCGCGCCTGTGGGGCCGGGTTCAGGCCTTTCTCCTCACACACTCTAATCAAATGAATTTCGAAAAGCTTTCAGCGCTCGCAAATGACGTCGTTGCTGCCACGCTGTCATCCTTGCCTGATGAGCTCCGCGAGGCCGCCCGCCGGGTGCCTGTGCTTTTGGAAACACGGCCCGACGCGGAGGATCTTGAGGCCGGCCTGGATCCGGATTTGCTGGGACTCTTTGACCCCGGGCCACATGACACCCCTCACATTCGTCTCTGGTTGGAAAACTTGTGGGACTATGCGGAACAGGACGAAGACGATTTCCGGGAAGAGGTCGGTGTGACCCTCCTCCATGAAATTGGCCACCTCTTTGGGTGGGATGAAGAAGACTTGGAGGAGCGGGGGTTGGGGTGATCAGACGAGTCCAAAGCGCGAGAGGACACGCGCACTCCAAAAGCTGGCGCACAATCCACGACGACCCCCGCTTCCGCGAAGCGTCTTGGAGTGCGGTCGTCCTCTACCGCTTTGGTTCCAAGCTCGCGCTGAGCCGAGTTGAACGCTCGCCAACCCTCTTCTTCTCCGATACCATTTCATCCATGACTCCAGAGCGCATCCCCTGGCCTCATGCCCCGGAGCACCGGTTGAGCGAAACTGGTACCTACATGGTGACATGCGGCACCTTCCGCAAGGAACATCATTTCCGCGGGCCGGAGCGGCTAGGCGTGCTTCATCGGGGACTTCTGAAAGTGGCCGATGACTTCGGGTGGGCATTGCAAGCCTGGGCAGTTTTTTCCAACCACTACCATTTTGTCGGCCACCCGCCAGTGAGTGAAGCCGGAGCCTCGAATCTTCCCGACATGCTCAGCGTCCTTCATACCAAAACGGCCGGATGGGTCAATCGGCTGGATGCCACTCCGGGCCGGAAGGTCTGGCATAACTTTTGGGAGACCCGGCTCACACATGCGAGATCCTATTTTGCCCGGCTCAACTACGTGCATCAGAATCCGGTCCGGGACCGATTGGTGGCCGTAGCCAATCAATATCCCTGGGGCTCAGCGGGCTGGTTTGAACGAACAGCTTCGGCTTCGATGGTCAAAACCATTTATCAATTCAAAACGGATCGCCTTCAGGTGCTTGATGTCTATGAGCCCTCATCTGAGTGGTGAGTTGAATCGCACAAAACGAAACCAAAAAATCCGAAGCGAGAGAGGACACGCGCACTCCAAAAGCTGGCGCACAATCCGCGGCCCTGTTTGCCGCGAAGTGTCTTGCACTGCGGTCGTCCTCTACCGCTTTTGGACCGGCCCCGGCAGAGATGGCTCCAGGTCAAGTTATCCAATCATACTCCCTCACCCAAGTTGCTTCTCCGCAAAGGCCTTGATAGCCCCACGCAGATTTCCGAGGCCGGAAAGGCGGCGGGAGGACAGGTGCATGGTCATTCCGCTCGCTTCAAGAAATGTGGGTTCGTGCGTGATGATGGTTTCCGGAGTTTCTCCGCTGTAGAGCGAACAGAGCATTGCGGCGACCCCTTTCACAATAGCTGCATCCGCATCCATGTGATAATAACAAAGCCCGTCCTTAAACTCCGGACAGAACCAAAGTTGTGACATACAACCCGGGAGCAAATTCTCTTCAGTCCGCTGCGCCTCCGTGATTGCCGTGAAACGCCTGCCGAGTTGCAGAAGGTAATTGAAGCGCTCCTCCGTGTCGGGGAGAAGGTTCAGGTTTTCCGCAAATTCGTTTTGTTTGTCCAGAATCGAACTCATGCGTCATCTCCTGATACGACCGGCGCCAGCGAGTAGCCGTCACGTCTGTCACGCATCATCCATCCCGAATCTTCAAGCTGCTTGCGCAGGCGATCTGACGCCGCCCAGTCTTTGTTGGTGCGGGCCAGCCATCGTTCCTCTGCGAGTTTTTGGATTTCTTCAGGGATCGTGGCTTCGGCTTCGGAGGGAAGTGTGAATCCCAGCGCCTCCAACACACGCTGAAAACCAGCAGCGGCTTCTGCCTTTGCGGTTTCACTGACTTGCCCCGCTTCAAGCGCGGCAGAAAATTCTTTCACGACCGTGAACAGGCGGCCCAGCGCGTCGGGAGTATTTAAGTCATCCGCCAGTGCTTCCAACACGGTGTCAAAGGGATTGTTTGCAGGGGATGTGGCAGCAGGAGGTCCGAGGCGTTCTTTGAATCTGCGAAGGCGGCCCAATGATTTGTGAGCGGCCGAGAGGCTATCCCACGTGAAATTCAGGGGCTGACGATAATGCCCGGAGAGCAGGACATAGCGCATGTCCTCGCTGGTAAAGCCACGGGCCACCACATTTTCCAGCGTGTGGAGGTTCCCGAGAGACTTGCTCATTTTTTGGCCTTCAACAAGCAGATGGGCCACATGAAACCAATGCCGTGCAAATCGTTTTCCTGTCGCGGCCTCGCTTTGCGCAATTTCATTTTCGTGGTGAGGAAACACGAGATCGATTCCACCGCCGTGGAGATCGAAAGATTCTCCCAGATGTTTCATGGCCATCGCACTGCACTCAATGTGCCAGCCGGGACGGCCTTCTCCCCACGGCGAAGGCCAAAAATTCGGGCCGTCCTCGGGACGCCGTGCTTTCCACAACGCAAAATCCGCTGCCGAGTCGCGTTCGTATTCATCGGCCAGTGCTGAACTGGTGGTGATGGTGCGCTCAGTGAGTCTGGAAAGTGCCCCATATTCAGGAAATGAATCGATCCGGAAATACACAGATCCGTCTGCGGCCTGATACGCATGACCCCGCGCGATCAGCTTTTCGATGAGGGCAATCTGGTCAGGAAGGTGCTCGACCGCTCCCGGCTCCTCATGCGGAGGCAAAACATTGAGCGCGGCGCAATCGTGATGAAATTTGTTAGTCCAGTCCGAGCAGAATTCCGTGAGTGTCCGCCCTTCGGCCTGTGATTGACGGATGGTCTTATCATCCACATCCGTGATGTTGCGAACATGACGGGTCGACATGCCAAGCACCTCCAGAGTGCGACGAAAAACATCCTGCATCACAAACGTCCGGAAGTTTCCGACATGCGCCGGCCCATAAACGGTCGGTCCACAGCAATAAAACCGGAAGACGCTTCCATCCATAGGAGACAGAGGCTGAACACTGCGGGTGAGCGTGTCGTAGAGGCGCGGGGTCATGGGGCAAAATGGGAATGATAGGTCCTATGGGACTTATAGGAACTTTTTTTGCCCGCAAGGATCACCTCACATATACCCGCGCCCATCAAAGCTTGGTGGGGTTGGGGGCATCTCCATAAACGTCTTTGGGGTCAAAGGTTTTGGCGTCTTCCAGAAAAGCCAGCGGCCCTCCCGCCTCCGGACCCACGGGCACAGCCCGGTAGAAGCAACTCCGGTAGCCGACATGGCAGCTTGCCCCCGAGCCCCCCACGCGAACTCTCAGCCAGATGCAGTCCTGGTCATCGTCGACCCGCATTTCTTCAACCGTTTGGACAAGCCCGCTGGTCGCACCTTTGTGCCAAAGGGCCTGACGGCTCCGGCTCCAATAAAAGGCCTCCCCGGTCTGAATGGTTTTTTCCAAAGCCTCCGCATTCATATACGCGTGCATGAGAAGCTCGCCGGATTCATGGTCGGTCGTCACCACAGGAATCACGCCTTGCGCATCAAACTTCGGCGCAAGCTCCGTGCCTTCTTCAACTTGTTCGACGGTGCGGCGGGTATGGAAAATCGTGGTCATCAATTAATAAAGAGCCCCTCACCTTAAGCAGATTCCGGACGTTCAGCAATCTTGGGTTTTTTGTTTCATGGGGGAAGAACCACGGATGACAGGCATGTAGTCATGCAATAAAAAAGTTAAGGCTTCGCTGCATTATTTTTTGGTCTTCCTGCCGCAGGCAGGCTCTTGAGAGTTCCCCCCGAACGCCTGCCGCGGCGAGCGGTGCGGGGTTTGGGGGCGCACAGCCC
>JBGSPC010000019.1:0-24944 GCA_041738805.1 Terrimicrobiaceae bacterium | reverse complement strand
GGCGCTGCGGGCGGCGGCCGCGCTGCGGACGTGCACGGCGGGGGGCGGAGCTTTTACGGTCTGCCCCCTCTTGGGGAGCATCGGTCGTCGGGGCTTGAGCTTCCGGGGTTGCCGTGGCCGGCAATTCAGAAGCCGTATTATCAGGGGCTTGATCAGTCATGGTTTTTTAAGAGTGGTTTTCCTGCACTTGGGCCAGGAGTTCGTCGGAAACATCGAGATTGGCATGCACACTGAGGACATCGTCATTCTCTTCAAGGGCATCGCAGAGGCGAAAGATTTGTGATGCCATGGCGGCATCGGCTATGGACACGGTTGTCTCCGGGATATAATTCAGTTTCTGCGATTCCGGCTCGAATCCCGCACTTCTCAGAGCCTCAGCCACGGCATATAACTTGTCCGGCGGAGTCGTGATGGTGTGATGGGAATCATCAGACTCCATTTCTTCAGCGCCGACGTCGAGAATAATTTCCATGATCCGGTCTTCTTTGCCGGGCGCAGACGCAAGAGAGATTTGCCCCTTCCGGTGAAAAAGATAAAGAACACTTCCCGGTCCGGCCAGGCTACCATGATTCTTGGAAAAGATCTGACGCATGTCGGCGGCGGTTCGATTCCGGTTGTCGGTGGCGGCCTCGACGATCACTGCAACCCCTCCCTGTGCATATCCTTCGTAAACCATCTCATCAACGGCCGCAGACGCGGATTCTCCGCTGCCTTTTTTGATGGCTCGTTCGATGTTTTCATTGGGCATGCTTTGGGATCGGGCCGATTGAACGGCCGCCCGGAGACGGTGATTGGTTGAAGGATTTCCGCCGCCTGCCCGCGCAGCTACGGTGATCTCCTTCGAGAGCTTGGCAAAAAGCATGCCTCGTTTGCTATCGAGGGCACCTTTCAGGCGTTTGATTTTTGACCATTTGCTGTGTCCAGCCATGGAAATTCTTCGATGTTGGGAACCGGATCAACGGAGGCGCGTTGGTGTCAGCAATACGCGATTTCCCACCCGGATGGATGATAAAATTCTGAGAACTAGTGAGTCGTATGTTTTGGCAGAAGCCCCGCTGCACAACATGTGCAGGGTTAAACAACACCAAACAACTAGCTGGCCTGGCGCCTGGTGTCAAATGAATTTCTTGGGCCGCAGGAATTCCTCCTGCGATTAAAGAACCCCTGAAGTGGCCTGCTGGAGGGTGCCAAAAAAATCTCCATCCGCTTCACGACGCTAATAGAGCGTGAACGCAAGGGTAAGGGCGAGTAGGAGCAAAAGCCCATAGGCCACCGGGAAGGCCCAGCGGCAGACCTTGTCCAACCGGTCGCCGGTCTCCTGTTTGCCTGCACGGTCATACGACCCCACCACCAGATTGGCCACCACCGTCGCACACATGATAAAGAAGCTGAAATTAAGGAATCCGTTGATGAGGGTGATGTACGAAATATGAGGAAGGATATCACCCAACACGATCTGATAGGCGACCACGGTTAAAAGCCCGACAAATGAAACGCTCATGCGGTCTCCAAGAGAAGCACGGTCCATCCAGAAAACCGACCACGAGAGAAGAACGACCAGAAACAAAGGCATCACCACCAAACGTATGATAAACATGGCGTAGCGGCGCACCTCCATTTGCAGAATGAAGGTTGAGGCCATGTCCGAATTTTCCAAATAACTTGCGGGAGTCTCTCTCACAACACTCGTGATGGCTTTGAGATTCCACTGCGGAATCCGAATGGTGGAGGGATCCAGTTCCTGCATCGGCAGCGACTCCATCACAACTTCGGTTTTGTCAAAACCCAACACCACGAAGGCTGCCTCCAGGACCTGATGGTCAAAAGGATAACGCCGGAGATTGAGCCGCGTCTTGGCAATCGCATTGATACTCTGCGTGAGGAGGCACGTGCCATCCGGATTGATTCTGAGCACCACACCGGACGTATCAAAAAGGCCGGCGACGTTTCGCAAAATCACTTCGGGGTACCAGGAAGGCGAGAGTTCGTTGAATTGATAATCTCCGAGATACATTTTTTGAGCGACCCCCTCGACCGCAGGATCAAAGGCTTGCCGGGTGTCCTTCCAGCGCAATTTCAAAATGCCGGAAAACTCAAACGTTTCCGATTGATCATCAATTTGGTTGATATCAAGCAACTGAAATCCCGCTTGCACAATAACCGGGCCGTTGGATGGGGGAAGTGTCAGAAGAGCGGTTTGGCTGAACGGCGACGCGACAGCATTTGGTGGCTGGGGATTTTGCGCCGTCAAAGCACCTGCACACCCGAAAAGGATTCCAATCAACACGACTCTTTGGGCAAGCATGGTTAAGCCATAATGGAAACCCCGCAGTGTTCACAGAGGAACTTTTGCAGGCGGCTGGGATTTCAACACTCTTCGCAAGCCCGGGGGACTCTTGGCATGCAGTCGATGACTGTTCCTCTCCGGTCACGTTCGAAGCGGCAACAGTCATCAAGATTTTTGCGGAGCATGAGGCGACCCCGGAGAATTCGGGATTTGGTTGCCGGAAGACTGAGGCCAAGACGCCCGGCGACTTCTTTGTGAGGTCGTTCCTCAATGTCAGCCAGGATGACCGCTTCCCGATAGCCGTCCGGCAGGGCATGAATCATGCGCCGAAAGGACGCCATCAAGGGTGCCATGTCGGGATCTCCCTGGTCGGATTCGCCAGGCAAAGCATCGTCAATGGGTTCGCTGGCCTTGCGGGTGCGGTAGTGATCGATGACGGCATTGCGGGCGCTGCGATAGAGCCACGCGCCCAGATCATGGATGGTGTGATTGGCTTCCAGGTGGTTCTGAAGTTTGAGAAAAACCTCCTGCCGCAGGTCCTCAGCTTCGACTTCGGATCCCACCCGTGCTCTGAGGAACCCGCCGAGTTCGTCGGCGAACTCCTTCCAAAGTCGTTCGGTTTCTTGAATGGCAGGAATCATCACGGCTTTCTGGCTTCAATATTCGCAGATGCCACAAAATCGGCAACCCCGCGCCCAGGAAACCAATTTTCGAGAATGTCCCGGCTTTCACCCTTGCGTGTGATTCGAATCTCCGCAAATCCGGCCTCCCTCATCATGGCACGCAGGTCCTCCACCAGGGAGGCACCAGCAACACAGCCGGTGTAAAGATCCCAGTCCGTTTTTAATTCTGCAGGAATTGGTGCCAACGCCACCACATCCGAAACCACCAGCCTCCCACCGGATCGCAAAACCCGGAACGCCTCGGCAAAAACGGCTGATTTGTCGGGTGAGAGATTGATGACACAATTGGAAATTATGACATCGATGATGGCGTCAGCAACGGGCAAGTGCTCAATCTCCCCAAGCCGGAACTCAACATGTCCAATGTTCACCTTCGCGGCATTCGCCCTGGCCCGCGCAAGCATCTCCGGCGTCATGTCCACCCCGATGACGTGACCCTGAGGGCCGGCGTCCCGTGCAGCGAGGAAAACGTCAAATCCGGCACCACTTCCCAGGTCGAGCACGGTCTCTCCAGGTTGAATCAACGCGATGGCCTGCGGGTTCCCGCAGCCGAGACCCAGGTTTGATCCTTCCGGAACTCCCGCCAATTCTTCATCGGAATACCCATTGCGCCGCGACATGTCCCCGGCGTCATGCCCGTCCTCTTTCCCGCAACAAGAATCGCTGCAGCAGGTTCCGCTGATGGAAGCAATCCCGCCATAACGGGCCCGCACGGTTTCTTTCACTGAGTTTTGTTCGATGGTATTCGTCGTCATATCATTTGTCAGGTTATGCCGGGCTTTTCTTGCACGGCGGGTTCACTCCTGCAGACGAACAAGAATAAGAAAAGATGCAAAGCACCCGGGAAATCTTCTTCCCGGTTCAATTTTCAGGTGATTGCTAAACCTCGTGATCCCCGCTAGTTCTTGCATAATGATGCCAATGAAATACCCGGTCCCGCTTTCAGTCCTTTTAGGGATTTGCCTGATCGGTTGTTCGACCACACATCGACACACAAATCAAGTGGATCGTCCGTTGGATGGTTACCCCTGTCAGGACGAGAAACTGATGAATGGTGCGCAAACCGTTTGGGCAAAGCAAAGGATTAAGGAGAGAGACTACTTCGCCCAGCCCAACGATTGGACCTGCAATGCCTCATCCTTCATTATGATTTTCCGGACACTGACCGGTCAGGACATTGCACTGGAGAAGGTGGTTCAACAGATGGGGGCGGTGGAAGGCAAAGGTGCTGAGAATTCCCGAGTGGTTGAGGCGTTTCAGGCCTTGGGTCCACAATACGATGTGGTGACAGGCCAATCCTCGTCACACCCAAAAGTCCGGAATTTTCCATCAGGAATCCGGTCTGCAGAGAAAAAGCGGGAGCTTGAAACCCTCAAGCGACTGCTGCGCGAAGGCTACCTTGTGATCATCAATTTCCGGGAACCGGTTGAAGGCGGCGGCCACTACGGGGTTTTGCAAGGCATCAACGATCAAGCCATCGAAATTGCCGATCCCTATTACGGGCGGAGGTCTGTCCTGCCTTGGAAAGACTTCGATTTTCGCACCGGCTACAGCAACCCTGTTTTGCATGGCTGGTATGTGGCCGTTCGTCAAAAACCACCTCAATCTTAAACACACCTTTCTGCGGAAAGGTCAGGCAGGCCGTCGCTGCTTAAATCGAGGGACGTTCGGAGTTCAATGATTGCTGCATTGATTCGCTCCCGGTCATATCTGAAGCCGACTTGAAGATCAGCCGTTCGTTGAATCAGTGTGGCCTGCATAGTCAGGCTTTCCGTTCTTGTCCGGCATCGTGTGCCCGATGCAATCATCGTCAGGCAGTGAAGCATCTGAATTAAAATTGTCACATTTCCTCCGCCACACATCCGGATCTCATCAAAAATACGTCCCAAAAAGTCTTGAAATGTCGGAATGGGTAAGATCACCCGGGATTCAATTCCGGAGTCTAACAAGGACCGGAACTTTCTTTGAGCAAGCCGATGTCCGATCACGGAGAGGTAGTTGAGTGCGGAAACTGCCGTGCTGGTATCATTCACACCGGGGGAAAGGGCTTTCAAAGCGATGTCAACAATCTGGCGGATCCCAAACCGGACATCCTGTTCAACCGTTTGGAAATCGCCCAGGACCATGGCATTTAAGAGGGTCCGGATATGATCGTTCCGGCCGGTGTGACTGGCAAGGGCGATGGCTGTCCCTTCGACAACGAAGTCCCCCACCGAGTGCTCCAGTTTCAGGGATATTGCTTCTTCCCGGGCTAATTCCATGATGGCTCCGGTGTCCAGACTCTGGAGATAGCCGGAACGCAAGGAGGGAATGGAATGCCATTCTTTTGGCGCGAGAAAAGGCGGAGACTCGGGGTCGTCGGCTTCGCACGGATCCGGGAAGAGGTGATCAATGGCTTTGAGCGTTTCGCACGTGATGGCGTTGAGAATGTAGGACGCCTGAATCGATGCGGCCGTATGGTGTATAAAAAAGATGAGAAAACCAATGGAGACCAGAGCAAGCACCAAGGCACCAAAGACTGCAAATTGCGGAACAAATTCCATTCCGGATGCATCAACACCGCGAACGGTCCGGAGCACAACCAAGCAATAAACAAAGACCCCCAGAAACACACCGAGAACCGTTTGATTTGCCCGATCTCTCATAAAATTACGAAGAATTCGCGGTGTGTATTGCGTGGATGCCAGGGAGAGCGTCACGATTGTGATGGAAAACGCGACACCGGCCACGGTGATCATCGATCCCGCTATGGTGCCAAGGACACCCCGCGCCCCCTCGGCGCCGGACCCAAAAAAGGAATAACGATTATCCCGGGCTTCGGATTGCTCCCAGACATGCAGGTCCCATTGGATCAGGATCAATGCCGAAGCAATCCCGAACAGCACCAACATCCCAGGCACAAACCATAAGGAAGAACGGAGCTCGATCCACAATTTGCGAAGCATTCCGGATGTGTAACGGCTGAGGAAGAAGGGGTCGAGGGCAAACATGGGGTCGTTGTCGTTGCGAGGTTAACAGGTCACCAGACGAGGCACTCCTGTGACTCGTACGCCCGATCAGGTTGGTACCAATACCCGTGGGGTGAACACCCGATGGACGTTGTAGGACGCGGGGTAGATCGTTATCAGCTACGAAACATTTTGCGGCTCCGGCCGGCTCTGTTCTTCCGGGAATACCGATAGGGGGCTAGGCCCTACCCAGCGTGCCTGCCGATATTCCCTAACAAAATACGCAATTAAAAAATAATGATTCACCATGCCGCAAATGCCAAAAGTTTCAGTCGGACACGTGCGGGCCGGACGCTTTTTACTTTTGCAGCTTCCCTCCTGACCGTGCTTTCTTTGGTTGCCTGGGATGCGGCCTCAAAAGATGGCCCGCTTGCGCCAGAGAAAGAAGCCGCCGCGCGTTTGCAGGTATTTCTGAACCGGGCGGAGTTTAGCCCGGGCAAGATTGACGGACGCCATGGCTACTTCACGCTGAGGGCACTGGCCTTGTATCGAGAGGCGAACGGGCTCCCGACACCTGCATCTGGAACTGCTA
The DNA here is from genome assembly GCA_041738805.1 of Terrimicrobiaceae bacterium. GTDB lineage: Bacteria > Verrucomicrobiota > Verrucomicrobiia > Chthoniobacterales > Terrimicrobiaceae > JAJTZA01. The sequence goes on along the minus strand of JBGSPC010000019.1, from coordinate 18,434 downwards.
TCGGCAAATCCGATGGGGAGACAAGTGAGGCCCCGCAGGACGTCTCTGACCTTGATCTCAGCAGTGTTGACCCGATATTCGTTAATTACACCGTGAGCGAGGCCGACCTCGAAAGCGTTGGCCAATTACCGGATTCTGTCGAAGCGCAATCCAAACTTGAATCCATGGCCTACCTTTCAGTCGGAGAGGCCGTTGCTGAAAAGTTCCACACGGATGTCGACTTTCTTGATGAGTTGAACCCCGGCCTGATTGCCAGCTTAAAGGTTGGCAGTCTTGTGAAAGTCCCGAATGTCAAACCCTTCGATCTGGCCGCAATGAAAGACCTGAGTGACACCAAGAAAACCTTGAAGGAAGGTGCCGATGATTCCGCAGCAGAAGCCGGTGACAAAACCAAGGAAGGACCGGAAGCTCTGAGCCCTGAAACAACCATGTCAGTGAAGGTAGACACAAAGATCAACATGATTAGCCTTTACGAAAACGACCGCTTGGTTGCCGCCTATCCTGTCACCATCGGAGCCAACCAGAACGAGTCGCCCATTGGCGAATGGAAAATCACCGGTGTGGCCAAAATGCCTGATTATCGCCATGATAAAGCAATGTTGGAGCGGGGGGAACGGAGTGGCGAATTTCATATTCTTCCTCCTGGACCAAACAATCCAGTGGGCGTGATCTGGATCCAGCTAAACAAAAAGGGAATCGGACTTCACGGAACCAGTAGCCCTGACACTATTGGACGTTCCGAGAGTCACGGCTGCGTCCGGCTGGCCAATTGGGATGCGGTCCGGCTGGCCGCAAAAGTGAAGGCCGGTGTGGCTGTCGAAATCCACTGAACGAACCAAACGGCGCAGCACTCCGGGCTTGCTCTTTCAGAACCCTCTTTCCCATTGAGGCACTGAATGCCCTCTCCGCATGAGACCCGGGAGGCCCTTCGCTCACGACAAGAGAATCCCCTCGATCAAATGCTTCGAATCATGGCATAATTGTTTTTTCGTTGATCGGGTTGAAAAAACACATAAGGAAAACCATGCCTCGCCCCCACTGCAGAAAATCAGTTTCGGCCATTGAAATGCAATCGCCGGATTCGCATACTATTAAAACCCCTCTGTAAAGACGCAGGCACCTGAGTTATCCCCCATGTCACATCCCGCAAGCCCCCCAGGCGCAATGAATCGTTGCCGCAAATCCCGTCACGTTCTCTGCCGCAAGCTTTCCGTGTGCCCCTGCTGATGAGCTCTGAATTGCCACCGGCCGGGAAATTGCCGGGAAAAACGTGGAAGGTCGGCACGCTGGTTTACACCACCCCGGCGTTGCTGCTTGTTTTTGTCTGGCTTCTCGGGGGTGACTTCCTCGAAAACATGAGGGAACGGGGAATGGCGCCCGTGATACAACTGCTACTTAAGCGGTTTGAGGCCTCGAATCTCTTGATCGGCCTTCTGCTCGGCTCGTTACCAACAGCTGTGGCACTGCTCTTAAACCCGATTATCAGCATGGTTTCGGACCGGCATCGCGGGCGATGGGGCCGTCGGATCCCCTTCATCGCCATCCCCCTGCCATTCACGGTCCTCGCGATGATTGGTTTGGCCTTTGCGCCCACGCTGGGCACTTTGCTCCACACAAGCCTCGGGGATAGCTCTCCGGGTGCCAACACCTGCGTGATCGGGGTTTTCTTTGTGATGTGGACCATCTATGAGCTCACGTCGGTGCTTTCCGGGGCGGTTTTCGGCGGACTCGTCAATGACGTTGTGCCACAGGCGGTGATCGGACGCTTTTATGGGCTCTTCCGGGCCAGCAGCCTCTTGGCTGGCATTCTTTTCAACTATTTTCTACTTGGCGGGGCGGAAGAATACTATTTCTGGCTTCTGATCACTATGGCAGCCCTGGTCGGTCTTGGTCATGGATTGATTTGCTGGAAGGTCAAAGAAGGTACCTATCCCCAGCCAGAACCACTTGCTCCCGGTGCACGACTGGCCTTCTTCGCAGGCGTGGCGACCTATATCAGGGAATGTTTTGCCCAGCCGTTTTATCTTCTGTTTTTTGCGGCCCGGACGTTTGGTGCCCTCGCATTCAGTCCGCTCAATGCCTTCAGCATTTTTTATGCAAAAAGCATCGGTTTGGGAATGGACGTGTATGGGAAATATGTCGCCCTCACCTACGCGATCTCCATCATCATCACCTACACGATTGGGTCACTAGCAGACCGCTTTCATCCGCTTCGCCTCGGCATTTTGTTTATGGCCACATACGCGCTCTTCGCATTCTCAGGCTGGATTTTCGCCGTGGATACCTCCTCCTTCTTGTGGTTCTTCGTCATTCATGGAGTGCTATCAGGTGCCTACTTTACCGGCACTGCCTCGCTAGGACAACGCATTCTCCCCCGCGACCGCTTCGCCCAATTTGCCTCTGCGGGAGGAATGTTCACGTCGGTTGGCGTGATGTTCATGACCCCATTCGCAGGCTTCATCATTGACGCCACCGGGCAAAACTACCGCTACACGTTTCTCATGAATGGGGTTTTGAGTTTTGTGGCGCTTGTCTGCTTCCTCTTGTTTTACCGCGCATGGAAAGCCCGCGGGGGGGACGCGGGTTATACGGCTCCCTGAGTTGGGTGGCCCTGCTTTGAATTTTGACCTTGAGAGATCAATGGGGAACCGGAAACACGGCAGTTCGTAAAAAATCCTTTTGATTTCTCCAACCAATCTGGCATTCTGACGTTTCTCCAAATCCTGAGTAGCTCAGTGGTAGAGCGGTCGGCTGTTAACCGATTGGTCGTAGGTTCGAATCCTACCTCAGGAGCCATTTGGATCAGATTGCGAAACCACGCGCCAGTTGGTTCACAGGATATTTTCTTTTGAAAAAATCTGCATGTAACTAAAAATCAGTAGCTTATGAAAACCCCTGATTTTCTCTCTTTTTCCCCCAGAGACCCCCGATTGGCAGATGTTTGGCTCTCGGAACTTCAAAATGCCAAAATCCTCTCTCGCCTCTCGGTTTTAGCCGAAAAGTGGTTAACAGGAACTTTTACGTAGGGGGCCATGCCTGCCTCATTTCAAAAATCCTCGCAGAAGTCATTAAATACAGGCTCCGCGCATTTTCCCGCCCCCGTAGCAATGCCCGGATCCGATTGCCGTTGCGATGAATTGCACTGGATGTGAGGCGAAACTTGCACTTCCAATCGTGATAATTATCAATCTTGGAGGTTGGTGCTGCTATTGGAGTTCTTCTTTAATTTGCGAAGTTGTTCTTCCAAAGCAACGAGGAGTTTGCGCTGGCTAGCCAGCTCTTCCAGAATTGTAGTGTTTTGTTGATGCTGAGGGGAACTTACAAGAAACGTCGCCATGAGTGCCGTAAATGCCCCAAATATGCTGATTCCCGCAATCATGGTAAGAGTGGCGACGGCACGTCCAAACGTTGTTACTGGGGTCAAATCGCCGTATCCAACAGTGGTGAAAGTTGAAATGGTAAACCAAAGAGCCTCTTCGGCAGTGTCGATGCTCCCACCTGAATCTTGTTCGGCAATCAAAATCCCCACAGAACTGAATGCAATGACGCAGCAAAGAAGCAGGATTATACCGACAAGCGTCGCCTCTTGTTTGTTCAGAAAGAGTTGCCGAAGAAGCCCGGTGCTGCCCCGCACTCCCCGAAAAAGGCGAATGAGGCGAATGAGGCGGGCCAATCGTCCCCATCGAAGCGGGTCAATCATTGGAATTGAGGACACCAAATCCAGCCAACCCCACGTCAGCATATATCTTTTGCGGTTCTTGTGCAGGGCAAGGAGAATCCCAAAATCAGCCAAGAAAATCAGACAAATCAGGAAATCTGCAACGTTCAGAATCCTCTGGACCTCCGGGGGAAAGGGCACAAATAGCGACAACGTGAGCGTTGAAAGGACTCCCAAGGACGCGACCAATACAATGAATTGCCAAATAAGCGGCACAGGTCTTCTCAGGTGCGATTCCATTGGGGTTTGAGCATACGGTTTTCTAAGCGCGATGGAAGTCTCTTTGAGAGGGAGAACCGATTGGTTTTTGTGAGGAGACAGGTTTCCCCCTACGAGCTCATCAGACAGAACGAAGCCGGTTTTTCAACCGAATGATGCCCGGATAAAATGTTGCCCGTTATCGGGAAAATCGGTAATATCGATAGCAGAACTCTGCTTCCATGCCACAAAATCCGTTCGTTGACGCAACAGCCACTACAACAAACACCTTCGCCGAGAACCCGGAGCCCCGGTGTCCCAGCCTCCTTCTCCTTGATATCTCGGGTTCAATGCAGGGCGAACCAATTCGCCAGCTCCAAGACGGGCTTGCTGTTTACAGGGATACGCTTTTTGCCGATGGTCTTGCGAAAAAGAGGGTGGAAGTCGGAATAATGCTTTTTGGTGGCACCGTAGATTTGGCGACCCCCTTTACGACAGTCGACGCCTTTACCGCCCCCCAACTGGAGGTGAAAGGGGACACACCGATGGGGCAGGCAATTGTCGAAGGGCTTCAATATCTGGAAAACCAGAAGGGGACATATAAACAGAACGGGATTGCCTACTATCGCCCGTGGGTCTTTCTGATTACTGATGGCGCACCAACCGACAAAAACTCGGAGTTCTGGGAGCAAGCCAAGCAGATGGTGAAAGACGGTGAAATGAAAAAGTCCTTCACCTTTTTTGCAGTAGGCGTTGAAAATGCGGATATGGCGTGTCTGAGCGAGCTTTGTCCGAACCGCGAACCGCTTAAATTGAAGGGGCTGGAATTTCGAAAACTCTTTGAATGGCTGAGTGCTTCGCAACAATCCGTTTCCCGCTCTACTCCGGGCGACACTGTGAAGCTCGAATCTCCTGCTGGCTGGGCCGAGATTTAATCTGCCATGTGGACGGCAGTTGGTGCCAGTGTGGCAGGAACATCGCACGGCAGTAACGGAACTCCCTGTCAAGATTCCAACCGGTACCGCGTAAATGGTGAGGTTCTTCTCTGCTCTCTGTCGGATGGGGCAGGAAGTGCCAGCCACTCGCACATTGGCTCGCAGATTGCGACACGCGTCGCCCTTTTCCAGCTAGCGAAGGCGTCACGGTATGGCCGCATTCCCGGCAAAGAAGACCTGCTGGCTGCTGGTGAAGTCGCTCTGGTCGCGGTAGAGAAGGCTGCACAAAGCCGTGGTTTGAAACCCAAATCTCTCGCCTGCACATTGCTCTTAGCGGTCGCAACGAAAGAGAAATCTATCTTTTATCAACTCGGTGATGGGGGATGGATTGTGCGGAGCGGAAACTCTCTGGTGCCGGTCACTTGGCCTTTACGCGGCGAGTATGCAAATGAGACGACCTTTTTGACGACCGTTGGATGGAAAAAGAAGGTCCAGATTGAAGAAATGGCCCTGCCGATTGATGCCATCGCTGGGTTTACAGATGGCATTCAGATGTTGGCCCTGCATTACGCCACTCGCTCCGTTCACGCCCCCTTTATTGAACCCTTGTTGAAGGTTTTAGATTCCTCAACAGACGCCAACGCACTAAGGGGACCGTTGGCAGACTTTCTCTCTACCAACTCCATTAACGAGCGAACTGATGACGATAAATCACTAATTGTCGCCATAAGAAAAGAGATTCCTCTTCTACAATGGCCTACTTCGACCAAAACACTAAGCAAGTAATTCCTGGCCGTCAAATTGGGCGGAGAGGTGGCGAGGGAATTGTCCACGAGGCTCTTTCCCACAAAGGACATGTAGTGAAGTTCTACCACCAGCCGCCAGATGCTCTTAAAGCGGCAAAACTGGCCCACATGGTTGAGGTGGGGACACCTGAGGTCCTGACCTTCGCCGCTTGGCCGAGAATGTTGGTCTGGGACCCAAAGGGAAATGTCCGAGGCTTCCTTATGCCAGTTGTCCAAGGAAAAGAGATTCACGAACTCTATGGGACAAAGGAACGATTTCTAAATTTTCCAAATGCGCGTTGGGATTTTCTGATTCATGTGGCTAGAAATTGTGCATCGGCCTTTGAGGAGATTCACAAAACGGGTGCTGTCATCGGGGACGTAAATGAGGGGAATCTCCTTGTCAAACGCGACGGCACGGTTTGCATAATCGATTGCGACTCCTTCCAGGCTCGTGCCTCGAACGGGTATTTATGGACCTGCGATGTTGGCATTGCTCATTGGACCGCTCCGGAGCTACAAGGGAAAACATTTCGCGGGTTGGAACGTTCTTTTAACCATGACCTGTTTGGTTTAGCTGTGCTTATCTTTCGCATTCTGTTTATGGGGCGCCATCCATACGCCGGGATCCCACTGACACAATCAGACTTGCCTCTTGAGAAAGCGATTGCTGAATTCCGATACGCATACAGTGAAGCTCCGCAGCAGTTGGGGGTTAAAGCGCCCCCAAACACACTACCGATGTCCACATTGCCAAGCATGCATCGCGTCATGTTTTCGCGGGCGTTCATGCGTGGAGGGGAGCAACCAGGATGCAGGCCGTCCGCTTCGGAATGGGTCGCAGCTCTGGATTCATTGCGCGCAACGCTCGCTGCATGTAAACGGGACCCGACACACAGGCACCCATCCAACCTCTCTCAATGTCCTTGGTGTAGGATTGCAGACAGCGGCGGCCCAAGTTTCTTCATCAGTGTCCATGTTCAAGGCACCAATGGGCACGTTTCGGTGGGACTGTGGGAGGCTATTGGAAACATTTCACCGATTTCCCCAGTTGGATTTAGTATAAACGCCTTACCCAATGTTGCCTGTTCAACAGCGCAACCTCCGGCTCCCGAAAAAATTTTTAGAGGAATGTTCCTGCTCGGCATTTTTGTAGCCTGCATTGCCGCTATTGTTCTCCTCAATGGCCATTGGGTGGTTGGCCTAGCGCTTGCGCTTCTTGGCACTGGCTTTATCTACGAAGGTCCATATTCATACACTTATGCGGCTGTCCGACAAAAAACCGCAATCATCGCGAATGAAAGGAAAAAGGAGATAGAAGCCGAGCTACTTGCGTTGCAAAGAATTGAAGAACAGGCACGACGATCGTTCGTCAACAAAAAGGAGGAATACAGGAAGAAATACGAGCGTCTCATTCACCTTGAGCAAGAGAAAAAGGCGGAAATAGCGCAATTGAACAATCAAAAGCGTCAACTACAACTCGATGCGTTTCTTGACCGTCAACTTCTCACGAAAGCCAAAATACGCGGAGTCGGACCAAAACTTACAAGTGAGCTTCTTTCATACGGCATTGAAACGGCACTTGACGTGGCAAACGCTCGAAGTGTGCCGGGTGTTGGCCCTGCAAAATACCAAGAACTGTTGAGATGGCGGACATCTTGCGAAAGCAGATTCCGATTTGATGCAAATGCGGCTCTGCCTGTCACTGCACTGAATCAGATCCACACAAAATTCGTTGCTATCAGACAGACAATCGAATCAGAATTGCGTCAAGCACCTATGATTCTTCAAAGGTTAAACCATGCCTCTGGCGCAGCGCGTGAACCAATCACTTCAAAAATTCAAATGCTTAATCGAGAACGCTGTCAATTATTGGCGAACTTGTCGGTTATTCCTGATCACTAATATGGCATGGAGATTTCGCAGGAGTTTTAGGATTTTTCCCGGTGTGCGGATTAACCTCGGAAAAAAAGGCACCTCTTTGAGTCTTGGAGGCCGTGGGTTTACCCACACAATTGGGCAAGCAGGAAATCGCACGACCGTTGGTATTCCTGGGACTGGACTCTCCCATACCACCTACAAAAAGCATGCTTCCCAACCTCCGCCACTCCCACACTCAAATCAACCACCCCAACAATCGATGGCCAGACCTAAACGAAGCGGTAAGATATTTTTCATTCTAGGCGGAGGTATTCTAGGTCTCGCTTTCTTGAGCGCTATTTTTAGCGGAGGTAGCAAAAGCCCAGCGTCTCCTCGTCCAGTTGCCATCTCGACGACGACCGCAACGCCCGTTTCTACTCCTGTCGCTGGACCTGCCTTTACACCGGTTCCATCCGCAACTGGCACCCCTGTTCCAACCCCAGCTTCTGCAAACGCCACCCCAGTGATGCAACAGCGTGTGGAAAAGGCGCAGCCGGTAATTAAAGAACCCAATCCGCCATCCGATAACTATGTCCCTGATTTTGTGAGGCTTACCAGCCCGATTAGCATGCCACTGTTTGAAAAGGGGCAGCAAACTGGTATCGCAGCGGTCCCAATTGGCACCAAGGTCAAGCTTGTTAAAATCAAGGGATTAACAATTGAAATTAGTCATGAAGGTCAAAAGAAGCAAATCCCAGCATCATCTACAGACTTGCTGTCACGAATGCTGGGCACTGCGGAGGACTAGCGGGTGCTTCCGAGAACGGTTTTATACCTTTTGGCCGTCGGACTTCTGATGATGCAAACAGTCCTCCACAGCGCTCTCTCACAGCGCACAGTTCACATTCCTTGATATAGACATTTTTCCAGTCGGAAATAGACTTTACGGCATACGGCCAAAGTTTCTGAGGAAGGACACAAAGAGGGTGGTTAAAAATTAGCACTTTTACCCCACGACACGATAACTCGGATACTGCCTCAATAAGCGTATCGCCATATTCACAGGGTTCCTCCCATAACGCATCAATATTCGAGCGCGCAAAGCCAACTAATTCAAGACCCATCAGAGCAACCTGTCGGACGAACGGAAAATTCCTTGCAATATATAGAGCGGTTTCCCGAAGCCTTGGTAAAGATTGCTTGTGAGTAACGACTCGGATTTCAATCGGCACGTCATGGCTTGCGAGGTTGAGGATTCCCCGAATCGTCTCATCAAACGCACCTTGCGACTGAACGATAAAATCGTGCAGCCGGGCAATATCGGAATAGACTGGAATCCCCAGCATCAAGTCCTGATGCTGGATATCTCCGATGCGTTTAGCCCATTGTTGGCTTTTAAACGCACGGCCATTCGTGAGCATGTGCACTGCTGTCTGAGGGAGATTATTTTTCAACGATTGAATTACTTGAATCAACTTCTCGCCGAGCAAGGTTGGTTCACCGCCTGTGATACCCATCTCCACGGTTTCTGCGGAGACCAATGGAAGCATTTCCAGAATCTCTTCAATCAAGTAGTCATCGTCTATTGAACGTGGGGGCTGCGAACACATGATGCACCTGCTGTTGCATCGTTCGGTGATGAAAAGTGCGTTGTGAGGAGACGCCTTGCGGTAAAGAAACCCAATCGTTCCTGCTGACAAATCAATGCGCAAGATGTCCCCTTCCTGTGGGGGGTGAAGGTTTTCTGGGAGAGCTATGTATCGAACGATTCCTTCTTCATCATTAAATTGAAGTATTCGGCCAGCCGCCAGCAAAGCAGTCTGGCAATCGTCCACCCTTTGCCCAACACGTCTGATGTGTTTTCCGCCGTCTTGGACCTCAATTCTGCTGTGTAAAATCATGGCATCCAACTCATCAAAACCTCACGGGACTCCCTGTCATCTTCCAACAAGCAGATGAGGTGTTTAATAATTTCCATGTTTCGGAAGCAAAAGTCGCTAGTCGGACGGTGACCAACCCAGTCTCCTTGAGAACGGTAGTGATAAAGCGGGTCTGTTCCACAATATAAATTGAAGGCGCAGTCTGAACACATTGGCACCGCCTCAACCATAGACTCACGAAGCATAGGCACAAGATTGCTCCCATGTATAAGGTTGCCGTAGTCATCATTTACATGGCCAATGCAGAAAGTGTCATCTCCCATTTCTGCAAGCATGCGACCTTCGTCTGCCGTATATACTTTCCCATTATAGTTGTATAAGAGAGCCCCTATGCCCATGCCGGACGGCGATTGCAAATCAACATATCCGGTTGGGTAGGAAGTTAAAATTCGTCTCAAAAGCAGATGGGTATAAGCCTCAACTATCCGAGTTCCTTTTAGGTTCCATTTAATTACGCGATCCAGCGCAACTTTGAAGAAATCGACAAAGGCGTTGGATTGGTATCCGATTTTTCCGCGAGACCTTGACGCAAATCCGTAATCGCTCAAAGGCCTTAGAAAAATTGTGTCAAACCCAAGTGACACGTATTCGTCTACTATTTCCTTCGGGTAGCTAAGACTCAACTTGGTAGTTGTCATTAATGCGGAGACCCGCTCTACCCCCAATGAGTTACGAACTCTGTGTAGCGCGTTTTTTACCCGAGCATGGCTGTCATTGCCAGGCCTTGGGCGATTTGCGTCGTGCAAGAAAGCAGGTCCATCAAGAGATACCGAGAAAAACACCTGTTTATCGCGGCAATAATTGATAATCTCTTCATCAATAAATCCCAGATTTGTAGCAATAACAAATTGAATGTCCCGGTTGGCCCCAAGAATCATTGCTTTTTCAATGATGTATTTGATGAGTTCAAAATTAAGAAGTGTCTCCCCTCCTTGAAATTCTATTTTGATATGTGGGGATGGACTCTTGAAGACATGGGCCAGAGCGGCGTCTGCAGTTTCTGGGGTCATATCAAACGCGGCACGGTCTTCTGAAACGCGGGAAACCTGACAATACTGGCAAGAATGGTCGCAGCGCAGGGTGACAACGAACATGTGTAAACCAGTAAAATCGGGAAGCCCGGAAAGTCTGGTTCGAATCTGAGAAGCCAACATCGCTATGGTGGTTTTTTCCCTACTCAGGAAGTGCCGGGCCTCAAAGTCGTCTGCTTGTGGATGCTCAACCGGCAGCTTACCATCAATTAGAGATTCAATGGCATTTCTGTCGGTCACGATGTGTTCACCGCCTGCGTTCACAGCTACATACCGCAGCTCATCCAGTGGAACAAACCTGAATGGAAGAAGCGTGGCGGGTTGAGAATTCTTCTCAGGTTGAAGGAATGTGCGATTCAAGTTCACGACAAATCAGTTTTCGAGAAAGTGTGGGCTAGAATTAAATCGCGCAGCGCGGCGGTCTGTTTATCAAGTTTTTCTCGTAAAACATAATCGTTCGCACGGCGCAGGAAGTTTTCGACCAGAGTTGAGTCCCCACCGGTCAATCGCACTTCAACAGAATTCGATGCGCGGGAGACGGTTCCAGTGCAGAGTGCTGAAACCTCATGCAGCGCTTTCAAAGCGGCTGTTTCGCTATAAATCTTTGCGTCGAGGCGAATAAACACGCTGCCATCAGCCATTTCCTGCCATGAGCCTGTTTCCATCCAGACCATTCTGCACCATATTTTCCCTTGCGAAAAGCTCGAAAAACTGTGCACGATGGTTTCATGAAGTCCGCTATTCTTGTCAGCAAGATTTCTTCACTTGCGACGGCCCTTTCGGTATTTCTTTCAGCTCATTCTCGCGGTTCCGAAAGCTCCACAGCAAAGCTTCCAGAAATAGAGTCACCGGATGCCGACGGCACACCAAGCCCGCTTTTGCTAAAAACCCCGCAGCCACGCGAGATGAATGAAATGCAATTTGCTGGGCATCGGTCTCACTCGTCCCACCGGTCTCACTCATCTCACAGATCTGGTAGCAGCGGGGGTTACGTTCCCACCTATTCCACGCCTGCGCCTACTCCAAAGTATGTGCCACGAGCGGTTTCTACCCCAACGTATTACCCACAACCCACGCCACGGTTAGCAACGCCTGTTCCAACACCCTCGGCAACCCCTATTTCCACTCCCACGCCAACACAGACCCCGCTGGTGAACGTCGAATTCAAGAATGGAGCAATCTTTTACGGGCGCGTTCTCGTAAAATCACCGGCAGGCATCACGCTCCAAGTAGATGGGACAAAGGTCCACAAGATTCCTCTAAGTCTTTTGGCTGATAAATCAGTGAAAGAACTGGCGCTTGGCCCGGTTTTAACGCCGCGCTAGTTCTTTCCAGCCGGGCCGAGTAAAAAATCCAATATAATTGGATTGTGGTCGGATACGGCGGGAGCGGAGATAACCTTTGCTTGGGCCTTGCCCAACCCACGCGTGAAAATGTGGTCAAAGCAGTTGTCTGGGTATCGCCCACTTCCGGGAATCGTTATTCTTTGTTCGAATGGCACACCATCAAAAGTCCAGAAATAACCGCCCTTTACAATTTCATGCAGTGTTGGTTCGTCAGAAAACTCCGGTGTATCAAATGACGTATTAAAGTCACCACCTATAAGCGTCGCAATTTCAGCACTTTTGGAATATGCATCATTCATGCTTTCTGAATGCGCCAAGAGCTGGCGAGATGATTCAATACGCTTGGCGATGTTTTCAGGTGTATCCCCTAGATTGGATTTAAAATGAACACAGTATGTGAGTAGCACACGATTGTCCGGCAAACGGAGCGCAGCAAAAGCGAACCCGCGTGGAGGGTCTGATGTCCCTCGCTTTTTCCACATTTCAAACCAAGCCGAATCAGACCGGAAGCGTGAGGCGATTCCGACGTTCTGTGGCCGCCCGGGGAATTCGCTAACGATTGCAACATGAAAATCTGGGAGGACAGAGACAAGTTCCTCAACAGCGGCACTGTTCGCTACTTCTTCAACCAATAAAATATCGGGATTGAGTAGTTGTAGAATCTCTTGGGCGGCCTTCATTTGCCTCGTTTTGTCATCCTGTGTTGCTGATGGGCTTCTACCAGGAAACCACTTCATATTCCAGACAACAACACGTGCAATATCCTCTGCATTGGCAATTGGCAGGGAAAAGATAAACCCGAGCAAAAACAGTCTCAGGCACGCCTTAAAGTAGCCAACAATGCACATAAAGTGCTTGATTATCCGTTTTTATCCTTCCTGTCGAGTTCGCGACGATTTACCCTTCTGATATGATTGAGAAAGTCGTTTCAGGCGGGCAGACCAGTGCTGACCGAGCCGCTTTGGACTGAGGGATTTCCCGCAGTATCCGGCACAGCGGATGGTGCCCCAAGGGACTGAAGGATGCTCGTGGTTGGTCAATGCCAAAGCAGAATCATAGAGTCACGCGCTCAGCCTAAGGAGGCCAAAGCTCTTAAAGCCGGGCAAATCGGAAGGCCGTAACGATTTCCTCACGCGTTTCCTTGGTCGTGCACACCCGCCCAACCGCATCAACTTTAAGAACTGCTACAGAACTTTGGACATCCGTCATTGTGGCAAGATATCGCCTTTCGATTCGCAGTGGTAGATGTGCTACATGTGACACTTACTTTCGTCTCGATGACGAAGATTCCGTAAACCGACACGAGAACGTGGTCGATCTGGGTGGTTCCGCCTTGGCTTGGGAGCACGAGGTCGTGGACTCGGCGGTAAACGTCTGCGTCGAGCCCCATCCACATGCCGAACTGGGTCGCCTTTTCACCGATCCAGCCTTTGATGATCGCAAACACGGGGGCGATTGAAGCGGAATTCAGTGCGGGGGAGAAAGTCACATTTTTTAATAGTGTGGGGAATTCCGGCCTGATATGAAAAATGACCGTGGTTCCACCATTCCAAGAAATCATGCTCCCGATGCTCCGCCTTGCAGCCGAGTCAAACGGCCCGCTCGCCATCAAGGTAGCGGTGGAGAGGATTGCGATAGAAATGGGCCTCTCTGAAGAGGATCGCTCGGAACTCCTCCCAAGTGGTCGCCAGTCCCGTTTCACCAACCGGGTGAACTGGACAGCCAGTCACCTTCGCGCAGCGAAACTCCTGGAATCGGCTGGCCGAGGACTCGTCGTCATCACAGATCGAGGTAAGGAGCTTCTAGCATCGAATCCCCTATTCCTGAATCTCAAGACCCTGATGCATTACCCGGAGTTCCAGGAGTTCCGAGGCGGCAGCAACGGTGACGTGGGGGTGGAGAAGGAGACGGAATCCACAGACACCCCTGAAGAAGCCATTGAAAAATCATACAAGGCACTGAGGGCGGAGATTGTTACTGATGTCCTGGCCCGGTTGAAAACCTGCACACCGGCCTTCTTCGAGCAAATCGTTGTCCAGCTCGTGGTGCGTATGGGCTATGGCGGTTCACTGAAAGATGCAGGTCAGGCGGTCGGAAAAAGCCACGACGGTGGAATCGATGGAGTGATCAAACAGGACAAACTCGGCCTGGATGTGGTCTATCTCCAGGCGAAGCGCTGGGAAAACACCGTGGGTCGACGTGAGGTTCAGCAATTCGCAGGAGCCCTCGCCGGTCAGCAAGCGAACCGGGGAGTTTTCATCACAACCTCAGATTTCAGCTCCGAGGCTGTGGCATACGCGAAGCAGGTCGCTACCAAGATTGTTCTCATCAACGGAAAGCAGCTCTCGGAATACATGTTTGACCACGATCTCGGTGTCACCTCCACTCTCACACTGTCACTGAAGAAAATCGATTCTGACTTTTTTGAAGAGGAGTAAGCGCTTAATTGCCCGTGAACATATGGCCCATCGAATACCGCTAATCCAATTTTTCGCCAATGTGGCGGCAATTCCTCTTCCGGGGGTGCCAGCAAATATAGTTTCTGATAGTTCGCAATACTTTCGCTTCGATAGAACCGTGACGCTGTGCAGCCTTCCAAACCACTCTCATGTTGCTACTTCTCGTCGAATGGAAGGCGCGGCGAGCCCCTCGCGATCAAAACCGCATGCAGCACTTTGCATGTGCGCATGCTGGCCAGCAAGAGGTCCTAGGAAATCTATTGTGGCCTCGGGTTTCAGCGCTGATTCCGTTGGCGATAAAACACACAAAGTGGGAAATAATTAACAATGGATACATACAAAAGAATCGAACAAATAATAGCAAAAAAGTACAAACGAAAGTTAACCACGAAAAAATCCGTGGGCGATTTTATGTTAGACAGCAATCATGCCGTAAACATAAAGAGTAACAACATTGAGAAGGAAAATTACTCGCCCAACCTGATCTCCATAAAAAAAATGCACGAATGGGTTTTTAAGCAGCGCAAAAAGCTAAGCTTCATCTTTGTTGATTACACAGAAAAGAGCGGAAAGATAAAAATTGAAGACGAGTCCGCACTGATTCCGATTGAGAGTATTAGCTGGGACTGTTTATCAATAGAAGCTCAGGGCTATGGAGTAATTCAAAAAAACCGTGACTTGGAGGAAAAGCCCAGCCAGACAAAAAGGGAATTCTACAAAGGTTTCCTTACTGCATATGCAAAATACCGGGGTAAAGAGCTGGAAAAGCATAAAAAATTTTCCAAAACATTCATTAAAGACCTCGATAGCATTGATGGGTGAACGTTTGAGTTTGTTGATAAACCGAAAAATAATCGGTAGAAAACTGGCGTTCCGGGCGGGAGTATTTTAGTTTATGACGATGCTGCAGCCCCTGACCATTACCGAATTGATCAAACACGCCAATCAGTTTGCCACAACGGAATCGACACACTGGGAAACTACGCTCTACGGAGTGACTGACGGGAAAGCCATAGGAACTTATGTCGAGCACAAGTTTACGGCTGAGTTGGCGTTGCACTATTCTTTCGCTGCCGGGAACTCCGCAAGCGGTATCGACCTCCCGGGCATAGATGTCGACATCAAAGTAACCAGCATTGAGCAGCCCCAATCTTCCTGCCCTTTCAAATCGGCCCGCCAAAAAATATTCGGTTTGGGTTACAACCTGCTGGTTTTCGTCTACGAGAAAAAGGATGACGCCACGACATCGAAGGGCAATCTTGACTTTCGCCATGTCGTTTTTATTGAATCGGAGCGGACCGCTGATTTCCAAATGACCACTGGTTTGCGGAGGATCTTGGATAACGAGCCGCACAGGGACGACATCACCGCCTTTCTGGAAGAAAAAAACTTGCCAGTAGACAGCATCGAAGCCAAGTGTATTGCATCTGAGTTGATTGCTAAGCCATTCAAATTAAAAACTGGCTACCTAACGATCTCGAACGCCCTCCAATGGCGGCTTCAATACGGCCGAGTCATCACGAAGGCTGGCCTGGAAAGCGGAGTGATCCGGGTGAAGTAATGGCCAAGACTAGAGAGATAGCCGAATTCGGAGACTTCCAGACACCGGTCACGCTCGCCAGTGATGCTTGTGGACTGCTCCGGCAAGTAGATGATTTCCCTAAAACAATCGTAGAGCCAACATGCGGCAAGGGAGTTTTTCTTTCTTCTGCTGGGGTTACTTTTCCAGAGGCAATAAAGCTTCTCGGTTTTGAAATTAATCCGGCTTATGCGCAAGCTGCAAATGATCTGCTCAAATCCGATAAACGGGCCAATATTTCCCAAGCTGACTTTTTCCAGCAGGACTGGCATGCAATCTTCGCTGACCTCCCACAGCCGATTCTGGTTGTTGGAAATCCACCTTGGGTGACAAATGCGGCTCTTGGCACGCTCGGCAGTTTCAATCGTCCAGAGCGATCAAACTTTCTTGGATTTTCCGGGTTCGATGCCCTCACTGGGAAAAGCAACTTCGACATCTCGGAATGGATTCTCATACACTTGGCCGAGGCAATGAATGGAAAAATGGGCCAAATAGCCATGCTTACGAAAACAGCCGTGGCCAGAAAGCTGTGTTTTTACGCATGGACACGGGGCTTGTCTGTCAGGCGTGCTGCGCTTTTCCACATCGATGCTGCAAAGAACTTTGGGGCTGCCGTCGATGCTTGCTTTTTCGTCATGGACTTTGGCGTCCCGTCCTCCCAAACTGCCGAAGTTTACCCCGGACTCTCTTGGGAGTCCGGCTGTCAGAGAATCGGGTTCCGAGAAGGAGAGATCGTGGCCGATCTGGATCGCTACGAGCAAACAAAGCACCTTGCAGCCAAAGGAAAGCAGAAGAACTGGCGGAGCGGTATCAAACACGATTGCTCGGCTGTCTTCGAGTTCACCCGCGAAGGAGATCGCTATAAAAACGGACTGGGTGAGCTTTGCGACCTCGAAGAAGACTTCCTGTTCCCACTCTTCAAAACTTCCGATGTAGCTAGAGGCTACGCTAAAGAACCACGCTTTGTCTTGGTGACCCAAAAAAGTGTGAAAGAAAACACGGACTCAATCGCCATCAACGCCCCAAAGACATGGGCCTATCTTGAAAAACATGGGGCCATATTGGACGCAAGAGGAAGCAGCATCTACAAAGATAGGTCAAGGTTTGCCATCTTTGGCGTGGGCGACTATTCCTTCACGCCGTGGAAATTGGCAATCTCGGGCCTTTACAAAAAACTCCACTTCACCCCACTGGGGCCGATTGGGCGAAAGCCGGTGATGGTCGACGACGCCACATATTTTTTACCCGTAGAAACAGAGAAGGAAGCAAAGAAGCTGGAAACAGTGTTTAATGGAATGGAAGCAAAGAATTTCTTTCTCTCCCATATTTTCTGGGACGCCAAGCGGCCAGTCACCGCTGCTTTGCTGAATCGCTTGGACATCGGTAAACTTCTGAAAGAAACATTTAATTTGGTGGGGTGAAAAGCGATCCGACAAAGATGTCGACCGTTGAACATTTCTGCCGAGCACACTCATCAACGAGAGGCTTCCAAAACGTCCTGCTTGTTTCATCTCGCATCTCCCTCTCCGTCACCCACGCGCGCCTCGGCCCTCCTTCCAAAAACAGCAATTCTTCCTGCTTCCACGGCGGCAGGTTAAGCAAATTCATGATCTGGGTGATCCGGGCGCGGGAGACGCCTCCCAGCCTAGCCAGGTCGGCGTAATCTCGAACGATCCCGTCGCGGATCAGCCCGTCAAAATGGATTGCGAGTGCCATGAGCCTGGAAATCCGGGGAATCTGCTGCGCAGGCGGAGATGCCTCAGGCTGCACGCTTTTCCTCCCGCTACGAAGTCGTTTCTGCCCGGACATCCCGGTGGAAAAATGAAATTCAGATTCGATGGTTACGCTCATGGTTTTTTCTCCAGAAGGTTTTCGAAGCCTGAGGGGTGGAAGGAGATGGCGACCGTCCCCTTCTCCCTGTTGAATTCGACCTTTTCGACCAGAAGTTCCATCAGGCGGACGCGCTCGTTTGTGGTCATCGCGCCCACAATGTCTGTGAACCGCCCAAGAGCAGCCGTCACATCCACCTCGGAAATTTCACCGCCAAGGCCAGCAAGTTCGATCCCGATCTCGGTCAGGCGGCTCTCCCCGGCCCGGATCTGGTCTTGAAGATTCGCCCACCGGACGCAGGCATCTCCCTGTCCGACGACATCAGCCACCTCGAGGGCTTGTTTTCGCAGGGCTTGGGAAATCCCTGCCCGCTCACGCTCCAGCGCCTCACATTTTTCGGTGGCCTCGCGCCGCGCTTGAGCGACCACCTCGGCAGCGAGGGCCGGGTCGCGCCCAATGGCAGAAATTTTCTCGATCACAAATTTTTCGATTTCTTGGGCAGGCACCGACCGTGTCTCGCACTCTGCCCAGCCCCGCTTCATAGCTGTCTGGCAAATGTAGTAGCGGTGGCGGGTGTTTTTCCTCTGTGCGTAGGAGTGGGTCATGGCGCACCCGCAGGATCCGCAGCGAAGGAGTCCCCGCAGAAGGGCTCCATGTTTGTTTCGGGTGGAGGCTCCCCGGTCCTGCGCGTTTCGTTTCAAAATTGCCTGCGATGCAGACCAAGTTTGTTCATCCAGAATCGCTTCGTGCTCC
>JBGSPC010000290.1:0-11715 GCA_041738805.1 Terrimicrobiaceae bacterium | reverse complement strand
CCCGCCATTTATTCACCTGCCGTTGAGCACCTCCAGCTCCCAACACCTGACCGGATCATTGAAAAAGTCCTCGAGATTTGTTAATCGGGCCGATCCGTTTGAACCAACCCCACATTCCCTGTTTTTGATATGCCACTGATCACGATGCCGAAGTTGAGCGACACGATGTCCGAAGGAACCATCGCCCGCTGGAAGAAAAAAAAGGGGGACACCATCGAGATGGGTGACATTCTGGCAGACATCGAGACCGACAAAGCCACCATGGAAATGGAGGCTTTCGATGAGGGCGTGCTTGCAGAGATTTATGTGCCTGACAATGGTGTGGCCAAAGTCGGTGATAAAATTGCAATGATCATTGCCGAGGGCGAATCTGCCGAGTCCGCATCGGTCGAAGCACCCAAAGGAAACCTGACCACCAAGGCAGCCTCCGCTGAAAAACCGGCCAGGGAATCCGGGAAAGCCGCATCAACTGAAGCACCAGCCCCCCACTCAGCCCCTAACAAAGCGAATGCCGGTTCCGCTCGACTCAAAGCCAGCCCGCTTGCCAAAAAAATTGCTGCAGAACGAGGGGTGAAGCTTCAAGGCGTGCACGGCACAGGTCCCGGTGGGCGCATCACCTCGAAGGATGTCCCTGCGTCCGGATCCTCCGGCCCGTCTGCTCCCGCCGGTCCAAAAATCGAAGCGGCCCCTGCCGCAGAGGGCGACAACAAGATTCCTCTCTCCAACATGAGGAAGGTCATTGCCGAGCGTCTCCTTGCCAGCAAAACCCAAATCCCCCATTTCTACCTTTCTGTCGAAGTGGATGCAGCGGCGTTGACGCGTGTGCGCAAGGAACTCAACTCCGCCAACGAGGCCGGAGACCTGCCGAAGCTGACCATCAATGACTTTATCCTGCTGGCCGTGAGCCGGGCCGCCCATGCGAACCCGGCCGTGAACGCGGCTTGGGCCGGAGATTCCATCATCCAATACGCCGCGATTAACCTGGCTTTCGCTGTTTCGGTGGACGATGGGCTGGTGACCCCTGTCCTCCGCGATGCCCAGAAACTCAATCTCAAAGAGATCAGCGCCAACGTCAAAGACCTGGCAACCCGCGCCCGCTCGAAAAAACTCAAACCTGAAGAGTTCCAGGGCGGCACGATCACCGTTTCAAACCTCGGAGCTTATGGGGTTGATCAGTTTTATGCCATCGTGAATCCCCCCCAGGCCATCATTATCGCCGTGGGCTCCATCGTCAAAAAGCCGGTCGTGAATGCGGCCGGCGAAATCGTGGTGGGCGAACGAATGACCCTCGCCTTCAGCGGCGACCATCGGGTCGTTGATGGAGCTGTCGGGGCAATCTTCCTCGCGTCCCTCCGCCGCCTGATCGAGAACCCGGCGCTGATGTTGTTCTGACTCTGAGCACCATCCTTGCATTTCTGGCGAACAAGCTCGAAAGCGGCCCGCTTTCTATTGGTCAGATTGTTTGCACGGGCGAGTTTGTGATCACCCATGTTGACGACGCGGGCCGAACGGATCTCCTGTGCCACACCGATCCCGAGGAGGCTGCCGGGATTGCCCGCTTCGATTCAAGTGGCAACTTCCGCCCTCTAAAAACCGCCCCGAATCTCAAAACCGGCTGGAAGCTGAATCTCAGCTCCCTCTCCTCCGCCCGTCTTGCGATCGATCATTTTTATCCCGCTGCCCTGGGCAATGCCCTTGCCATCACAAACGGAGTCCCGATTTCCTGCGATCTCCGCGATGCTCTAGGACGCCAAACCGGCATGTACGCGGTCACAAAAAAAATTACAGACCACGAAGCTACAGACCTCATCGCCGAAGCCTGCCAGCCCGCAAAGTGCCTCAATCATATCCTCTGGAACATCAGCCCCGACCTGCCAACCCCGCTCACCATTTCCCGGAAGGAAGTGCTCAGGGATTCCCTTCCTCTCATCTGCACAGAAGCCTGCCCCCTCCTCGTCGGCGCCGCCCGCGAAGTCGTCAAATCCCGACCAGTGGGTTAGGGGATCTTTGATAAAAGAAGAAGAAAGAAGGTTCGAACCTCGGGGGCGATGAACCGCAGGGGGCCATTGGTAGGGAAACACCCCATGGATTCCCGCTGTACCGGGAGGCTAAATAACTCTGATTTTCCATTCACAAATCCCACATAATCCATGTCCCTTTTAAATCTTCTCATCGTCTTGATTGTGGTCGGAGTTCTCCTCTGGCTGGTAAATAACTATATACCGATGGATCGAAAGATTAAGGGAATCCTCAACGCCGTTGTGGTCATCTGTGTGATTTTGTGGTTGCTGTCAGCATTTGGAATCCTTCAACAGTTCGGCGGGATTCAACTTCCGCGGTTTCAGAATTGAACAGGACCACCAGTCTGCAAATGCCATGACAGGGCCTTGTCCTCCCATGTGGAGAGCACTCATTGTCTTGCCTTTGAGCGGGGGTCCAGTCAGGGTGGGTAATGGTTAGAAAGAAGACAACAGGGAAAAGCGGGGATTGGCGGGAGGCCACATTAAAGCTCCTTAAAGCCCGCGCCCTCGACAAGGTGGAACTCACCAAAGCCTTGGGGATTCCCGGCGATCAACTGGGAAAATACCAGGAGTTCTTACGTCAATTGGAAGTGGATGGTGAGATTGCGAGGGTGCGGAAAGACCGCTTCATTATTCCTGCTGTCGCGGACCTGTTCACTGGAACCATGCAATTCCATGCCAGCGGCGCCGCCCATGTGGTCAACGAAAAGCCAGGCGGACAGGATTTGTATATCAGCGGGGAAAATACCTTCACCGCGATGCATGGCGACCGGGTGGTTGCCAGAATTGAAAAGCCAGCGAAGTCCGATGAGGGCTGGCGGCGGCGTGCGGGAAAACCTGATTCCGGCCGACGCGAAGGCCGGGTGATCCGGATTCTGACCCGGGCCTCCGAGACGCTGGTGGGAACGCTCCAGAAGTCCAAAGCCTTTTTTTATGTCGTGGCGGATGATCCACGATTTGTCCACAACCTGTATGTCCCCGAGCCCAAACCACCACTCATGGCGCACGTGGGGGACAAGGTTGTTGCCAGGCTGGAGGCCTGGACCTCGCGTCACGTCAACCCCGAGGGTTCCATTATCGAGGTTCTCGGGCCGGCTGATCAGCCGGGTGTGGACATGTTGTCCATCATTCGCAAGCACCACCTGCCTGAACGATTTGCGGAGGAGGTGAACCGGGAAGCCTCTGTGGTGTCGCCGGAAATTCATCCTTCGGAGATTGCAGGACGCGAGGATCACCGGGGGCGGTTTGTGATCACGATTGATCCGGATGATGCCAAAGATTTTGATGATGCGATTGAGGTGGTGGAAACCGCCCAGGGCTGGCAGCTCTCGGTGCATATTGCAGATGTCTCGCATTATGTCCGTCCGAAGAGTGCTTTGGACAAGGAGGCTCAGGTCCGCGGAAACAGTGTTTACCTCGCGGACCGGGTGATCCCCATGTTGCCCGAGGCTCTCAGCAACGGCATTTGCAGCCTGCGCCCTCATGAAGACCGTCTGGTTTTTTCCGTGTTTGCCACGATCGGCAAAAACGGAAAAGTTCATAGCACCAAGTTCGGACGCAGTGTGATCCGCAGCGCCGCCCGGCTGACCTACAAAGAGGCCCTGGCGGCGCTAACAAAGCCTCCAGGCAAGGATCAACTGTCAAAGAGCCTTCATGTCGCTTGGAACCTGGCTTCCGTGCTTCGCAAAAAGCGGTTTGAAACCGGCTCTCTGGATTTGGATTTTCCAGAAGTCAAAGTCTGGCTCGATGAAACAGGTCTCCCCGTGCGAATGGAGCGATTGGAGAACGATATCTCCCATCAGCTCATTGAGGAATTCATGCTCCTTGCCAACGAGCTTGTCGCCAAGGAACTGAAGAATGCCCGCCAGCCTGCCGTATACCGGATCCATGAAAAGCCTGATGCCGACCGGTTGGCTGAGTTTCGTGAGACCGCGATGACTTTTGGCGCCAAATGCGGAGACCTCACCAATCGCGCCGAACTTCAAAAGTTGATTGCCTCTGTCCGCGGTAAGCCTTGGGAACATGCCGTCAAAATCGCTCTGCTCAAAAGCCTGAAGCGTGCGCGTTACGCGACCGACCCCGTGGGGCACTTTGGACTCCACAAAAGCGATTACACGCACTTCACGAGTCCAATCCGGCGATATGCCGACCTGATCGTTCACCGGGCACTGGAACGCCACCTCGGCCTCACAAGCAAGGGGCCTGATTCCGCCGCTCTTGGCGCGCTCGCCGAACATATTTCCACGACCGAGCGGGTGGCCGCTGACGCTGAAAAAGAATCCGTTCGCCTCAAGAAGCTCGAGTTCTTCAAAAATCAACTCACCGAAGGGGCCGGCCAAAAATTCCGTGCTCGAATCCTCGATGTGAGAAACTATGGATTGGTGATTGAATTGCCCGACTGCCTGCTCACCGGGCTGATCCATGTGTCAGCACTGGAGGGGGATTTTTATATCTATGACCAAGGCCGGGGTTCCCTCACAGGCAAACGCACCCGGCGAACCTTCCGGATGGGCACAGAAATCGAAGTCACAGTTGACCGTGTGGATATGTTCAAACAGCAAGTCGATTTCCGTCCGGTATAAACATTTTTTTACTGCAACTCGAAGTTGATGTTCACCGAGTAGGAGCCGTCGCTGCCAAGGCCCGTGGGGAGCGGGTCGATTTGACGAACCCGTGCGATGGCGGCCTCCACGGATTGGTCCATGACAGCATTGCTGCTACCCTTGACGATTTTGGCGGATGAGATTCGCCCGTCTTTTTCGATACGGATCTGGACCGTGCAGACAAACCGTTTGCTGGAATCAAAGATCGAGGTGGGTTGGTCCCATTGACTGAAAAAGCGGTCATGGATCAATTCATGGTACAGCCCGAATTGTGAGGGGTCTCCTTGAGCGGCGGACTTCGTCGCCGTTCCAGCGCCGCTGGCAGACTCAGATTTCGGTTTGTCGGTAGCGGCTGTGGCTTTTGGGGCAGAGGTGGCTTTGGGCTTATCTGAAGTCTTGGGCGATGCCTTGGGTGCGGGGCTTGCAGTGGCTTTGGGCTTGGGCTTCGGCGTCGTTTTTGGAGTTGGTTTCGGGGTGGCCTTAGGTGTGGGTTTGGGTGTTGGTTTTGGGGTTGGCTTCGGGGAGGGTGTTGCTGTGGGTTTCGGGGTCGGCGTGGGAGAGGGGGTCGGTGTTGGAGTCGGAGAGGGCGTTGGGGTTTCCAAAGGGATCGCGTCTTCCACTGGAGGTTCCGGGGTGGGTTCGGGTGTTGGTTCCGGAGTGGGCTCGGGCGTTGGGGGAGGGGTTGGTTCCGGAGTGGGTTCAGGTGTCGGCTCAGGCGTGCTTTCCGGAGTCGGCTCGGGTGTCAGCTCGGTGACAACTTCTTCCTCGGGCTCCTGAAAAGACCCGGCATCCATCCAGATCACTTCCCCGGCGGGTTGAACAACGCTTTGACGGGCAAACAGAAGGACGGCCCCGATCACAGCCACGTGAGCCAGTGCTACCAATATCAAATTTCTGCGAAATCGCCGTTCCTCCATCTCCTGCAAAACGTGGCTGAGTTTTTCGATGGAGTCGAACGCATTTCACGTTCCGGCGGTTATTAGAGGAACGGAGAACGCCGGCCGGCACGATCCCAGAGGTCCCGGGCCGGTGACTGCGTTATGCCGTGCCGACCGTGAGCACTGCCAGAACAGTCTCCGGCTCGTTTAAAACAATGCAGCCAGAGACCAGCTTGCGATTCCGATCCAGAACCGGCGGATTGGTGGATTCCAACTCCTGAATTTTTTCTCCTGGCCGGCTGCTGCGAATCAGTTCAAAGCGAACAGTCCGGCCAGCGGCCACCCGGCGCATGAGTTCCCACGTGAGCCGACCCATCGTGAATCGCGGATTCATTTCCACGACCGGGCGCAATTTGAAAGTACCATCCGCTGAGCGATAAACAAAAGCATCAATGCCCACCGGGCCCGCGTAGTTGGCGGCCCTGAGCAAAGGTCTCAATTTTTCCAGAACCTCTTTTTCGTAGATGGAAAGCACCCCGCTCATCAGGAAGCGCGTGACGTCCGGTGACAGCCCCCGGCAGAATTTGGATCCCGCCACACACGCTTGGAACTGCCCGCGGCGGTCGTTTTGAAGTTGCACAAATCCCACCTGGCGGAGTTCGGAAGGGGTGCTGTCATAGTGCACAGAAAAATCCAGAACCCGATCCAACCAGGGTTCCACCACAACCGCTCCCTGCTGTGCCATGATGCGGTTTGCCCACAATAGAAGGCCTGCTGGGTCGGTTGTGGGAAACTTGCGGTTCTTCTGACCAGCCGCTCCGAAAGGTGCTTTCACCACGCCTTCCGCATAACTCATCGCAGCCAGGTTTCCAGCAGACTGCTCCAGCTCCCCCGGACTCCGGCAGACCACACTCTCGATTCCAAGGTTTTCCACCTGCCAGTCTTTGGCGTAAAGTTGCCTTGTCGCAGCGTTCCAGTGCTCTGCCACTTGAGCGGGACTCAGCGGCGTCATGAGTCCGGCACTCTGCGGGCACCAGGCCCACGGGCGAAGCTCGTTGAGCTTCCTCTGAAGCTGGAGGCTGTCAGGTGAGAGGCGGAGATCCCCGGTAAGAGCTTCGCATTCAGGAATGTCCAAGCCTATGTCCAACAGCTTGCGCCGATGTTCGCGTGACGGAGGACGGCTCATCAAAACCACATCATCACGATGACATAAAAACGCCGGGAGGATTTCCAAATCGCTTTGGAGGGCACGGATCTCATCGCGTGGTGAATACCCTTTTCCGTCCAATCCAAACGCCATGGCCGCCTCCGCATCGGGGGTGAACCAGAGCACATTGGGGGTTCGGCCTTTGGATTGGCTGAACACCTTCATCTCGTGGATAAAGGCATCGGCCAGTCCGGCCTTGCGGCGTCCCTCGGCGTTGAAGGGCACATTGCCACGACCGCGGGCCGGCGAGAGCGGAAAAGGAAGCTGCTTCTTGTAGGCCTCCCAGTCGGACTCCCCGGCAGCCTTCCAGCGTTGAAACCATTTGAGCCCATACCCCACATGCCCGATTTCATCCCGATAGATTCTTGAAAGGATACGGGCGGTTTTTGAATCGCCGGCTTCGCGCATGAGTCCGGCATAATGACGGGCATAGTCGAGATTCGCCTGCTCAAAGGTGAGGCTCAGCCGTGTCACATAATCCAAGGGGGTTTCCATGGGAGCAATCGAATCCCAGAAAAACCGGCTGAGCGGAAAATCCCCGAAGCTGATTCCGCACTCCCGCATGCGCTGGAGGTACCACTGCGTGTGCTGCTGTTCCTCCTGAAGGGTGTGGACGATGTCCCTCCGGAATTCGCCCGGGGCTTCAGGGAATTTCAACAAAACCAGCGCCATCAGCTCGGTCGCAAGCAATTCATGATTGGCAAAAAAGTGGAGCAAAATTCCGCGGTGTTCTTCATTGATGAGCTTGGTGGCCCCCGGAAACTCCGCGCGGACCCCATCTCGGCGCAGGCGCAAATCCACCGGACGTCCCGGCTCTCCCGGCGTGCCCAAACCTGACCCCGGGTTATCATCTGTGAGGATACCGGGTACCGCTAACTTCTCCTCCAAGGTGCTGGAAAAAAGAACCTTTAAAGCAAAATCACGCGTCTCCATGACAGATTGCAAGCCTACGCTTTGACACCAAGGGCCATGATTGTTTGAAAATGGGGAGCCTGCTTTTCTTTGGCGATGATCGATGTTTGAACATTCGAAAACCCGGCTTGGGTCAGGAGGTTGCTGAGTTCGATTTCCGAAAACCCGAGCCAGACATGCGCATAGAGTTCGCGGGCTTGCTCGTAGGCGTGGGCGGCAAGGTCAAGGATCAGGATCCGACCACCGGATCGGAGAATGCGATGGGCCGAGGCAACCGCCCTGGCCGGGGAGGCGGCATGGTGCAAAGCCTGGCTGAAAAGAGCCAGATCGACGGTACCATCTTCAATGGGAGGTTCTTCGATATCACCCAGCCGGTATTCCAAATTTTTGAACCCATTGGCTTTTGCCACCGAGGCCCCGAATTCCACCATTTTTGAGGAGTTGTCGATCGCAATGACTTGCCTGGCATTTCGGGCCAGGAGTTGGGAGAGAGTTCCTTCACCGGCCCCCAGGTCAGCAATCACCATGGGTGGCTGAAGTGAGAGCAGGGCATGCGTCAGCGCCTGCCAGGATCTTCCCGGGATGTAGGTGCGCCCGAATTTTCCGGCAAGGCGGTCAAAATAAACGGCAGCAAGATCCTTGCGGCGTTTGAGGGCCAGCGCCAGAGCTGCCTGGTCATTGGCCGCCTCGCTGGTTTCCCGAGCTGCCGCCTCCAACAGTGGCAACAACCCCTCCGGAATCCGGCGGTGACTGGAATAAAATATGTTTTTGCCGACGCGGCGATCGCTGACGAGTTCTTCGCGTTTAAGAAGGCCGAGACTTGCAGAAATCCGGGATTGGCCCATGCCGAGGACATCCTGCAGTTCGGCGACGGTGAGTTCCTCCGCCGCCAGCAAAAGCAGGATTCGGGCCCGGGTGGGGTCCGAGGCAGCCTTCAACGATCGCAGGATAAACGCCATGATCACAAAAGCTGCCATGGAATGCCTCACGAAATCCATTGGATAATCTGCCCGTCCCCTGTTTATTGTCACCCGTCATGCATGCCAACCAACTGAGAACCACCAGATGAGTGAGATTACCGATTTGCGTTCACGCATCGATTCCCTTGATACGGACCTCGTTCGCCTGCTGAACGAACGGGCGGAGGTCGCCAAAGAAATCGGCGCTTTCAAACACCGGGAGGGCCTCCCCATCTATTCCCCCGAGCGCGAGGATCATGTGCTGAGAAAACTTGTGGAAAAAAGTCCAGGACCCCTCTCGCCCGATTCGCTCAAAGCGATTTACCGCGAAATCATGTCGGCCTCCCTTGCCTTGGAAAAAGACATTTCGATTGCCTGCCTCGGCCCCTCCGGCTCCACCACCCACCAAGCCTCGCGTGACAAGTTCGGATCCAGTGTGAAATATCTCATCCTTCAGGATGTGGAGTCGGTTTTTAAAGAGGTTGAAGCCGGTGCTGCAGACTGTGGTGTTGTACCGATTGATGAGGCTGAACACGGCATCATGAGTGCCACTTTGGATGGGCTGGCTGAGAGCTCGCTCTCAATTTGCGCCCAGATTGTTCTGCCCTGCGAAGCGGGAGGCGAAAGCCGCAGTGCCGCAAGGTTATTTGTGCTTGGCAAATCGGCAAATCCTCCCTCAGGTCATGACTCCACGATGTTGATGCTGAGGATTGAAGACAAACCGGGAGCCCTCGTCCAAGCGCTGGAGCCGTTCAAAGAGCACGAAATCAACCTGAATCATTTTGCCAGCCGTCCGGCTTCCAAGGGCAGCAAGGACATCTTCTTTTTTGTGGAGGCCGAAGGGCACAGCCGGGAACTGCAAATGTCGGATGTTTTTCGCGCCCTCTCCATGCGCTGCAGGGCTGTCAAAATGCTTGGAAGTTATCCGAAGCAGAATCTCGAGGATTAAATTATGAAACTGGTTGACAAAGTGCGGCAGAATTTAATTTGATGCACGTCATCCAAAACAACATGAAAAACCACATTTTGAGAATCATGACCTTGCTGGCTGTCATCTTTGGTCTTGGAGCAGAAAGCGCAAAATCTCAGGATATCTTCACCATTGAAGTGAGTCTGGACTCATCAATTTATTTCTCTGAGTTGAATCTTCCCGTGGGTTCCTACATTCAATTAGAGGGTCAGTCTGCCTTCCTGACCTACAGGACTTCCAGTTCAACAAGCGGTGGACCGCTAAACAATGTCTCTGAACCGGGAACTGTGATTCAATATGAAGAGGGATTTCCTGAGCCCGCAATCACGGACTACCAGACCTTCGGCTATTTTGGAATTGTGGGCAGCTATGATGAAGAGAATAACCTCTTGAATCGTAGTTTTGTGGCAACTTTTCTACCAGGAAGTTATGATTCAACACTCACGACTACATTTTTCACGAATTTTGATTTTGAATACAGTGAAGATGATGGCGTTTTGGCTGACGCATTCGGAACTTTCGACTCACCAGAGTTCCTCAACCTCCTAGACAATTTTGCTAGCTACACCGGGGTTCTGGGTGACATCGCGTTACCAACAGTTCCTGAGGCAGGTCAGACCATGGACCTCGTCGCCTTCATCGGTGGTGTTGATGGCTATGAAGCCCGTAAAATCGGTGAGGTCGCGGTTTCTGTGATCCCGGAGCCATCGACTCTGGCTCTGCTTGGGGTTTTTGGTGCTGTTCTGGCCACACGCAGAAAGCGCCGGGTTTCTCTAGATGCTTGAGCTATTGATCGCGCGTCATTAATCGAGATTCAGAAGCAATATAGTCACGGCAATCCACGGCCGTGTGATGATATGTGGCAAAACGGCCCGACAATTGCTGGTATCCACGATCAATGGGAACATAATTACCTCCGTTCCTCATAACATTATGCCAACCCTTGCAACGACCGTCGACGGTCTCAAAATGCCCAATCCCTTTGTCATCGCTTCCGGGCCTCCGGGAACGAACCTGAACGTCATCAATCGGGCCTTCAGGGAAGGGTGGGGAGCTGTCATTGCCAAGACGATCAGCTTGGATTCGTCCAAGGTTGTTAATGTGACGCCCCGCTACGGGAAGCTTTATGCCAATGATAAAAAAGAGGTGATCGGGTGGGAAAATATTGAATTGATCAGTGACCGCCCGATTGAGATCTGGATTGAGGAATTCAAAAAATGCAAAAACGAACACCCCGAAGGAATTCTCATCGCCTCAATCATGGAGGAATACAGGAAGGATGCCTGGGTGGAAATTGTGGAACGCTGCCAGGACGCGGGCGTTGATGGATTTGAACTGAATTTTTCATGTCCTCATGGATTGCCTGAACGAAAGATGGGAGCGGCCATGGGCCAGGATCCTGAGATTTTGGGTGAGGTTTGTGAGTGGGTCTCTGCCGTGGCGACCCGGCCGGTATGGGCAAAAATGACGCCGAACATCACGCGCATTGAAGATCCTGCCCGCCGGGCGTTTCAATCCGGATGTCAGGGCGTGAGTGCGATCAACACCATCCGAAGTGTGATTGGCGTCAATTTGGAAACTCTTCGACCTGAACCCACCGTGGAGGGCTATACCACCCCCGGAGGTTATTCTTCGAAAGCAGTCAAACCCATTGCCCTGCGTATGTGCATGGAACTGGCCACCATGATCAGCGCAGAATTTCCGGGGCGCACGCTTTCAGGAATGGGAGGTGTCGAAACCGGAAATGATGCGGCTGAATTCATTCTGCTGGGTTCGGACACCGTGCAGGTCTGTACGGGGGTCATGAAATTCGGTTATGGAATGATCAAAACCCTCAACGAAGGATTGCTGGCCTTCATGGAAAAACATTCCTTCAACACCCTTGCGGACTTCAAAGGTGCCAGCCTGCCCTACTTCACCACGCATGCCGAATTGGTCCGCCTGCAGGGTGAGCGAAAGGCGGCGCAAAAGGCTGCCGCGTCCAACAATGTGGTCAAGGCGGACGGGGAATGGAGCGGGGACGATTTTGTGAAGCAGTCGGATGCTTTGGCGGATTGTTGATTTTCCCGGCTGGTCAGGCGTTGAGGGATGGTGTTCATTGCCCTGATGCCGGAAGCACCTCAAGGAACCATCACATTTGTCTTCACCGACATCGTCGGTAGCAC
>JBGSPC010000282.1:0-28270 GCA_041738805.1 Terrimicrobiaceae bacterium | reverse complement strand
GATTCTCAAGGCACGAGCGAAGTGCCTGTGTGTAAACCACACTGGCCGAGCGAGAAACGCAGAGAATCGCCAAAAGCCTTCTGCCCGGAGGGTTGGGTTGAAAACGGGCTGGCGGCTGCGTTGCGGCTCGCTTACAGCCCGCTTTGGGGATGCCGCGCTCCCCGCGCCTTGCCGACAGCCCGTTTTGAACCCAACAAATGCCCGCCAAAGTGCATAACAGGCTCTAACGGCGGACGGAGTCAGCCGCCTGTATCAATGGCCCTCTGAGCTTTCCACCAGACTCTGAATCAGCAACTGCTTGATATCCTCTTTGTCCGTCGCTGAGGTTTTTGCCACAAATCCATTTGCATGGGCGAAGTGGATCTTTTTGTGAGTGGCTATTCTTGTGAAATTCAGACGGGCGTTGTCCCGAAATCTTGAGAGGCCGTAGCCCTCACCCCGGCGGTCAGGATACACCAGTCCCACAACTGTTTCCGTGAGCCCCTTGCTCACGAGATACTGATCCAGCCCGGAAGATGGTTCATCGGGTAGGGGATCTGTGCGCGGCAAAAACAAAAAATGTGCCGGATTTTCTGTGGTGCCCAGAGTCCAGAGCTCGGCATGACGATCAATAAAATTCAACCGTGACCGCAAGGTGGTGATGAAATCGATGAGGTCGGTGCCGATCATACGCATGACCTCCCAAACCGGCTCTCCAGGCGACAAAACCGATGTCGCGGCAAATCGGCGCAGAAGCGTCACATCAATCGGCGAGTTGAGTTGGTTTAACACCTCCCGCTCCACACCCAGCCACTTGGCCGTGTTGTTTGGTCCCCGTGAGTCGAACCATTCGGCTGGCTCCAACCACTCGCAAAATGCCCGGGCATCGTCATACAATCCCAGATCCATCAAAACCAAGGACAACGTGCACGTTGGCGGATGATCCTTGGGGAATTGATGATGATCGAAATTGCGCAATGCGGGGTCGTGCTGGTGTCCCACATCAAGGACACAGACGGAGGGATTGCTCAAATCCGCAGCCGAGGGCTCTCGGCGTTCGATGCGGACAGGATGAGAAGCCAGCAAAACACAACACGCCAAAAATTCGTCTTTGTGCGCACCTCCCGGGTGGGTGAGAAGATATTCCAGATCAGTCATGCGGGGAAGCTATCGTTCTTGCTGTCAATTCCAAGCTTCCGGTTTCACGATCGGCTTCTGCTCATGAGTCTTCCAGTTTCTCAAAAACCTTTTGGCAGGCCTCGCTGGAAAAGAAGGCATCACAGCAGGCAGATTCCAGAAGGCGACCTTCGCCCTGCTCCGTGCACAGGCAGGCGACCCAATCTGTCACGCGCCGGGCTTGGCTGAGATTGTGGGTAACGAGAATGATGGTGCGATCACGTTTGAGGACGTGAAGGAGGTTTTCAATGGCATCAGTTGATCTGGCATCAAGGGCGCTGGTGGGTTCATCCATGAGGATGATCTCCGGATTCACTGCGAGGGTTCGGGCCAGGCAGAGACGTTGTTGCTGACCCACCGAAAGCCGCAGGGCGGGCTCCCGCAGACGGTCTTTGACTTCATTCCACAAGGCCGCGCCTCTTAAAGCCGATTCAACCTCAGCGGCTTTTTCCTCCCGCCGCAATCTGCGGTGATGCCGCAGCCCAAAAATGACATTCGCCTCAATGGATGCGGGAAATACCACAGGCTGTTGGAAGAGCATTCCAATGCGCCTTCGCAAATCATCGGGATCGACCCCGGCTCCATACACGTCCTCTCCCCGCAAGCGGATGGAACCTTCGACATGAAAAGCAGGCTGGAGATCTAAAAGTCTGTTGATTGCGCGCAGCAGGGTGCTTTTGCCGGCACCCGACGGTCCGACAATCCCGAACACTTGCCTTTCCTTGATAGAGAGGGAAACATTCCCAAGGATTGTTCTTTTACCGGCATGAACAAAGAGCCCCGCAATCTCCAGGAGGCATCCCTCATTCCTGCCGCAACAGCCGGGTTCCTCGGAGGGGTGGAGGGATGTGATTTGTTTATCCATCATGAGCGGCGTTCTGAAGTTTGAGTCGAAGAGGCAGTGCAGCAAGGCTAAAAAAGAATACCAGCAGAAGCAGCACCAGGGCGGCTCCCCAAAGTTTCGCTCCCACCGCAGGGTCGAACGAATCCTGTGCGAGTATAAAAATATGGTAGGGCAGTGAAAGCACGGGGCTCTCCCGGATTCCAGGTGGAATCGTAGCCCCTGCAAAAATGGTGGCAGTAAACATAATCGGAGCGGTTTCTCCCGCAGCCCTTGCCATGCCAAGCAGGGAACCACTCATCCAACCACCAAAAGATTGTGGCAGGATGACGGACCACACAATCTGGGACTGGTTGAGTCCCAATGCTGTTGCCGCTTCAATCGTGGAGTGTGGCAGGGTCTGGATCCGTTCCGAAAGTGAGACGGCGACGGTTGGCAGCATCATCATCCCAAGCATAAGTCCCCCTGTCAGCCAGGATTTTCCCCAACCAAGGAAAAGAACAAAAACCATCAGCCCAAACAAACCGAAGAGAATCGAGGGAACGCCATTCATCACATGAAGTCCCATCATGAGGCGCTCGCGGCTTCGGGGACTTTTGAGGTAGACGCCGTGGGCGAGAGCGGCACCGAAGGCGATGGGAGCACTCACCGTCAGCGCCGTGCCCAGCAGAATGAGTGTGCCCAAAATGTTGTAGAAAATCCCCCCCGAGGCTCCGGCGAGACGCATTTGTTCTGTGAGGAAATTCCATGAAACCGCAGAGGCGCCGCGCCAGGCAATGGTGCCAATGATGACGATCAACAAGCCAATGCAAGCGCTCGCACAGACAGCGGTTAGGATTGTTACCGAAAGATCAGCAAGTCGTCGCATCGGTCTCCTTTTTTGGTTTTGTAAAATAGGACGCAAAAAATGTGACCCCCATCGCGATGGCCAACAAGACGAGTCCCAATCCCACCATTGCGGCCCAGTGCAAAGGTTCTCCATAAGCGATATGGGTCTCCGATCCGCCCAACTTGCTGGTCAGCGTCTGCCCGGCTTCTATGAGCGGACGCAAGGAAAAAAAGGTCTCAGGCAAAGTATTGTCCTGTCGTCCCACCACAAGAAAAACCGCAATCGTCTCTCCCAATGCCCGGCCGAAGGCGAGCAGGATGGCAGCGAAGATTCCATGACGGGCCTGAGGCAAGGCCACGTGAAAAATGGCCTCAGCCCGCGTCAACCCGAGACCGCGGGCTGCAAGTCTCTGCTTGGCTGGAACGCTATGAAGCGCGTCATCGCTGAGTGTCATGACCGTCGGCAAAACCATCACGCCAAGCAAAAGACCTGCGGTCAGAAGGGTGTCCCCACTCAGAGGGTCAAAAGGCGTCAGCAGGGTGTAAACCCAATTCCTTAAAAGCAGAATACCCAACAGCCCGTAAACAACAGAGGGAATGCCCGCAAGAAGTTCCACGAGGATTTTGAGGGGCAAGCGGAAATTGGATGGCAAGATCTCGGAAGAAAACACGGCCGCCCCGACTCCCAGTGGAATGGAAAGACAGAGCGCAATCGCGGACACAACCAAAGTGCCATAAATCATCGGGAGGACGCCGAATGTCTCCTGACGGTAAAACCACTGCCCGCCGAAAAGGAAGTCCACACCGGAATGCCGCCAGACCGGCAGGCTTTGCCACAGAAAAAGGATCAGCATCCCCGCAAGAAACACCACGGCCAAAAGCGTGAAGCCTAAACTTGCTATTCGTGTCCAGTTCCAGCGAAATGTCTTTGACACCAATTTTACATTAACGTCAGGTTTTGGCAGGGAGTGCATGTCCGGAGCTACTTCAACTGATCAAGAGAAAGGTAACCATGTTTGCGGACCAACTCCTGACCCCGCTGACTGAGAAGGAAATCCACAAACTCTTGGGCACTTCCTTTTGGTGGCCCGTTCGTTAGTAGAAAAAGAGGGCGGCTCATGGGATAACTTCCTGATGCGATTCTAGTTGGGGTGGGAGTTAAGACATCTCCCTTCTCATCCCTGATCCCCAATGCAAAAACTCTGATTCCATCAGCCCATGAGGAGGAAAGTTGGGACAATGCGCCGCGGGTCGAAGCCACTTTGTTTCTTGCCTCTTCATTTCCACCAACCTCGGGGAAACTCACAGGCGGAGCGAGTTTTGCGTCGCCATACAGCCATTTTGCAAAGACCTCCCAGGTGCCCCGCCCGGGCTCTTTATTAAAAAACACAATCCTTTGGTCTTTTCCACCCAGCTCCTTCCAATTTTTGATGCGTCCCTCATAAATGTCCTGCATTTGCTTTTTGGTCAGAGCCATCACTCCACTTTCCCAAACATCCCGGGAAACAATCAGTGCCACAGCGTCTTCCCCAATGTGTGTTTCAACAAAATCGATGCCGGGATATTTCGCACGGTCTTCAGTGCCGAAGTGCTTGGATGACATGCCGATCTGCACCAAGCCATCGGCGAGTTGGGAAATTCCGCCGGAGCTCCCGCCCTGTGTGTCCACATGAATGACAAAGCCCTTTTCTGTGCGGAGAATCTCAGCGGCCTCCGCAACGGGGGGATTTACTGTGGTCGAGCCATTGATTTTGAGGGTTTCCTCAGCCCCTGACATGCCGGATGTCATCATGATTATTGAGAGAACACAAAGGCAAAACGGGGATGTTAATCTCATGGGTATTATGAAACTCCGGCGTTGGTAGGGTTACTGATTTGATTGATTCTGCTATGCCACCGAGCCTTGGCACGAGGAGCCTCGCCCTGCTGTGCACCCAAAGCAGTGCTCGCCAAGCGCGATTTCACGGTTTTCAAGCCGCTCTGGATCAATATCCCAAAGAAAAAGAGGTTTGCCATTTTTCCACTGCATTCCGAGCTGCTGGTTGAAGTCACAATCAAAGACCTCGCCCATCCAGCCAATACTGAGTGTGTCCCGGCACATCAACCCTTGAACGGCCGAGGGGTTGAAGGCATTCCTTAGCAGCGTCATGTAATCATCAAGCTTGCCATTGTTTTTCAGCCAGGACTTATAACGCGCAATCGGCATGTTGGTGATGGCAAAGAGTCGGTGAAAATCAATATCAAAGTGGGCTTTTAACTCGCGGTGATAGTCAGCCTCGAGTTCCTCCTGATCAGGAGGCAAGAACGCACCATTCGGATTGTAAACCAGATCGAGCTGCAGGGAGGGACTTCGTCCGTAGCCGAACTGGTTAAGGATTTGCAGGCCTTTGATGCTGGCGTCAAAAACCCCGTCTCCACGCTGGGCATTCACATTCGCGGGTTCATAACACGGCATGGACGCAATGATTGAGACGCGGTGGCCGGCCAGAAATGCGGCCATTTTCTCATAGCCGGGTTCAACGAGAATTGTCAGGTTGCAGCGATCGATGATTGTACGCACCTGGGGCAGTGTTCTCAGGCCCTCAATCAGATAGCGGAAGTCCGGGATCATTTCAGGGGCTCCACCTGTGAGGTCAACGGTATGAATATCTGTCTTCTTCAGCCACGAAAGAATCCGATCAATCACGGCCCGGGTGATGATTTCCTTCCGTTTCGGCCCGGCATTCACATGGCAATGCATGCAGGTAAGATTACAAAGTTTACCGGTGTTGATCTGGAGGATTTCGGTTGATTTGCGGCGAACATCAAGTCCGTGGCGAATCAAAGTGGCGGCGAAATCTTCACCAATGGGGCTTACAAAGTCTGAGGATCCTGCGTTGGCGGTTATCATAGTGAGCAAGACGGCCGGGGTAAGTGTGGACGACCTGCGTTGGATCCCTGTCTTCGCAAGGCCAATTTGCCGATCGTCTGCAGAATAATGAGGCCCGCAGAGAGCGAACCCCGCAGGTTGCCGGAAATTTTTGAGTTTCCGGCGGGGCGGGGGTGGTTGCGCACGGGAATTTCGATGATACGAAGATTTTCCTCGATGGCTCGGATTTGCATTTCGATGGTCCATCCAAAGCCACGGTCCTGCATATAGAGTCTCTGGTAAGCTTCAACGCGGATCGCGCGTTGCGGTCCAAGATCACAAAAGCTATGACCCCAGAGCAAGCGGATGAGAAATGGGGCCAACCGGTTTCCAAACCGCTGGGGTGCTGACATATGCATGCGATCCTGCGGATGCGTGCGTGCCCCCAACACAAAATCATGATCCGGAGCAAGTCGGGCGAATTCCTTGTAGGCCTCGAAATCATCGCTGGCGTCTGCATTGCAATACAGGAGCCACTCGATTCCCGGCGGGAGATTCCGGCCACCAGCCCAACACGCCAGGCCATAACCCCGGCCTTGGAGCGAAATCACCTCAGCCCCGGCCTCATGGGCTGCAAAAGCCGTGCCGTCCGTGCTGCCATTATCAACAACTCTGATTCTGTTGAAGCCAGCGCCTCTCAACCGCTTGATTGTCCCAGCGACACATTCCTCCTCATTGTGGGCAGGAATGATGACGAGTGCGGACGTGAAGAACTCATTCATTTCTTGAGCGCTCGCTTTGGCCACCCTGGCAGATCAGCAGCAATCTCCTCCATCGCAGCACTGGCTTTCCGCCTGCTTGGTGGCGTTGTAATCGTGACCTTTGGTTTCTTTCGGATGACGCAAGACTGTCCGGCTGCAATCAAAAGGAATGGCCTTAGAGATCGGAACCTCGCTCAAAGGGTCCAGGAAGTCGAATGAACCGGCATACGGGGACTTTTTATAGAGGTTGTAGGTTTTGTCACAAACGGCGTACCGCAACCCCCTTTGCATCGTGTGCCCATCGTCATCCAAAACTTCTTTGAAAGGGCCGCGGTAGATCACGGCCTGATTGCGCTCGAAGCAGGCTCCCTGCTTGCCTTTAAACGCTTGAATGGTCATTGAACGAAACTCAAACCCCTCCACGGTGCGCCAAGGTTCGATATCAAATTTCAGGATCTCAATGCCATAAAAGCCGGCATCCTCAAAAGCTCTCAGAAAAGCCTCCTCTGTCAGAGCACCCGAAATACAGCCACTCCACAGCTCAGGATCGTTTTGAAGAGATTCTGGGACTTCTTCATCCGCAACAATATCCGATATCACGGCCCGTCCGCCCAACTTGAGAACACGAAATAGTTCACGGAAAAGCTGTGGCTTCGCTCCCGGCTCCACAAGGTTGAGTACGCAGTTGGAGACCACAACATCAATGGAGTCGGATGCAATCAGCGGCCGCTTCAGTCGCAGTTCCTCCGCCAACTCATCGGCAGCAAGGAACGACGCGGCATCAGTGATGGGCCTCTTTTTAAGCTCGGCATCGAGAACTTCCAGATCCAGGGCGAGATCTTGAATGCGGCCTTTTCGAAACTCAACATTCGCATAACCGATCCGCTCAGAGACGACCGGCGCATTTCGGCGGGCCACCTCAAGCATATCATCGGTCATATCCACCCCGATCACCTTGCCCTCAGGACCTACAACCTGGGAGGCGATGAAACAAATTTTCCCCGTGCCTGAGCCGAGGTCGAGAACGGTTTCACCCGGATAGACATATTTTGATGGGTCCCCGCAGCCGTAATCGCGCTCAATGACTTCTGATGGTATCGCCTTGAGGAATTCTGGGTTGTAGTCCACGGGACAACAGAGAGCGGCTTCCTGGGCTTTGGCGGCATTGGCGTATCGGTCTCTGACAGAGTTTTCGGTTTTCATGGATTTAGAGTTTGAGATGACTTGGTGGCTTGTTATTCCCAAGAATTAACCCGCTTCGCAATCACCAACATCGTTTGGTATACGCTCTGCTCATAAGCATGGATGACTGTCCACCAGAAATAATCTATCCGTGTTGGGCGTCGTGGAATAAAAAAGTCGTCTGAATCCTCTAAAACTCAATGAGCAACCGCCATATCGTCATTCTCGGCAATGGAATCACCGGAGTGACAGCCGCACGATATATTCGCAAACGCTGTGATGACCGTATCACCGTCGTTTCCGGGGAGTCGGAGCATCATTTTTCCCGCACGGCTCTCATGTATATTTTTATGGGAGACCTGACCTATCAGGACACCAAACCCTATTCCGATGATTTCTGGCCAAAAAACCGCATTGAGCTCAAGCATGGGTGGGTGGAACAAATCGACACTGGGAACCAGCGCTTGAACTTTCAGGGCGGAGATTTTTTGAGCTATGACGAACTGATTCTGGCGACAGGTGCCAGGCCAAACAAGTTTGGCTGGCCGGGTCAGGATCTCGAAGGGGTCCAGGGGCTCTATTCTTATCAGGACCTGGAGAATATGGAAAAATATGCACCCACGACCCGCCGTGCGGTGATTGCCGGAGGCGGATTAATAGGTGTGGAGGTGGCGGAAATGCTCCTCTCCCGAGGTATCGAGGTCACATTCCTTGTGAGAGAAAAGCTGTTTTGGAATTCCGTTCTCCCGGGAGGTGATGCGGCCTTGGTGGGACGGGAGATTCTGCGTCATGGAGTGGATTTGCGCATGGAATCCGAACTCAAGGAGGTTCTGTCTGATTCCAAAGGGCGAGCCCGGGCTGTCGTCACAAAATCAGGTGAGGAGATTCCTTGCGAGATGGTTTTTCTTACAGCAGGCGTGAGCCCCAATGTGGCTCTGGCCAAAGACGCTGGTGTGGCCTGCGATCGTGGGATTCTTGTGGATTCGTGTTTTCGCACTTCCACGCCGCATGTTTGGGCTGGGGGGGACTGCGCCCAGCACCGCGAGGTGCCACCCGGTCGACGTCCGGTGGAACAGGTTTGGTATACGGGAAAAATCCATGGCGAGCACATTGCCGCGAATCTCTGCGGGGAGGAACGCACTTATAAACCAGGAATTTGGTTTAATTCGGCAAAGTTCTTTGACATCGAGTATCAGACTTATGGGGTTGTGCTTTCTCAACCCACACCAGCAGAAGAAGATTTTTTCTGGGAGGACAAGGACGGGCGAATCTCCATTCGGCTTCGGTTTGAGAAAGAAAGTGGCGCTGTGACCGGTGTGAATGTTTTTGGCCTCCGGCACAGGCATGTTGTTTGGGAGCACTGGATTGCTGGCAAAATTCCGGTCACAGACGTTCTGTCTGACCTTGGCGCTGCCAACTTTGATCCGGAGTTTTATCACCAGTATGAGCCCGATATCCTTGCGGCGTTTCAGGCGGAATTTCCGCAATTCCCCGCCCGCCTTCGCACACGAAAGGGACTGTTTTCCGACTTTATAAAAAACCTTTTCGCACACAGAGGCACGGAGGTCACAGAGGTGGGAGCATGAAGGAATCCTCCTCTGTGACCTCTGTGCCTCTGTGTGCCAAACCTGCTATTTCATGAACGATCTCACATCAAATCTCTCGTACGAAAGTCATTCCATCGCACATTCCGGTGATCGTCTGGGTGTTTTGGAAAAGACAGCCCTTGCTTTTGTTGCCTCGGGGCTCCTCCTCCTCGCCGCTTCGTTGTTTGGAGTGTCATCAAAAATGCCGGAAGCAACCCGTGCGCTTTGGCTGGCCGTGGCATGGGCTTCCATCGCCGGGGGAGGACTGACCTTTGGCCTTCACAAACACCTCACTGACAAACCGGGTATTCGCAACAACCGAAAAACCACTGATAGCCTTACTGCCCGCGGTGCCTGGGGGTGGTCATTAGCCATTCTGCTGACCTCCTTTTATATTGTGCTCTATTGGTTTCCCGGGTTGCTCGATGGGCTGATCCGGCTGCATGACCCATTGAGCCAGGCTCTGCGCGGGAAAGCTGCTGATCAGTGGTTTGTGTATGGCACGTTCTACACCTTTGCGATTCTTGTGATGGGAGCCAAAGCGATCGCAAAGTACCGTCACAGCCGCTACCAAATTCTCCGAACGTCAGTGATTATGATCACTCAGCTGGGTTTTGCGTATTTACTCCCTGCTGTTTTTGCAAAACTCAATCAACCGGAAGTCTATCTTAGCTATCTGTGGCCACTGGCTTACGATAAACTTTTTCCTGGTACGCTCGATCAATTCCTCCAAGCCGGAAATATCGGGTTTTTTATTGTGGGTTGGTTTGTTATAGGAACCCTCATTGCAACGCCGGTGCTCACCTACTTTTATGGAAAGCGCTGGTATTGCTCATGGGTTTGCGGGTGCGGCGGTTTGGCCAACACGGCCGGGGATTCATTTCGTCAGAACTCTGACAAATCTCTGAAGGCCTGGAAAATCGAGCGATGGACGATCCACAGTGTCCTTGCCTTGATTGTTATCCTGACAACTTTGCTTTGGTTCGAACCCGTGATGCCCGACGTGCTGAAAGGGCCGGTGTATCTTTTGCGCCAGTGGTATGGATTCCTGATCGGGGCAGCCTTTGCCGGGGTGATCGGTGTGGGATTTTATCCCTTGATGGGCACGCGG
Source organism: Terrimicrobiaceae bacterium (assembly GCA_041738805.1). Classification (GTDB taxonomy): domain Bacteria; phylum Verrucomicrobiota; class Verrucomicrobiia; order Chthoniobacterales; family Terrimicrobiaceae; genus JAJTZA01. The sequence goes on along the minus strand of JBGSPC010000282.1, from coordinate 17,958 downwards.
GTCTGGTGTCGGTTTGGCTGCCCGATGGCAGCCATTCTTGGTCTCCTCCAACGGTTTAATTCCCGTTTCCGGATCACCACCAACGGTGCGCAGTGCATCTCCTGCGGCAATTGCTCAAAGTATTGTGAGATGGGCATCGATGTCCGCCACTATGCCCAGCGTGGACAAAATATTATTCGCGCTTCTTGCGTGGGCTGCGGACTTTGTGCCGCCGTCTGCCCGCGCGGCGTTTTGTCACTGGAAAATGGTCCCAAGGATGACCGGTACAACCACGAGAAGGGGCTCTCCCTGCTAGGGGACCTTAAGTCCCTTTAATCGATTATCCAACTCCTCTGCCCGGTTCGCGATGAGTGATCTCTGTTGGCAAAGCGCCTGACGTTTCCTGCTGTGACACGAAACAACTGAGTCAATATTGATCGACCAACATCCTTCATATCATTAATTTATTAATGAAATTGACCGGTCCCTGGTTTATTCTTCAGTGCCTGAAAATCTCGTTCCCATCGCAACAGCAATGCCTCCCTCACCATCAATACCCAAGAGCGGGGCCAAGGAGCACTCTCGGCAGGAGGTCCGAACTTGAATGTGCATCAGCGGGCTGGGGTGGTGGCTGACCACTACTGGCGGTTGGTCGCAGCCGGGGAGCCGTTTCGTTTGTTGTTTCCGCTGGGTGCGCTGATTGGTGTGGCGGGAGTGATGATGTGGCCGCTTTACATCTGGCATGTGACCAGCACCTATCCGGGTCAGTGGCACGCCCGCGTGATGATCGAGGGGTTTGCCACAGCCTTTGTGATCGGGTTTTTAGGAACGGCCTTGCCGCGGATGCTCGATGTGCCGCAGTGGAGCATCCTGGAGACCCTGGGTTTTGCAGGGGCGGTGATTGGTGTTGCCTCACTTCATATCACCGGACACACGGCGTATGGTGACCAGCTCTTTTTTATGACCATGGCAACTCTGATCGGCCTTTTGATGGTTCGGGGCTGGCTTTTCCGGAAGGACATTCCGCCACCGGCATTTGTGTTGGTTTTCCTTGGACTTTGCTCGGCCCTGTTTGGAGCGGGGGTACATGTGGTAGTGGACGCTGCACCGTCCCTCCTGCCGTTCTGGGCGCTGCCTCTGGGCCGCTTGCTGCTTCATCAGGGCTATCTGGTGTTTCCAATCATGGGGGTCGGAGCCTTTTTGTTGCCAAGGTTTTTTGGGCTGCCCAATCGTCAGAGTTTTCCCTCGTCTCTCACTCTGCCACCCGGTTGGTTGTCGCAAGCGGGTTTTGCAGCGCTGTGCGGCGGGGTGGTGATGGGGGGCTTCGTTGCGGAGGCTCTTGGCGAAGCCCGGATTGGAAACGCGTTACGGGCAATCGGCATGGGCACCTATTTGTATCGGGAGGTGCCTATGCATCGGGCAGGGTTCGGTGGCGGCTCACTCGCTCTGGGATTGCGAATAGCGATGCTGTCAATGCCGCTTGCGTATGTGCTGATGGTCATCTGGCCGGGGCAATCATTCTCCCTGTTACACCTGCTGTTTATCAGCGGGTTCAGCTTGCTGATTCTGATTGTGGCCAGCAGGGTTGTGCTGGGGCACAGCGGCCAGGAAGACAAATTTTGTTCGACACTTTGGTCTGTGCTTCTTCTGACGGCACTGGTGACCCTTGCCATGCTCACACGGGTTTCCGCCGATTGGATTCCCGCCGTTCGGTTAAGTCACTATGCGTATGCCGCCATGGCTTGGGTTGCAGGCGTGTTTGTGTGGGCCATTTTTATTCTGCCCGGAGTATGCACGAAGGATACGGAATGAAGGTGCCCTCAGATGTTGGCATGGGCCCGTCAATCAGGGAGGGAACGCGCGGCGCCGCGACCTTCGTTCATAAGATGATTCGGACACGCCGGTCGGCAGTAGAAGGCAAACATGGCGACTCTCAACCCGGAGGAGACAAAATGAGATTCAAAAGTAATGTGACCTTCACTCTGTTCGGCTTCCTGCTTTGGACCGCTATGGGTCTCGTCCTTGCTGACGACCTGAGCATCTATGGGGATGGTCTCCAGAAGGAATTCTCTGATGTGGTTTTTATCACAACCGACGAACTTGCCAGGTCTCTTCCTGCTTCTTCCACCCTTTTGATTGATGTCCGTGAGCCTGAAGAATTTGAGGTCAGCCGTTTGCCGGGCGCCGTTCTGGCCGGTAAGCCCCTGGCAGCATGGCTTGAGCGCCTCGACACCCCAAAAGACAAACGTCTTGTTGTTTATTGTTCCGTTGGGTATCGATCAGCCATTCTTGCAAGGGAGCTCCAGAAAGCAGGTTTCACCCACGTCTTTAACTTGAAGGGTTCAATCTTTGCGTGGGCGAATGAGGGCCGCCCGCTCGAAAATTCTGATGGTGCCGTCGATGGCGTTCATCCTTTTAATAAAAGGTGGGGCCGATTTTTGGAAAAATCCCAATGGAAATGGTCGCCGTGAGTACGCTGGGGATTGATGAGTTGGCGGTCTCCATGGCGAGCAAACCGTGAAAAACTAACGAACGAAAAGGCCGTTCGATCAGTGGAAATGTGATGGCCAGCTATGACTCTCCGTGATGTGGCCTGTGATCTTCGAATCTGAGTTTGATCGCGTATGGGGTAATTATCTGCCCGGGAATAAAGGGGCGGGACCGCAAAGGATGCATAAACTACCTCCTGCTTGGAGGGGATGTCGACTTATGTCCCATTGGAGGCTGCTCTTGTCCTGCCAGCGCTGCCAAAAATGCTGGATGAAACATAACTGTTCCGTGGTCGTCGCAGGGATGAAAGCGAATACTTAGAGTTACCTCAACCGGCGCTTCAGGCACGACAAGCAAGTCATCCCTCTGAAATCCGAATCGCGTATAAAACTGCGGGTCGCCAACCAAAACGCAACCCCGCGCTCCATGGGTTCGCATCTGCTCAAGTAAAGAAATCATCAGTTGGCTGCCAATACCCTGTCTCTGACAATCAGGCAGAACTGAAACTGGGCCAACCCCAAACCAGTCTCCAGATGCCTTCATCACTGTCACTGGTGAAGCCGCAGCATGGCCAACGATCCCAAGCTCTGACAGAGCAACCAAAGAGAACGTTAATACGCCTGAAGTCCTCAGCCCACGAATGAGGCTGTGCTCCCGCCCGCAAGTGTGTGCTGCGTTGCAAAAGGCCAGCTTGGTGACTTCTGAAATCCTTGCGATGTCAGCTGGTTCTTCATGACGAATGTGGATTGCCATGGCGTGTTACTGCCGCTTTGCGGGGCGCTAATCCACCAGGAAGATTGTCAGCTCTTTGGGCCCATGGGCTCCTAAAACGAGGATGCGTTCGATGTCACCGGTGCGGCTGGGGCCGGTGATGAACGAGAGCATGCTGGGAGGATTTTTGCCGAACGCGGTTTCCACATGTGCAAAGGCGGCTTGAAGGTCGGGCAGCAGTTGTTGCCGACGGGCGATCACGATGTGATGCGGGGGCAGAACCGACAGGGCTCGACCGCCGGAGGTGGAAGACGTGACAAGGACGCTACCAGTTTGGGCGACAAGGCATTCACAGGTTGTGATGCCGGCGTCGCAGGCGGCCAGGTCTGATTTTTCGTATGCTTCGTCAGTGTAAAGAAGTTGAACCCCGGAGATCTCGAGCGCGGGGAGCAGGGGTTCGATGAAAGGGCTTTGATGAACGGCCACCTTTTTCCAACCCGAGGCCAATGACGCAAGGGCAGCGGCTGCGGACGATTCGTTATCAAAAATCTGAAACGTGGCTTTGAGGGCCTCCGCGTTTTTGCGAAAAAGTTCAATGTGATCGGTCAGGGAATTCCCCACCGGTGGCAGCCAATCACGGGCCTCGTGCATTTCGCTGGATGTCTCGACTTGATGGTTCGAGGTGTGGGGGTGCGGTGCGGGCTGGGTGAGCCCCTCACGAATTCTGGCCAGGATGGTTTCGCGTCCACTCATGACAACTTTTGCCGTTCCTTCCACAGTTCATGGAAACTTTTTTTGGCAAGTTTCGGGAACGTGCGGCTTCGCGTCCAGGCTTGAAGCGGGTCGAACGGGGATTTGTCCACCAGGGGATGGAAAACCTGACCAATGCGGCCGAGTTTAAGTGAGAGGAGGTAAAGCCAGGGGGTGTTCATGAGGATCACAAAACCCCGGAAGGCGATCCGTTCCCACCAAAGTGTTTTTTGGGCGGCGGCGTTTCTGCGGTTGTGGAGCAGGTGGTGGTGGAGATTGATTTTGACCGGGCAGGTTTCCGTGCAGGCTCCGCAAAGAGAGCTGGCACCGGAAAGGTGTTTCCAATCCTGCAGGCCGCGGAGGTGCGGGGTGATCACCGAGCCGATGGGGCCCTGGTAGGTTGTGCCGTAGCTGTGACCTCCCACGTTTTTGAAAATCGGGCAGACATTCAAGCAGGCTCCACAGCGGATGCAGTGGAGGGCATCCCGCTGTTCGGCGTCTGCAAGGAGTTCGGTGCGCCGGTTGTCAAGGAGGATGATATGAAATTGCTCCGGCCCATCCGTTTCTCCCGGCTGGCGGGGTCCGCCGAACATCGTGTTATAACAGGTGAGTGCCTGGCCGGCTCCAGAGGTCGCCAACATCGGCAGAAACAGGGCAAGGTCCTGCATCCGGGGGAGGACTTTTTCGATGCCCAGGACGGCCACATGAATGCGGGGCAGGGCGGTCGTCAGACGGGCGTTGCCTTCGTTTTCTGTGATAGAGATCATGCCGGTCTCCGCCACAGCAAAGTTTGCTCCGCTGATGCCCATATCCGCTTCACAGAATTTTTTGCGCATCACCCGACGGGCGATCATGGTCAGTTCTTCCGGGCTATCCGTGGGGGCGCTGCCCAGCTCTTTGGTGAAGAGGTCGCTGATCTCACCACGGGTGAGGTGCATGGCCGGAAACACCAGGTGGTAGGGAGGTTCATGACGCAATTGCACGATGTATTCCCCAAGATCCGATTCAAAAACCCCGTAGCCGTTTTTTTCCAAGGCCTCGTTCAGGTGGATTTCCTCGGTCGTCATGCTCTTCGATTTGATGATCGAACGAACACCGTTCTCGGAGGCGATTTTGAGGATGGCTTCACGCGCGGATTTGCCATCCGGACACCAATGCACAACCGTCCCGCGGGCCGCAATTTTGTCAGCAAACTCCACAAGGTATTTGTCGAGATGGTTGACGGCCTCGTATTTGATTTCCGCAGCAAGATCGCGCGCTCCCTGCCAGCTCTGAAACCTCGCCTTGTTTTCATCCCGCTTCACGTAATACCCGGAAAGCGCCTTTTGAATCAGACCGCGGTGACGCAAATCGGCGGTGAGCCGTTTGGCACTGGTCTTGAACTCCTGAACGGGTGTGGGCATTTTTTAGGGTAGCGGAAGTTGGAACAACTTTTGTTTCGAAACGCGTTTCTTCGCACTCAGAGGTTCGAAAACCGTTTCCTTTTCCGCTGCGGTGGGCGCCCTCATTGCTGGGCGAGGACCTCGGCGAGGTGGAGACACTTGCGGGATCGGCTGGTTCGGTTTAAGAGGCCATCGATTTGCATGAGGCAGCTGGAGTCATTGGAGATCACAAAGTCGGCCCCCGTTTCGATGATGGAGTCACATTTGACCTCACCCATGGCAGCTGAAATGCGCGGGAATTTGACAGAAAACATGCCTCCGAATCCGCAGCACGTTTCGGCTTCGCCCATCTCGACGAGTTCCAGGTCACGGACTTCGGCCAGAAGTTTGCGGGGAGGCTGTTTGAGACCGAGTTCCCGGAGGCCATGACAACCATCATGGAAGGTCGCCTTGCCGGGGAACCTCGCGCCAACATCCGTGACCCCAAGAACATTGACCAAAAAATCCGAAAACTCGTGGGTTTTGGCGGCGATGTCTTTTGCTGCCGCCTCGTCAGGGTCTCCCTGAAAAAGCTCGGGATAAAACACTTTCATCATCGCTCCGCACGAGCCTGAAACCGAAACAATGACTTCACAGGGTTTAAAAACTTTGAGCTGACGCCGGGCAACTTCACGGGACTCGTCCCACATGCCGGTGTTAAAAGGGGGCTGGCCGCAGCAGGTTTGGCCCTCCGGGTAATCGACGGTGTGACCAAGACGCTCGAGCACGGTAGCGGCGGCCATGCCGGCTTTGGGGAAAAGGGCATCAACAAAACACGGAATAAAAAGGCTGACCTTCATTCGCGTGGGAGTTTTTCAAAACGGTGAAACGCTTCTTCCCATTCCGGCGTCTGGGACGGGGTGTAAATCTCGGGCTCAAACGAATTTTTGATCACGGTGCGGAGTTCCGAGATGTTTGAGAGGTGGCCCAAAGCGAGAGCCTGGATGAGCACATTTCCGAGAGCGGTTGCTTCGACGGGGCCGGCCAGCACGGTTCGTCCAGTGGCGTTTGCCGCTGCTTGATTGAGCACCGCATTCCGGCTTCCGCCTCCCACGATATGCAGGCGGGTGATCGTCTTTCCAGTGACAGAGACCAACTCTTCAAGAGTCTTGCGGTAAAGCAGAGCGAGGCTGTCGATGGTGCAGCGAACAAATTCACCGGGTGATGAGGGAACCGGTTGACTGCTCTCCCGGCAAAACGCAGCAATTTTTTCCGGCATGCCGCCGGGCTTGGAGAACCGGGATGCATTCGGGAAAATCAGGCTGCGCAGGGGGGCGGCCTCCGCAGCGAGGGTGGTGAGAGTGCTGTAATCATAGTCCTGACCTTCTGCGGCCCACGTTCGACGGCATTCCTGGATGATCCAGAGGCCAATAATGTTTTTAAGGAAACGCGTTGTTCCGCCATAACCGATTTCATTGGTGAAATTCAGACGCCGGCTTTGTTCGTTGATAATCGGTTGGGAAGATTCCACGCCGAGCAGGGACCAAGTGCCCGAGCTCAAATAAGCCCAGTCATCACCCTCGGCTGGAACAGCAGCAATGGCTGCCCCGGTGTCATGGGAGCAGGTTGCGACCACCTGGACATCCGAGAGGCCGGTCGATTGTGCAAGTTCCGGCAGGAGTGGCCCCAACACAGTTCCGGAAGGCACGATCTCCGGAAAGAGGGACTCCTTGAGCCCAATGGCTGAAATCACATCCCACGCCCAGGTTTTTTTCCTGGGATTGTAAAGCTGGGTCGTGCTCGCCAGGGACGCTTCCGCCCGGGCGACGCCACTCATCAGAAAATTCAAGTAGTCGGCAATGTTGAGAAATCCATCGGCGAGAGCCAAAACCTCCGGACGTTTTTCCACATCATCATTCAGTTGAAAAATTGTGTTAAACACCATGAACTGAATCCCCGTGCTTTCAAAAATGGCATCCTCCCCGATTTTTGGAAAAACGCGCGCAAATCCATCATCGGTCCGTCCGTCGCGATAATGAAACGGAATCGTCAAACAGGGTTCCCCATCTTTGAGTAGAACATAATCCACGCCCCAGGAGTCAGTGCTGACGCTGGAAATGCGGAGCCCCTCTTTACCGGCGGTCCGTAGACCCACCCGGATTTCTTCGAAGATCTGTAAAATATTCCAGCGAAGAGTGCCGCCCACATTGACCACCGCGCTTGGAAACCGATGGAATTCTTTCAGGGTGATTTTTCCGCCGCTTAAGGTGCCCAACATGACCCGGCCGCTTTCGGCACCGAGATCACAGGCGAGATAGTTTTTTTCTGACATTAGAGAGATTAATTCCAGACATTATCGTGGCTGGGTTGAAATTCAATTCAATTTCCTCTTTGAATCATCTTCTCAATCTCACTCCTTGATGGAATGGACGGCTGGGCTCCCAGCCGTGTGACGCTGAGCGCTGCGGCAGCGGACGCAAAACGCACGGCCTCGCGCAGGGACAAACCTTCCAGCATTGCCACTCCCAAGGCTCCGCAAAAGGTGTCTCCGGCGGCGGTCGAATCCACGGGTTTTACGGCAAAGGCAGGGCTATGAAAACGGTCCGAACCGTCCTGACACCATGCACCGGCTTCTCCCATGGTAAGGATGACGCGTTTGGGTCCCAGCACTGACAAAGCCTCAGCGGCTTTCTGTGCTGTGTCCAGATCCCTGGGAAGGATGCCTGCGAGCTCACGCGCTTCTGTTTCATTTACGATCAGGGTATCGAGTTGTGTGAGCAGGGCGGGCTCTATCAATCGGGCTGGAGCGTAATTCAGCATCACAGGAACTCCCGCCTCGTGAGCGATGGCAAGAACTTCCATGTTCGTTTCCACGGGAATTTCCATTTGCAGCAAAATCAAACCAGCCGAGGTGATGAGGGGGCGGCATTCGCGGATGTGTTCAGGAGTCAGGGCGCCATTCGATCCTGCGGAAACGGTGAGGTAATTCATGCCACCCTCTTCAATCATGATCAGCGCCGAGCCGCTGGGGTGCTCCGAACTGTGAAGGATGGAAGAGACATCGAGTCCATCGCGCCGAAAGTTTTCCAGCATGAGGGGAGCATAGGGGTCATTTCCCAAACAGGCGATGAACTGCGTCCGTCCTCCCGCGCGTGCGGCGGCCACGGCTTGATTGGCGCCTTTTCCTCCAAAAGTCTGCGCAAATTCGCTGGCTGTCACGGTTTCCCCGCGTCCGGGAAGATGGCCGACCCGCATGATAAAATCCACGTTGGCGCTACCGATGATGAGAAAAGGCTTCATCAGTTAATTGTCCGCCAGGAGGTCTTTCGCATGGGCAATGGCGGTGGCGGATTTGCCCCCGAGCATGCGGGCAATTTCGGTGATGCGGGACTCATCTTTTGTGGGGTGCAGGGAGGTTTTCGTTCGTCCGTCGCGGACTTCCTTCGAAACCACAAAGTGATTGTGGGCGGAGGCGGCAACCTGGGGGAGGTGGGTGATGCAAAGAACCTGACGGTTGGCGGACAGGGCCCGCATGCGCACGGCCACCCGGGTTGCGATTTCGCCGCCCACATTGGAATCAATTTCGTCAAAGACCAGCAACGGGACTTCGTCCTGTTCCGCGAGGGCCCCCTTGAGAGCGAGCATGACACGGGAAATTTCCCCGCTGGATGCGACGGCACGAAGGGGGCGGGCGTCCTCTCCCGGATTCGGTGAAAACACAAACTCGGCGATCTCCATGCCTTGGGGGCCGGGTTCCGGGAGTTTTTCCAGCGAGATCGAAAACTCGCATTTGGCAAATCCGAGGTCCTTCAATCCTGACGTGACTTTTTTCTCCAGAGCCCGTCCGGCTTCCTGGCGTTTAGCTGTCAGGCGGGCCCCTTTGGTTTTGAGGAGTGAGGCGGCTTTTTGGATTTCGGCATCGAGTTCGCCGGAGCGGGCGGCGCGCCCTTGGAGTTCGTTCAAGCGGGAGGTGGCCTGATGCCCGAAGTCGAGGATTTCGGGTATGGAAGCTCCATACTTGCGTTTGAGGGTTTGGACAAGGTCGAGACGGGCCTCGACGGCGGCGAGGGCTGCGGGGTCCGCGTCGACATCATCAGCATACTTTTGCAGGCCCGAGTCCAACTCAGCGAGAGCCTCGGAGGCAGCCTCCGAAAAAGAAACCAAAGATTCAGCGGCAGGGTCGAGTTTCGAGAGTTCGCGGGTTGAGCGGACGGCATCGGAGATGCCGTTAAGGAGAGAAAACTCCTCACCGGAGATCTTGGCCGAGAGTCCGCCGCAGAGTTGCAGGATTCGTGTGGCATTGGCTGCAGCCCGGTGTTTGGAAACAAGGACTTCCTCCTCCCCGGCGTCGAGATCGGCTGATGATATTTCTGTGGTCTGATGCGTGAGCAGATCGATTTCCCGAAGAGCCGCTTGTTCATTCTCATGAATCCCGCGGTGTTCGCGTTCCAGAGCTGCGAGGTTGCGTCGGGCTTCGAAAAACTCCGCTCTCAAAGAATCAGCGCCTGCAAAGCTGTCTAGAAGCCTTGTTTGCTGATCGCGGGAAAAGAGGCTTTGATGATCGTGCGGTCCATGAAGATCAACCAACTGAACTCCCAGCAATCGGAGGAGGGACAAGGTGCAGGGGGATCCATTCACAAACTGCCGACCCGAACCCTCCGTCGATAGCGAGCGTTTGAGCAGGAGTCGCTTTTCCTCGCAGGGCTCCACACCTGCCTCTTCCAAAATCGACACCAACCGGGGATCCGCTACGCCGTCAAACACTGCTTCCACCGTGCAGGTTTCGGCCCCCGAACGGATGAGCGATTTATCTGCCCGCTCGCCCACGAGCAAATTGAGAGCGCCGATGATGACACTCTTACCGGCCCCGGTTTCACCGGTGATGGCAGTGAATCCCGCCCCGGGTTCCCATGAGAGTTCCTCAACAAGCGCAAGGTTCCGGATGCGAAGCGAGGTCAGGGTGGCGGGCATGGCGGGCAATCGGCCTGATTGTTTGGACACAGGGGATTATTGCGGGAGCCAGCCGAGGGAGAGGCGGAGACCGCTGATCCCTCCGCGCTGGGGTTTGAGCGGAAGTTTGACGAATTCCGGCTCGCGGGCCGTGAGAGCGGCGGCTTCCGCGGCAAATTCGGTTTCAAGTTCTGCCACCTGGGCTTGCACATTTTCGACCGATTGGCCTGCGGTGGCGGCTTCGGAGCCCTCTTTCATGGACCGGCTGACGCCACGGGCTGCTGTGGTCACCCGGCCGATGTTGGTGGCGCTGATGGCTTTTTTTCCAAGGAAAGCTCCGAGCAGGCTGGATCCCACGGAGATCATGGTCTGCATGGTGGCAGCCGAAGCCTGTTGCTTTTGTCGCTCGAGGGCAGCGTGCGCCCGCTCCAGCCGGGCTTGGAGAGCAGCCTGACGGGGAGCGAATTTTTTGCGGAGACCCTCAACGGCTTCATCCCGGGATTCACGAACTTTCAAGGCGAGCCGGGCACGGAATTCCCCCTCCGTTTCATCTGGCCCGGAGACCGCCTGGGGGTCTTTGCAGGTGAGGACCTCCAATGTTCGTGAGCTTGCCAGCCATGACCGGAATTCTTTCTCCCAGGACGTGTAGCTTTTGGCTTGAGAGGCCAGGGCAGGCACGGATTCATAGGCTGCTCCGTCAGCAGGTTCGTTTGTTAGTGCTGTCAACGGGATATCCAGCACTTCGGCGGATGCCCAATCGACTGATGTCATCGCTGAGGGAAGCTCTGCGGCAAGAAGAACGCTTTGGGTGGTCTCGAAACCGGACTTGGTGTCTTTGTAGGTCAGGTCTGCCGCACCAATCAGAACGGGCCGGTATTGCGGAGAGGGAGATTTCGAGGGCACAAACACTTGTGGAATCGCGGGGGGCAGAGGAGGTCGGCTGCCGCCGGATTCTGCGGGAGCGGAAGCCTGGGTAAGGATAGGAGCCGGTAAGGCCCACGGCTGGTTGTGCCCCTCCATGAGTTTGCGGATTTGGTCCCGGGTGAGCGGGCCACGCAGATAACTCATCACCCATCGGGTTTCAAAAACTGTGGGAGCATCATCATTCACATTGTTCATCAGAAAAATCCGATTGCCCAAGCTGGCGAGGAGCGCCTCGGTTTTCTGACGGTCAAATTTCCCCGCCGAGGAAGCCCCCTGCAGCCCGTCAAGAACCCGTGCCTTGTCGCGCTCGGTTTGCAGGCGCCCGATAAACCAGGTGCCCGCATTTGACAGGGCTTTGTAATCAAGGTCCACTGGGTTTTGGGTGGCCAGCACCACGCCCACGCCAAAAGCCCGTGCCTGCTTCAACATCGTGAGCATGGGGCGCTTGGACGGCGGGTTTGCCGATGGCGGCAAATACCCGAAGATCTCGTCCATGTAGAGAATCGCGCGCAGGCTGGTTGTGCCGCTCTGTGCCCGCGTCCAGGAAAGAACTTCGTTCAGGAGGAGAGACACAAAAAACATGCGTTCGTCATCACCCAGATGGGCAATGGAAAAAATGGCAAGCCGGGGCTTTCCATCGGGAGTATACAGGGTCTTTGAAATGTCGAGGGGAGCGCCTTCTCTCCAGGTGGCAAAGGCCGGGGAGGCAAGGATGTTGTTCAGGGCCATCACGAGGGCAAAGCGGTCCTTGGAAGGATAAAAAGTCTCCAAATCCAGAACGCCAACTTTTGAAAAGGGCGGGTGCTGGATTCCTGCAATGATGCTTTCCAGAGAGAGGTCCTGCCCTGCCTGCCAGGCCGTGGTGAAGAGGGTTGACAGAAAAATTCCCTCCCGGCTTTGAATCGGGTCAGCCGCGATTTTGAGGAGGCCAAGGAGACTTGCTGCAGATGTCTGGGCACGCTCGCTGAGCTCTTCAGGGTCACGGGTTTCGGGGGCATCGAAGGACGCAAGAACGTTGACCGGAATCCCTGCCGTGCTCCCCGGGGTGTAGATCGCGACTTCGGCTTTTTCTTTGAGGTGACGGATGCGGTCAGGGCCTTCTCCCCAACTTGCAAGACCCTCGCGCCACAGGTCAGCCTGGCCAGCCGCAAACTCCTCCGGCGTTTGGTTTTTGCGGGCCGCGTCTTCGGGATTAATCCATGGAAGAAAGTCGTCCGGACGGAGGTCGGGAAAAGTCAGCATCAGGTTCCCGAGGTCTCCTTTGGGATCGATGATGATCGCCGGGATCCCATCAATGGCGGCCTCCTCCAGGAGAGCGAGGCACAGACCGGTTTTGCCGCTGCCGGTCATTCCCACACACACGGCATGAGTCACCAAGTCACGGGATTTGTAAAGCAGAGGGGTGTCTGCTCCGGTTTTAGAATCCAGGTCGTAGGGTCGCCCGAGGTAGAAGGCACCCAGCTTTTCAAACGAGTCCGTGTCGAAGGCCATGGGGGATTCTCTACATGAGTGCCCGCATGAACTCAAGGAACATGCTTTATTTCATGGCATCCGAGAGCCGGTCATCCTGATCAAGGAGTTCCTGCCACATCTTTTTGAACTCCGGTTCATACCGTTGATCTTGAAAATCGAACATATGCTCCCGGTGTTTGACGAGGCTGGAGATTTCCGGCGACATTTCCTGCCAGACTTCCCGGAGGATTCTCAAGGCCCCGGACTCGCGATCCCAAAGCACCGCGTAGGAGTCGGTGAATTCGGACGCGTAGTTGGGCTCCGCGCGATCATTGGGAAGCCACAGGACCCGCGGGGGGCTGGTTTCCTCAAGAAGCATCGGAGCAATATAAAGATTTTTCAAAATGCCTTCGCGGTATTTTGAGCGCGCTCCCGCTTCGTCGCCTTGCAGTGAGTGGCAGAGAGCCCAACCAAAAAGCAGGGACGGCTCGGGGTAATCTTTCGAATAGGACGATTCGTAGTCGGCAAAGGCCGCTGAAGCTGACTCCAGGTCTTCCGCCAGGAGGTATAACAACGGGATAAAAAACCGGACTCCTTGATTGTCCCTGGGGTTCAGGTTGAGGAGTTCCTGCAGCTGCTCGGCGGTTTCAGCATGACGTCCCCGGTGCCAGAGCGTCATCGAACGGCCATAAATGGCCCGCAGATAAGGTCGTGTGCTGCGGTCAATCCACCAGGAGGGGTTCCGGTCCTTATAACGACGGCCCTCGGATTCGATGACCTCCTCATACGCTGTCATGCAGGCCTTCCAATTGCCTTTTTGAAATTCCGAGTCAGCAAGCTCCACACGGGCCAGCGCACAGTCCGAGTCTCTCTCGATGGCCATTCGAAGAAGGGCTTCCTTCTTGCGTGGCGACCTCACCCGCATGGCCGTGTTCAGCAAACCCCGGGCAATTTCCTTTGCTCCGGGAAGCACCATACCATCCGCACCCGAAAACCGTTGAACCACGGAAAGCGCCAGGGCTTTCATTTCTTCTGGACCACTGTCCACGATTTTCTGAAAACGGATCTCCACATTTTGTTCTTCGGAAAATGCGCGCCAGGCTTCCTGATCCCAGTCATCGCTTATGCTGATGTGCAGGCGGTCGGGCGCCCCCATGGTGTCAAAAAGCCTGAGCAACAAATTTTCCACCCGGCTTTGATCCAATTCCTCCAGCAGGGTGGGGGAGGAAACCGGCAGGCCGGTGCTGTCGCAAATGATGAGCAGCGTGGGCAGGATAAAGTCAGGGCCTGTGGGAACTGGTTGGTCGAGGTCCAGCCAATGCAGGGTCCATGTTGTGCGCGAGGATTTGAGCGGCTGAATCATCGTTTCCAATCCACCACCACTTCCTGCTTCTGTCCGAAGCGGTCCAGATAATGGACCACGCCATTGGCGACCCCATATTCATGGACAAGTTTGGTGACCTTCACGTCATAACAACAATACTCGGCGATCTCCATGAAGCGTCCCTCCCGGAACCAACGAATGGCATCCAACCCATCGGCGACCTTGCCAACTCCCAGACTTCCTTGCGCCACGTCCTCAAGTTTGAGCCGGCGGCCAAGAACTTTTTCAATTTCCACCAGAAGATCGAGGGACGGCAGCATGTGGGCAAGGTCCAGCGCGACGTAACCCATCAACACTTCGTAATCGAAGCTGATGGTGTTGTAGCCCACAACAAGATCGGCTTTCTGGAGCCTGGCCACGAGCGCGTCGGCGCGGGCTTCAGAAAAAATTTCGTAAGCTCCGTCAGCGGTGCTGTAGGTAACTCCGATGGACATGCCCATGGCGCCTTTTTTGTCATAGCCTCCGACATCATTGAAGGTGCGCTGGGTCTCCAGATCGAAATAAACGATATCCATCGCAGCTAAAACCGGATCGGAGGGGGCGTGGGGGCAGCGAGCACTGGCACTTCAAACGGCTGCAACCGGGGCTCAGCCGCTTCGGCCCGGCGTACAGGGAGTCCATCCTCGCCGGGGCGACCGATTTCCGTGGGGGCAGCCAGTTCGTTGGGCAGGGTCAGCGGAGGAAGGGCACCAGGCACGAAGGGGGCTGGCGAGTCAGGAGTCACCACGCCGGAGGTGTCGTTCACTGCAATGGCTTTGGCCACCGGTACGGAATCATCAAAACCCTGACCTCCGGGGCGGATTGATGCATAGACATCAGTCAGCCCGAGCAGTGTGGGTGAGTTCACCGCAATGGGACGGACGCGGCTGAGATCAATGGCCGCCTCAGCGCGGGGCCAATCCGCTTCGGCGTATTCTCTGGCGTAGGTGCGGATCCCTGAGCCGTGGACATCGCAAGGAATTTTAGGCATTTGAGCCTCGGTGGCATATTCCACATAGAGCGTCGACACCTCCCTGTTGCTTCCTGTTTTCGGGTCAAAAACCTCATGGTTGCAGCGCGGAGTGGCCAGCAATCCCGAGCTGCGGCAAACTTCAACCTCCTTCAAGGTCTCGGGGCGGATGATTTTCACGGCGGGAAATTCTTTGGCGGCTGCGTTCATCACATCGGTCCACACAGGAAGGGCCAGGTCTTTGCCGAAGGCACCACGAAAGATGCGGGTGGGTTTGTCGAACCCGACCCAGACCCCGGTGGTCACCGAACTGTTATAACCCACAAAGTAGGTATCAGTGAAATTGTAAGCGGTGCCGGTTTTGCCGGCGGCAGGAAAGTCTCCCAGCCCGTAGGAGGAGGAAATCGAGCCGGTGCCAAGTCTGAGGGCATCTTCCAGCCCGGCGTGCACTTGATAGGCGGCCTCCCGGCTGATGGCTGGCACTTTGGAAGGATTTTCCTGGAAAACAACATGCCCGTCGGCATCGGTGATTTTATTAATAATAAACGGCTTCTCAGGCCGCATGCCCGCTCCGCCAAAGATCGTGTAGCCCAAGGTGAGTTCCTCCAAGGTCATCTCACTGCTGCCGAGGTAGGCATTTGCAAATGATCGCAGAGGCGATTTGATCCCTGCGGCCGCAGAGACTTTCTTCACTTCGTCCAGGCCCGCTCGGAAACCCACACGCACAGCTGAAGCATTTTTGCCTTTGGCCAGAGCTTCCCGCATGGGGATGTTGCCTTCGTAGTCGTTGTCAGGACGTTCCACACCCCATTCTCCGAGGATGCCGGACTCGCCGCCGACCATCACATAGCGATTATCAATGCAGGCGTCTTCCACAAGTTCACCCGGGAAGACCCCCCGCTCGTATGCTGCGGCATAAACAAAGGGGGCGAAGGCCGTGCCAATCGGCCGCCTCGCCTGGCTGGCCCGGTTGTATTCGCTGTGTTTAAAATCCCGCCCTCCCACCAGCGTGAGAATCCCGCCTGTGGCGGTATCAAGTGCCAAAACGGCGGCTTGGAGGTATTTGGGTTCCGGGAGTTTGACGCTCATGACTCCGCGGTTGATTTTTTCTTCGATGGCATGAACCCGCTTGCGATAGGCATCAAACGTCTCGTGGCTGTAGCCGGACATGGCTTCAATTTTGGCAAGGTGCTTCTTCACGGAATCCTCGGCCGCTTTTTGCATGGCCGAGTCCATGGTTGAGTGGATTTGGAAACCCCCGTTCATGGCCCGGTCATATCCCAGCGAGGCAATTGCCTGCTGGCGGATCGTGTCGATGGCGTAAGAGACTTTGAAAGGATTGGTCCTTTTGGTCACAAGGAGAGGGGCGGCAATCTCAGCGCGGTATTCGTCCTTAGTGATGAAGCCCTGCTCCCGCATGCGCCGGAGAACAAAGTTTCGGGCTTCCGTGGAGGCCTCAAAGTTGTTCCAGGGTGACAGCGCCTGAGGACTTTTCAGCAAGCCGGCCAGCACGGCGCTTTCCCCGATTCCCAGGTCGGCTGCGCTTTTGCCAAAGTATCCTCGCGCCGCAGCCTCCACCCCATAAAACCCACTGCCAAAATACACGCGGTTGAGATACAAACGCATGATGTCATCTTTGCTGAGGGATGCCTCGATTCGCTGGGCCAGAAAGATCTCGACCAGTTTGCGCTGATAGGTGCGCTCCCGCATTTCGAAAGAATTGCGGGCGAGTTGCTGGGTCACCGTGCTGGCGCCCTGACTGATCCGCCCCTTCCTGTAGTTTGTGATAGCGGCCCGGGCAATGCCGGCCCAATCCACCCCATTGTGTTTTTCGAAACGATTGTCCTCCGCTGCAATGACGGCTTTGACCATTTTGGGAGAAATTTTGTCGAGAGGAACCGGGTTCCGGTTCTGGATAAAAATTTTGCCCATCTCCTTGCCGTGCCGGTCATAAATGATCGAGGCGGCTTCCATATTTTCTAGCAGGTTCAAATCGAACCGTTGGGCCTCTTTGCTGTAATGGGCACTGAGCAATTCCCAACCAATCCACGCTGTGAGTGCTGCGAGCAGCACGATGGCCAGTGGCAAAAGCACAAGCCATTTGATCACGAAACGCCGTCTTCGGGTGTCCCGCGCTTTCTGTTCCCAACTGTAATAACCTTTTGCGATAGCCTCTTATTGTTGCCTCAAGCGGCGATTCACGCAAATCCGAAAAATGGGTTTAAACAAATTCGATGTGGGGGTTGGCAGGAATCAACCCCGCCACGGCAGCCTCCGAGAGGAATTTTTCCACGGCCCGACGCCCAATGTCCCCGTAATCGAGGGTCAATTCGTTGACATACATACCAATAAACCGGTCCGCAAGCGGCACGTCCATGCCGCGGGCGTGCTCCATGCTGTGCTCCACGGCAGGCAGACGGTGTTTGAGACCGTATTGAATGCTCTCATGCAGAATGTCCCGGATTTCTTCCCTGACCGTCACGGGAAGATCCTTGCGAATCACGTTTCCACCAAGAGGAAGGGGGAGGCCTCTGGTCCGTTTCCACCACTCGCCAAGATCCAGGACTTTGTGAAACCCCTCGTCTTGGTAGGTCAACTGACCCTCATGAATCAACAACCCGACGTCCGCACGGCCGGCCTTGACGGCCTCAAAGATCTCATCAAAAGGAACCACCACATGCTCAAAGTCCGCACCCAAAAAAAGCTGAGCGGAAAGATAGGCGCTGGTCATTTTCCCAGGGATGGCAATTTTTTTGCTGCGAAGCCACGTCCGGGCCTCATCGTCGCCGGTGGGAGGATTTTCCTGGAGGGTTACAAACATCGGGCCGTAACCATCCCCCATGCTCGCACCGCTCGGAAGCAACGCATAATTGTCCAGAACATGCGCCAATGCGTGAATGGAAACCGCCGAGATGTGTAACTCGGCACGCACCGCCCGCTCATTGAGGGTCTGAATATCCTGAAGGATGTGCTCAAACCGGTATCCCCGAAGGTCGATTTTGCCCTCG
>JBGSPC010000244.1:0-4539 GCA_041738805.1 Terrimicrobiaceae bacterium | reverse complement strand
GGAGGCGGTTTTGACCGGCATGAGGTCAGGGTCAGGGAAATATCGATAATCGTGAGCGCTTTCTTTGATGCGCATGAGGGTCGTCTCCCCGAGGTCATCGTCCCAGCGCCGGGTTTCTTGTTGGAGAGTGCCACCCGCTTGGAGGACTTCAATCTGACGCGGCACTTCAAACAAAAGGGCACGCCGAACACCTGAGATGGAGTTCAGGTTTTTGAGTTCGATCTTTGTGCCCCATGGGGAGTCTTCGGTTGGCCGAACAGAGACATTCACATCACACCGCAGTTGGCCTTTTTCCATGTCCGCATCGCTGATGCCGCCATAGATCATGACCTGCTGGAGCACGCTGAGATAAGCAAAAGCCTCTTCTGCGCTGGCGATGTCAGGTTCACTGACAATTTCCAAAAGCGGGGTTCCGGCGCGGTTATAATCGATGCCGGTTGAGTTTTCCATGTGGAAGGATTTCGCGACGTCCTCTTCCAAATGAATGCGCACGAGGCGGACACTCTTTCCGGGATTGGCGATGCTTTTTTGCACATCTTTTGGATAAGCCAGATCGTGGAGCGGCACCGCTCCTCCCAGACACAGCGGCAGATCGTATTGGCTGATCTGATAGTTTTTTGGCATGTCCGGATAAAAATAGTTTTTGCGGTCGAATTTGCACACCTCCGGGATTTCGCACCCGAGCATAAGCCCCGCGAGCGCCGTGAGCCGAAGGGCTTCTTCATTCATCACAGGAAGCGCTCCCGGCATTCCCATACACGTGGGGCAAACGTTTGTGTTGGGCTCGGCCCCATATTCGACCTTGCACCCGCAAAACATTTTGGTGCGGGTTTTGAGTTGGACATGGACTTCAAGCCCGATGGTTGTGATGTAGTGGGTCATGGTGATTGGAGAGGAGTTGGAGCGGAGCGCGGGGTTGGTTTGGCGACGGCTTGTTTGAGGGCCTCGCGCAGGTCGATGGTTTTGAGTTGCTCGGCCAGCGCGGGATCTTCGACCGCTTTCCGCAAAGCCGGGTTGCTCATCAAAGCAATAAAATTTCTTTTTTCCGCGGCGGCAAGCACTTCCGGGTCAGCCAGCAGGTCGGCAATCTTTTGATTGTTCATCAATTGCTGGATGCCGGGATATTCGATAAACCGAAGCATGGCCTCCTGATCGCTCGTGACGCGTGCGATCTGCACAATGATTTCATAGGCCTCTGCTGGCAGCACGTCGACCGATCGGACAAACTCACCGGCTTGCCCCAGCTCCAGAGATTCTTTCAGCGTGACCAGTCCCTTCGCCACAGGGGGGGCGGGTTGGGATTTTCGCGCGGAGGTTTCAGCCCGCCCTTCGGCCAAAGCTCCCATGGTCCGGATCAAAGAGATTCCACCCCACAGCAGAAACAGTCCCGTCAAAATCCCCAGCAGCGCGCCCCCTCCTCCCCAAAAGAGCCGGAAGATTCCCGAGTTGTGATGCTCAGTGCGCTTGAAGAGCAGGGCCCCCACAAGCCAGATCCCAACAAACACAACAAACCCCACTCCGCCACCAATCACCACAGCCGCTCCCATTCCCGCAGGCGAATCCATTCCCCCAAAAATCCCGGCCGCCACCTGACCCACCATCACCGCCAGAAACCCGGAGACCACCAACGCCAGAAGATTGATGGCCGTGCGAACGACTCCCGCCCGCCAGCCGCGCCATGCTTCGAATAGCAGAAACACCACAGCAAAAAACAGCAACGCCGCCTGCCAAAATGGAGAACCTGTCGAGACAGTCATGCCCGCGGCAAAATATCCAAAGCCCTCTGACGCAACACATGATCGCACAGCACCAACCACACCATGGCCTCAATCATCGGGACGGCCCGTGGCAACACACAGGGATCATGACGGCCCCGCGCAGCCAGA
The DNA here is from genome assembly GCA_041738805.1 of Terrimicrobiaceae bacterium. Taxonomy (GTDB): domain Bacteria; phylum Verrucomicrobiota; class Verrucomicrobiia; order Chthoniobacterales; family Terrimicrobiaceae; genus JAJTZA01. The sequence continues at coordinate 2,653 of JBGSPC010000244.1, read as the reverse complement.
TCCGCTGCCTCGCCTTCCGTGGTGACGGTTTGCTGGCTTTTGGCAATCGTGGCAGTCGGCTTGAAGGCCGTGCGAAACACGATGGCTTCTCCATTGGAAATTCCCCCCTGAATCCCTCCTGACCGATTGGTTGCCGTTCCTACGCGCCCGTCTTTCATCACATAGGCGTCATTGTGCTCCGACCCGCGGAGTTCAGTTCCCGCAAAACCACTGCCGAATTCAATGCCCTTTGTCGCGGGAAGGCTCATCACCGCTTTGGAAAGATCAGCATCCAATTTGTCAAAGACCGGCTCCCCAAGCCCTGCAGGCAAACCCCGGACCACACAACCAATGACCCCACCAATGGAATCGCCCTCGGCGCGGATGGCTTTGATTTTTTCGATCATGGCCCCGGCAGCGACCGCATCCGGGCAGCGGACAGCATTGGCTTCAATGTCCGCAGATTGGACGGTGAGGGGATCCACGCTCGCGTGAAGGTCATGGATGGTTTCCACAAAGGCCAGAACTTCGACTTCGGGATGAAGCACGGAGAGCAACTTTTTTGCGACGGCCCCCGCGGCCACACGGCCAATGGTTTCCCTTGCCGAGGATCGTCCCCCGCCCTCCCAATTCCGGATACCGTATTTGGTTTGATACGTGAAATCCGCATGCGAGGGACGGAACATGGTCTCCATTTCGCGATAAGCTTCAGGGCGAGCATCCGTGTTTCCCACCATGATGCAAATGGGCGTCCCCAACGTCTGACCACGAAACACTCCCGAGTAGATCGTGCATGTGTCAGCCTCCTTGCGAGGGGTCACGATATCACTCTGACCCGGCCGCCTCCGGTCCAACTCCGGTTGAATGTCAGCCTCGGAAAGCGGCAGCCGTGGCGGGCACCCATCGATCACAACGCCCACGCCACCTCCATGGGATTCCCCCCACGTCGCAATCCGAAACACTTCTCCAAAAACACTGGCCATATCCTCAAGGAAAATGACGTCTCCCAAGATGTTTGTCACGTGAGAACGAGCATGGCGCAGCGGCCATCCGGGAATCCATGGTGAGTCTTGGTTCCAGCGACAAGTGGGCGGGCAAGGGACTGCCCGGCCCTACCAGCCAAGGGGCGCTCCGCGTGTGCGCCAGCCCGTTCTTTCACTGGGTAGGGGCGCGTCAGTCTCCGCCTTCGCATGGCCTACGGCGAGACAAGCCTTGGCCGCCCACTTCTTTGCTTTGTGCATAATCGCAGTCTTCCAACGCCGGGGCAATCAACCTCACCATGGTTTTCGGTTTTCATCGCGGGGATTGTCTATTAGGAATTGAGCCATGAAGACCGTGCGTATTCTTGGCGAACCGAGTTATGAGATTCATTCTGATCTTGTGTCCGCTGCGTTGACCCGGGACGGAGGGCACCTCGGACCCGTGGAGTTTGTTCTCGGTAATAAAACCGTGTCTCCTTTTCATGTGGCTCCATGGGCCGGAGGAAAGGACGCCAGGGATCTGCCTCCGATCCTGCGTGTGCTGCGGGGAGACTTTTTTTGCATGCCATTTGGCGGCAATGAAGAGCCATGGAAAACCGAAAAGCATCCCCCCCACGGGGAGACAGCCAACAATCGCTGGGACTTCCAAACGGCTGACATCAAAGGCCAGTGGACGGGCCTCCAGACTGAGCTGCAAACGAAAATTCGCAAATCCACCGTGACCAAGCTGATCGCCCTTCATGCGGGGCACACGGCGGTGTATTCCCGTCATGTGATCCGCGGAGGCACCGGGCCAATGAATTTCGGTCACCATGCGATGTTGGCCTTTGATTCGGAACACGGCACGATTTCCACGTCCCGCTTTGTCAGAGGACAGGTTTTCCCGAGAGCTTTTGAAAAACCTGAGGAAGGCGGCTACTCGAGTTTGAAGCCCGGCGCTTTGTTCAAAGACCTGACCAAAGTTCCTGCGGCTGATGGCTCCCTCGCCGATCTCTCGAGATACCCGGCAAGAGAAGGTTTTGAAGATTTGGTGATGGTCAGTGCAAAACCAGGAACAAAATTCGGATGGACCGCTGTGACCTTTCCCCAGGCCCGCTATGTCTGGTTTTCGCTCAAAGATCCGCGGGTTCTGGCATCCACGGTGCTTTGGCATTCCAACGGCGGACGTCATTACCCGCCGTGGAATGGACGTCATCGCCGGGTGCTTGGACTTGAGGAAGTCACGTCCTATTTCCACTATGGCCTGAAAGACTCGGCAACTCCCAATGACGTGAACCAGGAGGGGATTCCAACCTGTTTGAACCTCACCCCGACCAAACCCCTTGTTGTGAACACCATTCTCGGCGTCGCTGCGATTCCGGCCGGCTTTGACCGTGTGAGATCCATCAAACCCGGAAACGGAAAAATTCTGCTCGAATCCTTCAGCGGAAAATCCGCCCGCTCCAAGGTGGACACCGCCTTCCTTTACGGAAAAGACGTCTTCTGATTCTGCGGAGTTTCCAGCGGGATCAGGAGATTCTTTATAGAAAATTCGGTTTTCTGCTTGCCTCCGTGGGAATTCGCTGTCAGATTCCCACCCCTTTTCCGCAGGTATCGCGGAACACTCTATTTATCGTATGGCTAAAGAAATCGTAGGAACAATCAAATTGCAGATCCCGGCAGGGCAGGCCAATCCGGCTCCTCCTGTGGGTCCA
>JBGSPC010000239.1:0-19474 GCA_041738805.1 Terrimicrobiaceae bacterium | reverse complement strand
AGGGAAAGACCGGATCCCGCAAAATCCGGATAGGAAGGTCAGACCCCGGATCCACCAAAAAATTGAGGGTGGCCTGCCGGCATCCACTCACAAACAACCGGCGATAGACGCCAAATCCCACCGGAGGCTCAAAGCGGCTGCGATAAACGCCATCCTCACCCTCTTCCAAAAAAATCCGGACTTCATGAGACCAGGCCCGCGTTCCCGAGATCTCCGAGGCCCCATCCACCACAGGGGTTGAACGGAAGGTTGGAAGGGGCGCACCCAAGGGGTGTCTGACCCGGAGCTTCGCATTTTCATCAAGGTGGTATCCCGAGTAAACAAACGCATTCCGGTGACGGTGAATCGTTAGGTACGGGGTTCGTGAAGCCGATGCGCGGTCCGGGACGGCGGCATGCCAGCCCATCGCATCCAGGCAGAATCGCGTCAGCCGCCCACAGGGAAAAAACCGGGAATCGTCCATGGGTCGCAGGATCGGTCCCCGGATCGGAAAAGGGTCCTCCGGGTCAAATTCGGATGTGGCAAGCGAGCCTCGAACCCATGCCAACTGCCCCCCACCAGGGAGTTTCGAGACCGTGGCGGCCACCCTTTCCTGGTCGTCTCTTTTGAGCGTGGCAACGTGATAATGCAGCCCCACTGGCTCGTCGGCAGCAAACGCAGCAACCCCCCCGGCAGACAAAAAGCCAGTGTGGCGGACCGTGCGACCAACTGAGTCCACGTCTTCATTTTTGGGTGTGTGGTGGAGGGTGAGCTGGAAATCCCCTTCCAGCGACTCCCCAACGTCCAAGCCAAGCATTCCCAAAAACGGAGAGTCACCATGAATGGGGCCATAGAGGAGCACGCTTGCCTCTTTTCTGAGCAAGGTGAGCAGCGCTTTTTCTTCCTTGGAGCCGGATGCGGGAACAGTGCTCAAAAAGATCCGGCCACGGGGAAGGTCGGGCCGGACTTTGAGAACCTGTGGCAAATCCCGCAAATCCATCACCGTGTTGAGCGGCACCGAATCATTGATCACTGTTCCCATGAAGGTGTCGGCGTGAAACGGGATCTCCGGGCACCCGTCGTTTTCCACCAGATCATGGAACGCATCAAAAGGATAAAGCCACACCAAGGGGCCCGGGTCATCCGGGGCAAATTCCCTGGCGCGCAGCAGGTGGGCCGTCACTTCGTTTGGGCCGGCCAGCGGCATCAGACCATCGGAATCATCAATGGTCAAAAATGCGATATCCCGTGCGATCCCGGTGGTCCCATCCGGGCGGATCCGGCTGACGGCCGATGGCAAAAAGATATCATGGGGATTGCGTTCATACCTATCGAGGTAAGGGCTGTTTTTCCACCAGGGATCATGGAGGTAATATCTGAACCGGAAGGACTCGCCGGGATGACGGGCAATGTGGGACATCCATCCGGACAACTCGATTCCAAAGTCTCCATCCAATGCCGCCCAGGGAGAATTGACAGGGGCCTCAACATGAAAAGCGGGGTCATAAATTTCCCGAAGGGGAGAGGCATCTGAACCAAGATCAATACCCGTGCAAAGATTGGTGCCGCGGGTGCGGATCGGATACTTTACAGGAAATTCTGCCCGCAAATCTTTCCAAAACCCAAGGATGCGAGAGCGGGTTCCCGCAGCCGCCTCCGGGTGAAAATGCAATCCATCAAAGAGGTTTCCGACCAGCCCCCAGGGTTCCAGCGCAAATCCGAACCCGTTGGAAAGCCAGAGAAAATCAAAGCCCAAATCCTGAAAAAACCGGTTGGCCTGTTTCCCCAAAAACCGTCCGATGGTGGTGCCTTCGGGAATGCCCTGCGGATAGGCGGCATAAGCCCGCTCATCCGCATGCAGCACGGCTTCACAGGAAATGAATTGCCCTTTGAAGAGACTGTTGCCACCGGCAAGGATTTCCGGATGCCACACATATTTGAACCGGGAAATCGCAAACTCCGGTCCGATGTCAAAGGTCTCACCCACGTAAATCGGTTTTCCCAGGAGTTTCCCACCGATGCGTTTAAAATCGGCCACAAGGTCTGCCAGCCATTGGAACGTGAACTCCGCCGGGGCCTCGCGATAGAGATACGAACGGCGGTGCAGCCCCTTGCGATCAGGATCATTTTTATCATCCCAAGCGTGGCTGGAAACCCCGTCCGCAGCGGATTTGGAAGATGTCTTCCATTCATGCGGATTGGCGCTGCCTTGATACCTCCCCCACTCAAAGGGGCGGTCCATGACACCGTCATATTCCAAAATCTCAGAACCGTCGCCGATCCAAAGCAGGATCGACACGGACTCGGCATGACGCGCCAGCGCCCGCCATTGCTCAAAGACCTCATGGATCACGGCGTGGCGGGTGGCCGGGGAATTATCGAAAAAGGGCTTCAGAGACATTTCCAATTGGATATCTCGCATCTGGTAACCCGGAGGGGCCATCACGTGGGGAGGCAACGCGCTCACCACACCATTTGAGCACTCTGGCCGGGGTTGACAAGCTCTAGAATCAATTATTTGATGAATGCCGGTGACCTCCCCTCCCAATCTTCTTTTTGTTCTCACTGATCAGCAAACGCTGCGGGCGATGAGTTGTGGGGGGAACCCCTGGTTGAAGACACCGGCCATGGACCGATTGGCGGCCGGGGGCGTTCGTTTTGAGAAATCCTATTGTGTTTCTCCGGTGAGCGGCCCGTCCAGAGCCTCCCTGGTGACCGGTCAAATGCCTGGCAAACATCACCTCATTTACAACCATGATGCGAGGTTTGCGGACAGCGACGCGGACCGCCTGCCGACTATCGCCGATCACTTGCGTGCGGTGGGATACGGGGCCTATTGGATTGGGAAGTGGCATGCTCAGGAGTTTTATCCGAACCGTGAAGAACGCATTCACGGCTTTGATTTCCTGCCGACAGGAGCGACCGGTTTCCACGGGTTGGGTCTGGATATGGACGCCGCTGTCACGGATCGGGCTGTGGAATTTTTGGAGAACCCGCCGACGCAGCCGTGGTTCTTGGGGGTGGCATGGCATAACCCCCACGATATTTGTTATTGGGTGATGGAAGAATACCGGAATCAACTCGATCCAATCACGTCGCAGGGAGACCTTCCGCCCCTTCCCGGGAACTTTGAGATTGCGCCGGATGAGCCGGAGTTTTTCAAGATTTGCCGTCAGCGACAAAACTACGGCCCGGAGTGGAAGTGGACCACAAAATGGGACCAAACCCGATGGCGGGAATATTTGAGAGCTTATTACCGGCTCACCGAGTTGATCGATGCCGAACTGGGCCGTCTGCTGGATGCCTTGGACCGTACGGGCCTTGCGGAAAACACGCTGGTTGTTTTTACCAGCGATCATGGGGAAGCCTGCGGCGGACATCAATTGGTGATGAAGCTTTTGCCCTGGGAGCCCGTGGTTTCCGTTCCCCTCCTCGCTCGGCTGCCTGGCACAATTCCTGCCGGAAAAGTTTGCCGCACCCACATCGCATCAGGGGTGGATCTGCTGCCGACCTTCTGTGATTTTGCCGGTGCCCCCGCTCCCGCCGGGGCTCCGGGGGTCAGCTTGAGGCGTGTTCTGGAAAACCCGGAGGAGCAAGGACGTCCTTTCGCAGTCATCCATCTGGACACCGATCCCAAGCGGCCGGAGGTTTTTGCCCGTGTGGTCAGAACTCCGGATTTTAAATACATAAAATTCTCAATCGGCGAACCCGCCGAGGCGCTTTACAATGTGAATGATGATTCCGGTGAGATGAAAAATCTGGTGCAGGAGGCGGAAGCTCAGGAGCAACTCTTGCTTCATCGCCAATTGCTGGAGGATTGGGAAAGTCCTTGCCCCGGCTCATTGTAGCGTCAATGTTTTTTCACACATGATAACACCTGCAGCCATGAGGATCGCGATGATTCTCACGATGATGGGCCTCCCGCTCGCCTCTGCAAAAGCGCAGGCCCTCACGACGTTAAGCAACTGCATTCTTGTTCCCACCCCATGGGCGGATGGAGACAGCTTTCAGGTCCGGGCGGAGGATGGCAGCGAACACACGATCCGTCTCTACGGGGCTGACTGCTTTGAATGGCATGTGACAGATGAAACCGACGCCCGGCGACTCCGGGAACAACGGCGCTATTTCGGAATCTCAGGGTTCGGGGGAAGCCCTGAGGCCTCGATCGACGCAGCAAAGGCCCTTGGCAAGGCAGCGGCCGAAGAAATTGCCAAGGCGCTTAAAGAACCTTTTTCTGTGCACACAACATTCTCTGACGCGAGGGGCGATGGCAAATACAAGCGGATCTATGCGTTTGTGACCAACGCGGAAGGAGAGGACCTTGCGGAACGTTTGGTTCGTCAGGGTCTGGCCCGGGCCTTTGGTGTCAGTCGGGAAACTCCCACGGAAAAATCAGCGAAAGAATACCGGGCGTTCCTTCAGGACCTTGAACTCCAGGCTGCGAAGCGCGGGGTGGGCGCGTGGGCCAAGACCAATTGGGATCTCTTGGCCACGGAGCGTCAGGTGGAGCGCCAGGAGAGCGAAGAACTGGGCCTCGCAACAGCGGCTCCCCAAATTGCCACAGGAGAAAAAATCAATCCCAACACAGCCGCCCGCGACCAACTCATGCTCCTTCCCGGAGTCGGCGAGGTCACGGCAAACCGCATCATAGAAGCACGTCCATTTGTGACGCTCAGGGATCTCCTCAATGTCGAGGGCATCGGCCCAAAAACTCTTGAACGACTGACCCCGTACCTTCAACTGCCTTAAAACGAAAAGTCGCCACCATCTTTGGGGAGCACCTGAAACTTTTGGTGACCTGTCTATCAACATTTGAATCCGGATTTGAGTTGAGATCTGCCCACGAACTGCGGATAATTTTACTTTGAATTTTCTCTTTTGCGAAAGCTCGCCGAATTTTGGCGGCCAGGAAAACCAGATTCTCCTGCAAATGGCAGCCCTTGAGGGTGCCGGGCATCCCTGTGTGTTGGCCTGTGATCCCGTATCAAAAATCGCCGACGAGGCCCGCGGCCGTGGAACTCCCTGGCATCCGGTTCCTTTTCGTAACAGCTTCGATCTGCCAAGCCTGTGGACCTTGCGCAAGCTGATTGTCAGCCACCGGATCGACGTGGGAATTGGCCACAGCGGGCACGACTTTAACAACCTGGCCGTCGCAGCCAGATTGGTGACACCCCGGCCGATGGTCCTTCGCATGCGCACGTATCAGCCGGGAATTCCACGAGCCTTCAGCTACAATGTGCTGGCCGATCGCACGCTTGTTCCCAGCGAGTATTTGCGGCGACAAATTCTTGGGAACCCAAAGATCATTCCTTCCAAAGTGGCCGTCCTCCGTCCGCTTCTGCCAATCGATGATCTGAAACGCGAGGCCAAAAAACCGTTGCCGGATCAGCTCATGGAGCGATTGAATGGCCAAGGTCCGGTGATTGCCCATGCGGCGATGTTGCGTTCGGAGAAAGGTCACCGGGTGGCCCTTGCCGCCGTGGCGCGATTGGTGGAAAATTTTCCACAACTCCGCTATGTGATTGCCGGGGCCGGGTCCAAGGAAGCGGACTTGAAATCGCAAGCTGGCAGTCTCGGCATCTCGGACAATGTGGTTTTTGCCGGGCTCATGATTCCGGTGGCGCCTTTGTTGGCCCGAGCCGATGTGGTGATCATGCCGTCCCTTAACGAACCGCTTGGCCTGGCGCAGTTGGAGGCACTGGTTTTGGGAACTCCGGTGGCGGTTTCGGATGCGGGCGGGTTGCCTGAAACAGTGGACAATGACATCACGGGCTGGGTGCTTCCCGCCGGTGAGATCGAAGCCTGGCATTCGGGGTTGCAGGATATCCTGAACAATCCGGCCGAAGCCAGAGCCCGCGCTGAGCGTGGACGCCTTTGGGTGGAGGATCACTTCTCCCCTCCAAAATTCCTGGAGGAACTTTTCCGTCAGCTCGCGATTGCGAAATCCAAAATCACGAACTGACCAGCGACCCGAAAAGCTCCTCATAGCCGGTCATCATCCGATCAATGGTGAACTTTTGATCGACGGTCTGTTTTCCGGCATCCCCGAGGGTCTTGCGGAGTGCAGGATCACAGGAAAGACGATCGACGGCCTGAACAAGCGCATCCACGTCTCCCGGTGGCACCAGCAAACCATTCACCCCATCTTCCAGAATCTCAGGGATGCTGCTAACATTGGAGGCAATGCAGGGAACTCCCGCGGACATGGCCTCAATCAACACCAGACCAAATCCCTCCCAGAGGGACGGAACCAAAAGGAGGTCGAAGGTTTGCATCAACGCCGGAATATCATCACGGAACCCCAGAAAATGAACCACGTCCCCGAGGCCCGAGGACGCCACAAAATCCACAACCTTTTTTTCAAGGGTGCCGATTCCCGCTATCACAAAGTGGGCTTCGGGATCTTTGCGCGCAATTTTTTCAATGGCGGCGAGGAGCACAGAAACACCCTTCTGACCTGAGAGACGCCCGACAAACCCGATCACAAAGGCCTTTTCCGGCAGCCCCAGCGAGGCGCGAAGCCCCACCGGATCGCCGCCTTGATACTTCGCTGTGTCGATCCCGTGCGGGACCACCCGGATCTTGTTTTGTGGAAGCCAGGGATTGTTTTCCAACAAGGTTCGTTTGGTAGAGCGGGAGTTGACCACAATCGCATCAGCAAAAGTTTTGAAGGTCAGCCGGTAATTCCATTTGTTTTTGATGGGAAGGTCCACTTGATGAAGGCCGACCACCGACACGCCCTTTTGAAAATGGGTGACCAACCCCGCAATCCGGATATCACGGGCGGTATTGGCAATCACGAGATCAATATTGTTTTCTCGAATCATCGCGGCAAGCCGCCACAAAAGAATGGGATTCAAATCTCCGGAGATCCAGAGCGGAAAAGCGGGCAGGCCGGATTCCCGGGCCAGCTTGAGCAACATGGTCTTCGGACGGGCCGTCATGAAAGGATGATGACCCCGATGCGCCAGGTGCTTCGCCATCCCCAGCATCCACGTCTCCCCGCCGCCCATGAACTTCATGGAGTTCAACAGCAGGACGTTGAACGTCCGCGACGAAGACGAAGAATCGGTAGACAAAGTCACAGGATGATCAGCGCCCTGAAAAACCCACGGCCGCACGGACCTTGGTCATGGTTTTTTCCGCGAGCTCCCCGGCTTTTGCCGCCGAGGATTTGAGAACGTCTGAAACATAACCGGGATCCGCGAGAAGAGCCTCCCGGCGGGTCCGCATCGGGGCAAAATGTTCCCACACCGCCTCGAAAAGCCGTTTTTTGAAATCCCCGTATCCAAATCCGCCGGCGCGAAAATCTGATTCCATTGCCGCATAATCTCCGGGACTGGCCACCAATTTGTAGAGACTGAGGATGGTGGAGTTTTCGGTGTCCTTCGGGGACTCCACGGGCGTCGAGTCGGTTTTGAGGCCCATAAACTTTTTGCGCATGGCCTTTTCCTCCTCAAACAAGCCGATCGTGTTGTGATAGCTTTTGCTCATCTTGGCACCATCCGTTCCAGGCACCACGGCCGTGGATTCCTGGATGCTGGCTTCCGGCATTTTGAGGACGTCCCCGAATTTTTCATTGAATTTGATCACAAGGTCTCTCGTGACTTCGAGGTGTTGTTTCTGATCTTTTCCCACAGGAACCAGATCGCTCTCATAGATAAGAATGTCTGCCGCCATCAGCACAGGATAAGCAAACAGACCGTGTGTGGGCGCAAAGCCCTTGGCGGTTTTGTCTTTGTAAGAATGACACCGCTCGAGAAGGCCCATCGGCGTCAGAGTGCTCAGAATCCACGCGAGTTCCGTCACGGCGGGGACTTCGGATTGACGGAAAAAGCAGGCCTTCGCCGGATCCAGCCCGCAAGCCAGAAAGTCGATGGCAACCTCGCGGATATTGGCAGCCAAAGCCCCCGCGTCATGCACGGTGGTCAGGGCATGCAGGTCCGCAATAAAGTAAAAGGCCTCGCCCTTGTCTTGAAGGTCGATGGCGGGCTTCATCATTCCAAAATAATTGCCAAGATGAAGAGTTCCTGAGGGCTGAATGCCGGAGAGTATGCGCATGGGCGTTGGATATAACGCAGAATTTCAGTAATGGAAAGGGTGAGGCAAGGTGAAGGCGCTTTCGATGTGGTGAATCTGCGGCGGCTTCCCATCCAACACTTCAACAATATCAAACCGGAACGCGATGTCCGGCATGTCGAGCATGCGGAGCCAAACCATCGCGGCTTTGACGATCAGCCGCTGCTTTTTCCGGTTCACCGCCTTGGAGGGACTGCCGAATTGTTCGTTTGTCCGCGTCTTGACCTCCACAAAAACCAGAATCTCCCCATCCCGGCAGACAATGTCCACCTCCCCGCCATGCGGCCCGCGGAAATTCCGGCGGAGGATTTTGTAGCCCGCGTTTTTCAGAAATCGGGCGGCCTCACTTTCCCCCCAACGGCCAAGAGCCAGATGGGTGGCTTCAGAGGAGGCCGGGGAGGCAGTTGGCCACCGGAGAAAACGAGTGACGATGGATTGGACTCGGCCCATGGGCTTTGAGTTTAGCAAGATGGTCCGCCGTGGCATAGCCTTTGTGTCGGTCGAATCCATACTCGGGATAAATGGCATGCCAGTCGTGCATGAGGCGATCGCGGGTGACTTTGGCAATCACGCTTGCGGCGGCAATGGAAAGGCTGCATCCATCTCCTTTGACCAGCGCCGTGTGGGGCACAGGCAAACCTTTCACCGGCAAGCCATCCACCAGGGCGTGATCCACCGCAATTAATTTTTCCACCGCCTGCCGCATGGCCACATGGGTCGCTGCCAAAATGTTCAAACGGTCAATCTCGGTCGGTTCAAGGATTGCAACCGCCCACTCGATGCCGGAGTGATTGGTTAAAAATCCGTAGAGCCGATTCCTCTGAGCGACCGTCAGCTTTTTGGAGTCATCCAATCCAGGGAGGGGGAGGCGGTCGACAAATATGACCGCGGCGGCAACCACTGGTCCCGCAAGAGGTCCGCGCCCTGCCTCATCAATGCCGGCAATGCGCTGCATCCCTTGCTCCCAGAACTGCTCTTCGTTGGAAAAGGAACAACCGGATTCCATGGGGCGACGGTCTGACGGCGGAGGTTCACCGCGTCAGCCGGAAAAGCCGGACGAAGGAAGGGCCTCTTGCGAGTCGGTAATAATTCAGGAGGCCCGATCGGAACGCTCTTTAACCGTTGTTGCCGATTTGCCCTTGCGGAGACGGAGATAATTGAGCTTCGAACGGCGAACGGCTCCCTGACGATCCACTTCGATTTTGGCAATGCGGGGGGAGTGAAGAGGGAATACCCGCTCGACGCCTTCGCCGTAACTCACGCGGCGCACCGTGAAGTTGGAGTTGAGTCCCACGCCTTTGCGTCCGATGACAATGCCGGCATAAACCTGGATCCGCTCTTTTTCGCCCTCGATCACGCGGGTGTGGACTTTGACAGTATCCCCAACCCGGAATTTCGGAAGGTCGGTCTTGATTTGCTCGGCTTGGATTTTGTCAATGATGCTCATAATCGGATAAAGTTGAATCGGTGACTATTCATGAAATCCAGAACCTCCGCAAGAACGATTCCTGACAAAACACATTATTGATCTCCCCCGCCTCACCAGCTATCACCGTCGGGCATGAAATACGGACCGGATCGCAAAGTGGCTGGAATATTGGTGCCGGTGTTCTCGTTGCGTTGCAAAGGGGACCTGGGGATCGGGGACACGGCCGCCCTTCGCAAGTTCGTGAAATGGGCGGCAAAACACGGATTTGGAGCGGTCCAAATCCTCCCTGTCAATGAGACAGGAGATGATAACAGTCCTTACAACCTGCTGAGCGCCATGGCCTTGGATCCTCTAACCATTGCCACCTCCCCCTCCGATCTCCCCGATTTGGACGAAAACGTCTATGAACAGATCCTTGCGGGTCACCCCATTGATCCCAATCCGGATCGGGTGAACTACGTGTTGGTCAAACCTCTGAAGCAGGCCCTCCTGGAAGCAGCTTACCAAACTTTTTCTGCCCGCCCCTCTCAAAGCGCAAGAAAGCGGGCCTTTCTGAAGTTTCAAAAAGATCAGGCCTTTTGGCTTGAGAATTATGCCCTTCACCGGGCGCTGATGGATTGGAATCTGGGAGTGGAAGATTTTTCTCAATGGCAGCCGGAGCAACGGACTCCCGCCGCAGCGAAGGATTGGATCGCTGGACTTCCAAAGGACGAGCAAAACGCGTTCCGGGACCGGGTGCGGTTCCGGGCTTATGTCCAATGGATCGCCCGATGGCAATGGGAAGGGGTTCGCAAATTTGCGGACAAGCAGGGCGTGCTGCTTATCGGGGATGTGCCCGTCGGTGTGAGCATGCACAGCACGGACGTGTGGCATAATCCGGCGCTCTTTGACCTCACGCGTTCCTGCGGGGCTCCTCCGGAGAAGGTTTTCAAATCCGATCCTTTCACGGAGCGATGGGGCCAGAACTGGGGATTCCCGCTTTATGATTGGAAGGCCATGGCCGGGGACAATTTTGTTTGGTGGCGTCAGCGTCTCCGCTGGATTCTCGGCATTTTTCATCTCTTGCGAGTGGATCACGCGCTCGGGTTTTTCCGCATTTACAGCTTTCCTTGGAAGCCTCAGGACAACGGTCGCTTCACCCTTCTCACTCCGGAGGAAGCGGCCACGATCACCGGTGGACCCCTTCCGGGATTTGTGGATTTCGATGATTCCACGGAGGAACATCGCGAACACAACCGCCGCCATGGAGAGATGGTATTCCAAATGTTTCTCGATGAAACCGGCCCGCACAAACTGCTGGCGGAAGATTTGGGTGAAGTCGCTCCGTATGTCCGTCCATCCCTGACAAGGCTGGAAATTCCAGGATTCAAAATCCCGCAATGGGAGCGAAACTGGGACCGCCTCCAACCCGGAGTCGAATATCCCCGGCTGAGCCTCGCGACTTTTGCCACCCATGACCACCCGCCGATCCGTTCACTTTGGGAGGACTTGTTTGTAGAAACCCAGGACCCGGAAAAACAAGCAGCAGCCATCCACTCGCAATGGGAATTTATGGATTTTTGCGGGCAACCGGAGGTCTCCCTCCCGGCAGCATTCACATCGGAGATCCATCGAATTTTTCTCCGCGGACTTTTTCTGAGCAACTCCTGGTTGGCGGTTCACATGATCAGTGATCTGCTCGGAAACGCGGACCGATTTAACACACCGGGGTCCGTGGATCGCGGCAACTGGACACAACGGATCCCCTGCCCGATCGAGGACCTGGACACCAACTATGCGGAATTGCTGCGCTTCGTGGAAACTGCGATTCGTGAAAGCGGGCGGTGATTAGTAAGACTTCGCCCAGACCACGCGCTGACGGCTGGGTTTCCCGCTGAACGGGCAGATTCCGGCTTCAGGATTTTCCTCAAAAGGAATGCAGCGAATGGTGACCTTCAGGTCGTTCTTGATCTGTTCTTCGACCTCCGAAGTTCCATCCCAATGCGTCAACGCAAAGCCGCCATGAATTTCGGGCTTCTGAGGATTCTGCGCGGTAAAAAAGGCGTAGAATTCCTCTTTGGTGTCAATCGGGCGGCGGTGTTCGGCAAGAAACGCTTCCGCACGTGCCAACAGCGCGGCTTGGATTTCCTCCAGGAGCGGGCTGACCGAATTGACACATTCTGCCATGGGCAAAAAGGTTTTGGATTTTGGCGGTTGGTCCCGACGGGAAAGTGCCACCGTGCCCTGTTCCAGATCGCGGGGTCCAATCTCGATGCGAAGCGGAATGCCTTTTTTGATCCATTCCCAGCTTTTCACACCACCGCCGAGGTCACGGGTGTCGACCTCGACAAGGATGGGCGCCCCCGCAAAGGCCTGCTCCCGGAGTTGGGTGGCAAGCGATTCTGCGGCTTCGAGCACGGCTTCGCGGGTTTCCTCCTTGGGTGTGATGGGAAGAATGACCACATGCGCCGGTGCGATCTTCGGCGGCAGAATGAGCCCGTCATCATCGCCGTGGGCCATGATGAGAGTGCCAATCATGCGCGTGCTCACGCCCCAACTTGTGGTCCATGCATGTTCGATCGATCCCTCCCGGGATTGGAATTTGATGTCCGAGGCCTTGGCAAAATTTTGACCCAGAAAGTGGGAGGTTCCGGCCTGAATCGCTTTGCAATCCTGCACGATGGCCTCGATACAATAGGTCCTGACAGCACCCGGGAACCGCTCGCTTTCACTTTTTTCACCAACCACAACCGGCAAGGCCAGAAAATCTCTGGCAAACGTTTCGTAAACCCGGAGCATTTTCATGGTCTCCACTTCGGCTTCTTCCCGGGTTTCATGAGCGGTGTGGCCCTCCTGCCAAAGGAACTCGGCCGTTCTTAAAAACAGCCGCGGCCGCATTTCCCAGCGAACCACATTGGCCCATTGGTTCAGCAAAATGGGAAGGTCCCGCCAGGATTTCACCCAGCGCGCGTAGGCGGCACCAATGATGGTTTCCGAGGTGGGGCGCACCACCAAGGGCTCAGCCAACTCCCCGGCAGGCACCAGCTTGCCATCACGAGCTTCAAGACGGTGATGGGTCACGACCGCACACTCCTTGGCAAAACCCTCCACATGGGCCGCTTCTTTTTCCAGGTAGCTCAGCGGAATAAAAAGCGGAAAATACGCATTCCGGTGACCGGTCGCTTTAAACATTTTGTCAAGCACGGCCTGCATGTTTTCCCAGATGGCATAACCCCATGGCTTGATCACCATGCACCCGCGCACTTCCGAGTTTTCAGCCAGATCCGCCGCGCGGATGACTTGTTGATACCACTCCGGAAAATCCTCGGATCGTGTGGGTGTGATAGCGGTTTGGTTTTTCATGAGATTAAAAAAGGGAGTTTATTATGGGATGGCGTCGTTGGGCGTGCAAGCGGGGACCTTTTGGGAGAGATGGGAGTTATAGGTCCTATAGGACTTATAAGACCTATAATTTCTGAGGCTCCCCGCTCACCACCAATCCGGAAAGCAGCCGCAGCGCTTCCTGATATTTCCCGGAGGTCTTCTGGACGACTTCGTCGGGCAGGTTCGGGGCTGGAGGCGTTTTGTCCCAATCGAGGCCTGCGAGATAATCGCGAAGATATTGTTTGTCAAAGCTTGGGGGGTTGGAGCCGACTTGGTACTGGTCGGCCGGCCAAAAGCGTGAGGAGTCGGGGGTGAGGCACTCGTCGATGAGAACCAGTTCATCGCCGCAGAGACCAAACTCGAATTTTGTGTCAGCGACGATGATCCCCTGCGTGGCTGCCCAGGCGCGGCCATGTTCATAAAGGTCAATGGAGGCTTTCCGGATTTCCAAAGCCAGGTCATCCCCCACAAGGGCACGGCATTGACGCCATGTGATGTTTTCATCATGACCGGTCTCGGCTTTCCGAGCCGGAGTGAAGATTGTCTCAGGAAGCCGCTCCGCCTGCTGAAGGCAGGGTGGGAGATCGTGGCCACAGGCGCTTCCCGTGGTTCGATATTCTTCAAAGGCCGAACCCGCCAGGTACCCGCGAACCACACACTCCACGGGCAGTGGGATACACTTTCTGACCAACATGCTCCGCCCCTCCAGCGACTCACGAAATGACACCAGCCGTTTCGGAAACTCCCCGAAATTGATGGAGACCATGTGATTGGGAACAAAGTCGAGTTTCTCGAACCAAAAGGCCGAGAGACGTGTGAGGACCTCCCCTTTGTAGGGAATGGGATTGGGCATCACGCAGTCAAAGGCGGAAATGCGGTCGGTCGTCACGATGAGCAAATGCTCGCCAACATCAAAAACTTCCCGGACTTTTCCACTCCGGAGTTTCGGAATCCCCGGCAGATCACATTTTTGAAGTTGCATAGGACAAAAAACCTGACGGGAACGATCCCGTGAGTCGAGCCTCTTCAGCCAAAGGCAAGCACAAGGATTTGTACGGTCACCACACGCAGCAACATGGTGAGCGGGTAGACGGTCGCATAAGAGAGCGCGGGGGCCGGGGTTGACGTGATGGAATTGGCGAAGGCCAGAGCCGGCGGATCGGTCATGCTTCCTGCGAGAACGCCAATGGTTTCCAAATAATTTTGTTTGAGGATCAGGATTCCGAAAACCCCGATGATGAGAAGGGGGACCAACGTGATCACGGCCCCGCACCCCAACCACAGCAGACCATCTCCCACCAGCAGGGTTTCCATAAACATGCTTCCGGATTTGAGCCCGACAACGGAAAGAAACAGCACGATCCCGATCTCCCGCAGCAAAAAATTTGCATTGGTTGGCATGTACCAAACCATCGAGCCAATGCGCCCGATATGACTTAACAAAATGGCAGCCACCAGCGGTCCTCCGGCGAGTCCGAGTTTGACGGGTGCCGGCATGGACGGAAAAAAGATCGGGAAACTCCCGAGCACAACGCCCAGCACGATACCCACAAAGAGGGGAATCACCTGGGGGTGGTTCAGATCTTTGAGAGAATTGCCAAGACCGCTGGCAATTTTGTCGAGAGACGCCTCGTCGCCAACCACGGTGAGCGTGTCACCGATCTGCAACCGGCGGTTCAGAGGATCCGGCAGATCAATTTCTGTGCGGCTCAATCGTGTGAACCGCACGTTGTGAGAAGCCTCCAGCCCGAGGTCTGCCAAAGACCGGCCGACCGCGGACTTTCGCGTCACAATCAACCGTCTGACAGAAAGTTCCCCCGCATTGCTTCGGAGATCCACATCACTGACCTCACCTGCCACAATGCGCAGACTCTCCACAGGAACAGGAGGCCCCACCGCCAGAAGAATATCTCCCACATGAATCAGCGTGTCTTCACGGGCCACAATGGTTTTGCCTTCACTCTGCACGCGCGAAACCACAACCCCCGAGCCGCGAAGCCCGGGCACATCGGAAAGTTTCATGCCTTCAAGATTAGGATTGGTCACCCGCACATGCAGGGTCTTCAGATGGGGATGCACGCGGGCCAGATCCTTCCGGAAAATCTCTTCCTGCCTCGCGATGTTGATACCGAAGGACACCCTCAAAATCAACATGGCCACAATAATGCCCACCACCCCGAACGGGTAAGCCACCGCATAGGCCAAACCTGGCGTGCGCAGAGCTTCCTGGGTGACCCCCGGCAGGCCCGCAATCGCTTCCTGAGCCGCTCCCAGGCTGGGCGTGTTTGTTGTCGCTCCGGAAAACAGCCCGGCTGCCGCCGCCATGTCCACTCCGGCAAAACGATGCGCCGCCCAGGCCAACACCCCGCCCAGGATCACCACAGCCGCAGCCATCATATTAAGAGGGGCTCCGTTTTTTTTCAGGGACGCAAAAAAGCCCGGCCCGACTTGAATCCCAATCGTGTAGACAAAAAGGATCAACCCGAATTCCCGCACAAACCCCGCAACCTCAGGGTTGATCTTGACGCCGAAATGACCAAACAACAGCCCCACAAACAACACACCCGCCACGCCCAGGCCCACGCCCCGGAATTTGATGCTCCCCAAAGCAATTCCCCCCGCAGCCACCAGACTCACCACCACCATCGTTTGCGCCACCGACTCGCCCCGGATCAATTGAAGTAACCATTCCATCTTTAGTGTTCCAGCATGACCACTGATTCCAAAATAAGCAAGATATTAGTTTTACTTATATTATGCATGTTTGTGGATTTTCTGAAAAAATTTCTGTCTGACCCGTAGCGTCCACGCTGGTCAATGTCTGGAAGCAGAGGTATGGTTGGGCATGTCTGCGACACTTCTCTCTGATGTTCGTTCCCTTGATCAGGCTCATCACTTGCACCCATTCACAGACCACGCCCAGATGCACTCGGTGGGTTCGCACGTCATCGTTGAGGGCGATGGGTGTTTTCTGGTGGATGCCGAAGGGCGCCGGCTCCTGGACGGATTGGCGGGGCTGTGGTGTGTGAATGTGGGCTACAATTGTGTCGCCATCGTGAAGGCCGTTTCCGAACAACTGGAGCGCCTTCCCTATTACCCCTCGTTTTTTAATTCGACCACTGAGCCGCCCGTGCACGTCGCGGCGTTTCTCGCGGCCAAGGCTCCCTCACGCATCAACCGGACCCTGTTTTCCAACTCAGGATCCGAGGCCAATGAAACCGCGCTGAAAGTGATTCGCGCTTACCACAAACTTCGCGGGGAATCCGGACGGCGCAAAATCATCACCCGCACGTTTGCCTATCATGGCGTGACCCTGGCGACGACAAGTATGACCGGCCTGCCTACGTGCTACGAACCTTTCGATCTGCCGCTCGAAGGATTTTTGCAGGTGCCCGGCCCGCATCCCTATGCGGCTCATTCCAGCCTTGATCCCGAGGCGTATGGAAAATGGTGTTTGGAAGAAACCGCCAAAACCATTCAGCAAGAGGGGCCGGAGACCATCGCCGCCATCTTTGCGGAGCCCGTGCAGGGCGCTGGCGGGGTGATTGTGCCACCAGCCGGTTACCTGGCAGGGCTGCGTCAACTGGCACGGGAAAATAACATTCTATTTGTGGCTGACGAAGTCATCACGGCCTTTGGGCGGCTGGGAGACTGGTTTGCCAGCAACCTGTGGGATCTGGATCCGGATATCATCACCCTCGCGAAAGGCCTCACGAGCGGATACCTCCCGCTCGGAGCCACGATGTTGAGCGATGAGATTGCCGACACGCTGTCAGGGAGCGGATACTTTGCCCATGGTTTCACCTATAGCGGACATCCCAGTTGTGCGGCGGCGGCCCTTGCCAATCTTCAAACGATTGAGTCTCTCGGCCTCGTGGAATCGGTGCGCGACAATGTCGGCCCCTATTTTCAAGAAAAACTTCATTCGTTTGCAAGTCACCCTGCTGTTGGAGAAATCCGTGGTGTGGGGTTGATCGGTGCCATCGAACTTTTGCCAAAAGGCGGACGGGCCGCGCTGCTTCCAGGAGCAAATCTTGGCATCCGCGCAGCCAACCTCATTCGGCAGGAGGGGGCCATTGTGCGCGGCATCCGTGACCTCATTGCGCTCGCCCCACCCCTCATTATTACCAAACCCGAAACAGACCAACTCTTTGACGCCATCAGCCGCGGGCTTGACCACCTCTGGGATTGAGCGCAAAAGTTCACCGAAACCGCCATGGAAGACACAATCACGGAAGAATCCCCCCCGCCCATCGTCGCGGAAGATTCATCCAAGATTGGTGCGCGCACGTTTTACCGGATTGAACCCGGGCGCCTGGTGCTTTGCCCCTCCTCGGAAGCTCAGGTCATTGTTTATAATTCCCCAACCATCGATGATGAGGCTGAGCTTCAAGAGCTTTACAACATCGATTATCACACACTGCAGTCCTCATTGGATCCGGACGAATTGTCCCGTATCGAGTTCGAACCCGATCACGCCGCCCTGATTTTTAAACGCCCGAAGAGCTTTTGTGCGGACGATAATTTTCTGCTCAAAATGACCTCCACCGGTGTGTTTATCTATGATGAATATCTGGTGGTGGTCATGCCCGACGATGCACCGATTTTTGAAGGCCGGGTCCCGATCCAGATTCAAACCATTCAGGACGTTTTTCTCAGGCTCCTCTACCAATCCATCACCCACTTTGAAGGCCACCTCAAGGCCATCAACATGCTGTCCGATTCTTTGGAACGACGCATCAGCATCTCCATGGAAAACACCTACCTGCTGAACATGTTCGCCTTGGAAAAAAGCCTCGTTTACATCGTGAATGCGATCAGCTCCAACGGCACCCTCCTGGATCGCATGAAGGTCAGCTCCGAAAAACTCGGCCTGGACCGCGATCAGGTCGGGGTTTTGGAAGATATCATCATCGAAAACAGCCAGTGCTTCCGGCGCACAGAAATCTACACGCAGGTCATCGGTGGCCTCATGGATGCCCGCGCCTCTATCGTGAGCCACAATCTGAATCAGCTGATCAAAAAGTTCACAATCTGGACCATCGCCATCATGCTCGCGAACCTGGTGGTCAGCATCTTCTCGATGAATGTGCGGCTTCCGGTTCCCATGGAAGAACATTGGTGGCCGTTCTTTTTTATCATGCTTCTGTGCTTCGCGAGCGTCGGTTTTATTTTTATGCTCTGGCGTTGGAAAAAATGGTGAAGCCCAATGGCGTTACCATAAGTGACTTCATCGGGTCTGACTAAAATTGGTGAGGTTGAGGAGTTCGCGCGGGGGTGTTAATGGAAAGTTCACCGCCGGCCGGTCAACCGGCTCGCCGCGCAGCGTGGCAAGGAGGCGCTCACGCCGTGTCATGGGGCGGGATGAATATGCATCAGACAATCACATGCCGGGCCGGGAAGTGGAGGTCGAATGGTTCGTCGGCCCCGGGTGCATGATACGTGCTGATGATGCTATACCGGTCAAGGCCGTCCGTGTTCGGGGTTGATCCATGCACCAGCGTGTCAGGAAAAAAAATCGCGCTCCCCCGGCGTGCCTGGCATACCACCTCGTCGTCGTCTGCCCATTGCTTTGTGTCGATGACCGTTTGGAATTCTGTGGCCTGTCCCCCACCCGCTGACTCGCTTGAATTCCAAGCGCGGCGGTGGCTGCCTTTAACAACCATCAGCGCGCCGTTGCTGGCTTCGACATCGTCGAGGGCGATCCAGACGGATATCTTCGGGCGCGTCCCCCGCCAGTAGAATGAATCGATGTGCCACGGGGTTGCAAGGGTCGCGGCGGCCGACTTGAACACAATCTTGTCGCTCAGAAACATGACCCCGTCGGACATCAGCATCCGCAGGATGCTCACGAAGCGCTCGTCATCGGCCAGTTGACGGAAAACCGGGCTCACCACCGAAGGTCCCACATAGACAGTCGATCCCGGCCTGCTATGGGCAGCCATCACAGAAACAGCTTCCGCCTTGAGATGTTCGCATTCCTCGTCAGAGAGTAAACCGGGGACAAGCAGGGAACCGTCCCTCTCATAGACCCCGAGCGCTGCCGACTCAATGCCTTGATTTTGGTTGTTCATTCTCTATGGGTACCAGGTGCCGCCTGCCCTGTCGTTAGCGGTTCTCAAAAATGAGTTCGCAAAAATCGTCACCAGGAATCAGAAGTCTCGGGCCTCAGCCAATTCAGGACATCCTCCTTGTGGACCTTTTTTGCCGGCGCCGGAACGGTTACAGATTCGAGGCAACGTCACTGCCCGGCCACTTGGTCCAACTCGTCATCAGGGGACGCGTCAGGCTGGAATGTAATGGCCGCCATTACACACTGACCCCTGGTTGCCTGATCTGGTATCATGAAGACGAGCTTGTGCGCGGTCAGGTCATCGAGTCCCCGTGGGAATTCTACAGCGTGAACTTCACCGCACCGTCCCTGCCGCCGCCGGCATTCGAGGAGCGGGTGCTCGATGGCCATTTGCACCTTGCCCCACATTTTCTAGTCTCCTGAGGCAGAAATAACTTGTATAACTCCGGGCGGCGGGTAAACTGGACTCATGATTGGACGTCCTGCTAAGCGAATTTGCCTTGAGTCAGCTGAAAAAACAGAACTGGAACGCTTGAGCAGGCAGAAGCGCC
>JBGSPC010000237.1:0-4761 GCA_041738805.1 Terrimicrobiaceae bacterium | reverse complement strand
ACTCTCCCTCGAAGAAGCGACCGCAAAATTGGGAGGCTTGGAAATGACCAATGCCGACCTCCGCTCGGTGGAGCGCATTGTCCTCAGCGGCTGCGGCACCGCCTTTCATGCGGCAATGGTCGGGGAATATCTGATCGAGTCGTTGGCCCGCCTCCCCGTGGAGTGCGAGTTTGCGAGCGAACTGCGCTACCGCAACCTGCCGACCACACGGGACACACTGGTATTTGTGATCAGTCAGAGTGGAGAAACCGCCGACACGCTTGCGGCGCTTCGCGAAAGTCAGCGCAAAGGCCACCGGACCCTTGGGATCTGCAACAATGTGGCAAGCACGATTGCGCGCGAAAGCGACGGTGGAGCCTACATGCATGCCGGACCGGAAATCGGCGTGGCCGCCACCAAATCCTTCACATCCCAGCTCACGATTCTCACCATTCTGGCGCTTCTGCTGGGACGCATTCGCTACCTCTCCTTTGCTGAAGGGCTGCAAATTTTGCGAGAGATGGAAGCGCTCCCTGACAAAATTGCAAAAATCCTCGAACAGGAAGCACATATCGCCTCCATCGCCCGCAAATATGCGAAGAGTTCGAACTTTCTTTTTATGGGCCGTCAGGCCAATTACCCGATCGCCCTGGAGGCCGCCCTCAAACTCAAAGAGATCAGCTACATCGCCGCCTCCGGCTACCCGAGTGCGGAACTCAAACATGGTGTCATCGCGCTTGTGAACGAAGAAACGCCCTCGGTTTTTATTGCGCCTGATGATGCCGTCCGGGAAAAAAACCTCAGCAACATCGAAGAGGTCAAAGCCCGCAAAGGTCCGGTGATTGCTGTGGGAACCGAGGGAGACAAACACCTGGAACACCTTGCCGATGACACGATTTTTATTCCGAAGGCTCCCGATTACCTGACCCCGATTCTGAGCGTTATCCCCCTTCAACTGTTTGCGTATCACATTGCCGTGACGCTGGGCTGTGATGTGGACAAACCCCGCAACCTCGCGAAAAGCGTGACGGTGGAATAGAGATGGCATCCCGCAGGATCTTGGTGCTTCAGCTCAAGCGGATCGGGGATCTGCTGCTGACCACACCGGCACTTGCGGTTTTGAAGAAGGAGTTTCCTTCTGCTGACATCACCCTGCTCACCGAAAACTCCTGTGCCGGCCTCTTGCCGGCGATTCCGGTGACGCGCTCTTTTGCCCGGGGCGATCAGGGATTCTGGAAGGCGGCCATGGAGGGATATGACCTTTGCCTCGATTTCACCGGGACCGACCGTTCAGCGCTGCTGACAGCTCTTTCACGAGCAAAAATCCGGGCGGGTTTTTCACGGTTCCAGAGGAAGTTTCCACATCGTCTGGCCTACACGCACTTCATTGATTCGTCCGTGCGGGATCGTCACACCGCCGACCACTACACAGACCTCCTCAAAGTTCTGGGACTATCATGTGAGGGAGAACCCCTGTCGTTGGAACTGTCCACAAGCGCCATTCAGACCGCAACCGGTCTGGTGCCCAAAAGCGATTATGCTGTGATCCATGCCGGCACGGCCCGCCAGGAAAAATACTGGTTGCCGGAACGATGGGCTGAGGTTGCCGCGTATCTTACCCGAAAACACGCGCTGCAAATCGTGTTCACCGGCTCAACCGATCCTGCAGAAATCGCCCATCTGACCGCCATTCGCCGCTCGCTGCCCACCGGGGTCGCTGCGATAGACCTTTCCGGAAAAACCGGCCTCCCCGAACTTGCGGCCGTCATCCAAGGCGCTAAAATCTTTTGCGGCGTGGACACCGCCGCCATGCACCTCGCCGATGCGGTCAGAACGCCCTGTGTGGCGCTGTTTGGCCCAACCAATCCCTACCATTGGCAACCACGGCACACACGGTCTGTTGTTATCCGCTCACACACCACCGGACGATTTACCCCTGACCAAAGAGGGGGGCCGACGTCGGATGTTTCCTCCGGGCAGGTTGCTTCCGCAATCTCAATGCTTCTGAGCGCCGGGGACTCTTGAAATTCTTTTGAAGAGGTGGCGAACCCCGATCACCCTCCAGTGGAGTGCATGTTCTTGTTTTCTGTCATGCGAACGGCTAATGAAAAATCATGAAACTGATTCTCCCGGTTGCGATGGCATTCTTGCTTCTTTCTGCGACCTGCAACGGTGAGGATCAGCCCTCGGTGCCAGAGGCTGTCAAGCGTTTGCAGGTGGCCATGGAAAAGGAGGCCAAGGCCGACACTGGGGAGGAGAATGGCCAAATGGACGAAATGCGATCTGCCGTTCTGATGCAACTCTCCATGATGTCATCTGATCAAGACTCAATAAGAAATTTTACCCAGCTTCTGAGCCAAACCTCCCAGATGTTCCGCTCTGAAGAAGTCCGATCGGAAATCACTCAGGTGTTGGCCGCCATCAAGGCTGAAAACATCAAAACAGAAAAAGCGCAGATTGATCAGCTTCAGGAGATTTTGGATCAAGCCCGCTCGGTGGTAAAAAAGGCCTCAACCCCGGCTGACCTTGACGCCATGATCCAAGCCCTTCAGGAAAACCGCGGACGGAATAATTCGTATCAGACCACCAACCCGGATCTCCGGCTCCTCTCCACGCAGATTGAGCAAAGTGCCCAGTTCCTCATTCAGTGGCAGAATTATCTCGCAGCAAAAGCTGACAATAACTCCAAAAAAGCCAAAGAGACCCTGCAAACACTAAGCAACTCGAACTTTTATGGGTTGATGCCGAGATCAGAAATTCTTGCTCTTCTTGCGGCCCCTGAGAAGCCGGACGTTGCGATCAAAGCCCCTGAAAAACAATCCTCCGCAGATGAAGTCGAAATGGTGTTATCGGCGACAAATGATCTGGAGAGCATCGCAACGGCGATTAAAAAACTGCGTGAGCTGCGAGATCCCAAGCGCTATGACGACAACGGAGTCGTTAACTCAACGATTCAGGCCCTCTCCCCTATTGATAAGACCTATCAAGATTTCAAGGCCGGGCTGGCCACCAACATAGAAAGCTATCAAAATTACTCGAACGCCGAAATCGGAACCGCAAAAATTGCCGAGCTCAAACGCAAGCTGCTGCTGCTCGTCCTTCCTAGGTATGTGGGAGTATCCGATGGTTTCGAGGCGAAGCCGGATGAAACGGTCAATGATTTTCTGAATCGTCTGGCGACTGAAGCAAAAGAGCGTGGAGACACCTCCGTTGGCCTCCGTATCAAGGAGGTCAGCCGGCTTCTGAGCCGCGGAAGCGCATTCTCGAATTCGGATCAAACCGGTCTTCATGCGTTGATCTCGGGCCAAAATCAAGAGGCAGCCGGCCAATTCATGCTTGCCGTGGTTTCGTACCAGAACGCACTCAAAAGCGGCAGTGACCTCGTTCCCGCAAAACTGATTGGCGAGCGACTTGCGGCAATTCAGAAATCCCATCCTGAAGATTATCAGGCCGGAATGGACCGGTTTTTATCTCCCCCCGTGACGCGTCCGGATTTTCCAGGGCACTTTCCGCCCCAGCCCGGACAGCGTCCGGAACCCAATCCGCCACCAGCGTTGTTGATTCCCCCCGCTCCAACAAGCAAGAGCTCACCGTAGAACCGATGATGCCAATCGTGGAAATCTGGGAAATCGCAAGCTATGTGGTCACCGTGATCGGTCTTCCGCTGGCCATTGTGGTTTTTGTGGTGGAGCAGCGGAAGCAACGTCAGGCCGACCATGAAGAGATCTACCAACGGCTTTCGGATGAATACCGCGAGTTTCTTAAGCTTGTGCTACGAAACACGGACCTTCATCTGCTTCGAAAAGATGCCGCAAAGTTTCAATTCACCGAGGATCAGATGGAACGCCGTCAGATCTTTTTTGAAATTCTCGTCTCACTTTTCGAGCGGGCCTACCTCCTTGTGTATGACGAGAAAATGGATTCCAACAACCAGCGGTTGTGGCAAACATGGGAGGATTTTATGCGGGAATGGTGCCGTCGCGATGATTTCCGGTCTGTGCTGCCGGATCTGCTTTCGGGTGAGGATCCCGAGTTTTCCAAGCACATTCTGGGCCTCAGCAAAGAAGAGTCCGGGTCCCGCTGATTAAATTCTTTGTCCGACTTTTCATTTTGGGCGATTGACAGCCCCCTGATGACCACGCTTAGATGGCTCTCGTGAAAATCCTCCTCGCTTTTGGTGTTGTTGCTGTCCTGACTTCCTGCACGACGTTGGAAAACCGTCGTGATCTCTATTGTTCAGGGGAGAAGGTGAATGGTCCTTACACCCGGGCGCTCAGAGATGGAATCCCCCAGCCCGAGCCAGTGGCCGGCACAGTGACTGTGACCGTTGAGACCACCAGCTCGTATAAGAACGTCGTTCGGTAGATCCGAATCGTCCGTCCTATCGGAGCCCGTGGTCTCCGGAATCGCTGCGGAGATGGATCGTTTTGGTGCTCAGGTCGTGTACGGCGCGTATGTAGCGAACGGTTCGGCTTTTGGCCCGCATGAGGATGGAATGGGTGATTGCCTTTCCACCGACGAGGCGGACACCCGGCACCAAAGAACTGTGACTGATGCCGGTTGCACAAAAGATCGCGCTGTCTCCGCTCACGAGGTCATCAACCAGGAAAATTTTGGAGAGGTCCTCCTCGGGTGTGGTTTTGAGAACTTCCCGGCGCTCCTCCTCATCCCTTGGCCACATCCGCAGTTGCATTTCTCCGCCAAGCGCTTTAAGAGCGGCTGCAGATAAGACTCCTTCGGGGGCCCCGCCAATCCCGAAATACAGGTCAATCGAGGGGTCCG
>JBGSPC010000211.1:0-2153 GCA_041738805.1 Terrimicrobiaceae bacterium | reverse complement strand
GCGAAGACCAAGCCGGGAGAGAAACTGGAAGAGGCGCTGGAGATGCTGCAAAATTTTTGAGATCTTTGACACAAACGAGCCGACAGCATCAAAAGAGCGACTGGGTGAAACTTATTTCAGCAACCTTCCGGAGGAAATCGTGGAAGGTTCAATCTTACTCCCGTTAAGTGAAATGGGTGAATTCGTCAATACAACTTTGTAAAAAACTTTGTCACAAATTCATGGTTGACTCAAAAACGCCCTTTCGATACTTAAAAGTGATCGTGTGTTCACGCTGTTATTTGCAGCAGATCCCAAAAAAATATTTCTGGAAACCAAACTACAAATATGTGTAAACTTTTTAAGAACCAGGTCGTTTCGGCAGTCATGTCCACGCTATACTTTCTGGGAACGCTGGCGCAGGCGCAGTTGCGCGACGATGTGATCACACAGCCGATCTTGCCCAAGCAGTCCGGCCTGTATGAACAGACCATCCGGATTACCAATGATTTCCCGTCGGAACAGTGGAGCCCCTTGGGAGCTTGCTCTGATTCTGAACTCGTGGCGCTACCACGACTCCAGATATGGCTCACCCCGAATGGAGCTGTTTCAAGCGGATTCCCCGGGATCCCGAGGTTAGATTGCACCTCACGCAGCGCAGGTCCATAACTACCATTTCCTCGTTGCCACAGACTTCGCAGATGCCAATTAAATCCGAATTCCTTGATTTCTCATGGATTCGCGTCCCGACAGACCGCTTAAAACAGCACCATTGGCTCCCCCGCTTAGATTCAACCACGTTAGATATGCCCACTTTAGAAAATTATTACAGGATGTGCGCAATACATGTGGTTGTGTTCACCGTCGTAGCGTTGAATATGATAGAACGTGGATCTTGCGAAGAACCCGCCAAAATAGACGCCATCGTTACGGGTAAACTCTTTATTCTCAGTGACGTAGGGAAAAAAATAGAGGATCGTTTGGTTCCGGCAAAGGACGGCGCGGTAGTGTTCGTCCCCAGAAATCTGGGTGCAAACATTGGTGCGCACCTTGACAGCCTGCCTTCTCGCTCTGTATTGGCGAAAATCGCCACTTTAGGAAATTTCAGCGCTCCTCTCGCGCCTGGCGAATACATATGCCTCGTGGTTTCGCTGGGGGAGGCTAATGCCGACAAGCCCCCCTTCCCGATTTATGGACGGTCTGATCTAACGGTCAATCCTGGCGGGGATGGGACTACGATCAAAATAGTTTATAATCCAGAGACGCACACCACTTCACTCACATTACCAACGAAAAAATGAAATCAGCAACTCATTCATGGCACGGCCTTTTTCTCATCCTTATCTTCATCCTTGGGGCGGGCATATGCCCTGCGCAGAAGCTCGATTGGGCCTTTGTTATGGATGGGTCCGGTAGTATTGACAACGCCGATTTCTCGCTACAAAAATCCGGAATTATAGCAATGCTACGAGACACCAATCTCGTCCCTCGAGACGGCACGGTCGCATTCGGACTAGTCCAATTCGCGAGTAGTGCCCGAGTTGAGATCCCGATGACACTGATCAATTCCGAAGCCGACGTTACGAACATAGTCGGGCAGTTATCTGCGATCTCCCAACTGGGTTCTTCTACTGGTCCGGGTGCAGGAATAAGCACGGCATCATTGATGTTGGCTGGCGCAGCTCGTGCAGATGCATCCCAGATCATCTGCCTCTCCACTGACGGCACACCCAATACCGGGCCGTCCTTGTCCTCCGCTCTATCCGCCGCGCGATCGGCGTCTTATGGACTTGAAGCTTTCGGTGTGATTGGAATCCGATGCCCAGGAGCTTTCGAAGAGGGCGATCTGCAAGGCGTCTATGGCTCCGAAGTATTTGGAGGAGGCGGAGTGGTAATGGTTTTTAGTTCAAGTGAATTCGCCAATTCGGTAGGGACAATTTGCCTGGGAACGCCATTGAAACTGGTGGGTGTGGAGGTAATTCAGACTGTTCAGGATTGGAAGAACAGCGTGCGCCTGATCGAAGGCAAGTCCACGCTAGTGTTCTGTCGCGAAAATAACTAGCCAATCACGCAACCTTGCGCTTTCGTTTGCTTGTGCAACCCGGGCTGATCTCTTCGAGCCGTTTCCGGCATTTCTCGACCTTGGCGAGAATGTCCTCCGCAGCGGCTGTCCA
>JBGSPC010000201.1:0-2492 GCA_041738805.1 Terrimicrobiaceae bacterium | reverse complement strand
TGGCGTGGGTGGGAGGAGGGTGGATCCTTGCGATCACTACCGGCTGGCTTGCGAGACCCGACCGTTCCAAGACCCCTTTCCCCTGGAAGTCGCTCGGGCTGCCCTTGCTGGCTTGTGCGGTTTTGCCTGCTGCAATTTTGTCGGGCGGAGAGGCGGTTTATATTCCCGCGGATCCCTTCATGGCCCGGCTATGGAAAAACATAGCCGAGTTGTTGCCCTTGATCCTGAGGTTCAAGCTTGGAACCCTCACATGGCAGACAGCCTTCGGTTTGTACCCTTTGCTGGCATTGGCAGCGGTTTGGTTTCTGATGGTTCAGAAGGTGGATCGGCCGACCAAAGCCGTGCTTGCGCTCCTTGTGGTTCCGATTTTTGCAATCACGGGTCTCCAATTTTACCAGACACGATGGGGGATGCTTGCCGGGCCTCTCTACATTGCTCTGGCGGGAATCGTGGTTCCCGTGGCATGGCGTTTGGGTCGTGCCACCAGGGGCGGGCGAATCGCGACGTCCGTTGCATTTGTGGCTCTTGCCATAGGATTCGGATATCCAACCGTCCATGGGTGGTTCACGCCCGTTGTAAGGCAATTTTTTGCACCGGGAACCCAGGGAATGGATCCCGCGCAGGCCCTGCACCTTCTGCACCGCGATATGGCGAGGGTGATCTTGAACAATGCCAACGGCAAGCCGGTTGTCTTGCTGAGCAGCCCGAACTCCTCATGCATCCTCTCCGCATTCGGGGATTTCCGGACGGTGGGAACCCTCTACTGGGAAAACGTCGAAGGACTCAAGTCGGCCGCCAAAGCTCTCAACGCCCAAAGCGATGACGAGGCGCTGGCACTGCTCCAGAAGCACGGCGTAACCCACGTCTCCCTCATGACCTGGGAAAATTTCATCACCCCGTATTTTCATATCCTCTATCCCCAGCCAGTTCCGGGAAAAGCTGCGGAAAACGCCTTTGGCCACAAGGCTCTTTTCCTCCGCAACCTTCCCATCTGGGCCCGGCCGATCATTTACCCTCCCAACGCTTTTTCCAAAGGCTTGGAGCAGAGAATCCTGATGCTGGAAATTGTTCCCGGGCAAACGCGCCAGGAGGCCATGTACCATGCGGCTAGGTTTTTGCGGATTAGTGAGGGCGATCCTCTGGCCGCTGAACCCTTCCTGAAGGAAATCCTCGATCTGGCGCCGGGCGATCTGCCCGCGCGGATGGAATTGGCCCTCACTTATGCCGGGCAGGGGAGGAACACCGAGGCGGCAAAGCTGGGGGAAATGGTCATAAAGGACCTGCCACCCCAAACCGCCCAGACCTTTGCCCTCGATTTGTTCAGGGTCCTCACACAAAAAAATGCGCACGAACCCGCTCTTGCCATGGCACGGGCCGCAGCGGACCTCCCCGATGCGACCTCCGCGGTTTTGTTGGACGCTGCCTGGGCTCTCTCCACCTGCCCGGAACCGGCACTGAGGGATCCTGACCTGGCAGGGGGTTATGCGGAACGTGCCGGCCAAATTCAACACGACGCCATGGGGCTTTTAACCGTCCGTGCCGCGATTGAGGCGGCTCGCGGGAATTATCCGGGTGCCGTGCAACTGGCCTCCGAGGCAGCCACCACCGCCGATCGGGAGGGCAATCCCCGGGTTGCCGAGCGTGCCAGACAAATGGTCTCCGCATATGAAGCGGGAAAAATTCTGGTCAATGCCCCCTGAGATCACGGTCGTGATGCCTTGCCTGAACGAGGCAGAGACACTTGCCGACTGCATTGCTGCAGCCCTCGCCGGGATCAAGGGTTGCGGGATGGAGGGAGAAATTGTTGTTGCGGACAACGGGAGCACCGACGGCTCAAGGGAGATCGCTGCACGGCTTGGTGCGCGTGTGGTTGAAGTCCCCGAGAAAGGCTACGGAAACGCGCTCAAAGCCGGGATGCATGCCGCCGGCGGGCGGTTTCTTGTGATGGGTGATGCCGACCGCAGCTATGATTTCTCGAAGATTGAGCCTTTTGTTGCGAAGCTTCGCGAGGGATTCGATCTGGTCATGGGTTGCCGTATGCCCTCTGGAGGAGGGAGCATTGCGCCGGGTGCCATGCCATGGAAGCATCGGTGGATCGGCAACCCCATCCTTACATGGATCGGGCGCACCCTTTTCAATTGTCCAAGCCATGACTTTCATTGCGGGCTGCGTGCGCTTACCAAACAGGCGTTCCTTGAGATGAACCTGACCACTTCCGGCATGGAGTTCGCGTCGGAGATGGTTATCAAGGCATCCTTGCTTGGCATGCGGATTGCGGAGGTTCCAATCATTCTCCACAAGGACGGGCGATCGCGTCCGCCGCATCTGCGCAGTTGGAGGGATGGATGGAGGCACTTGCGATTCATGCTGCTTTTTTCTCCCCGGTGGCTTCTCCTCTATCCGGGTGCTGTGCTTTTTGTTGTTGGCGGTGCCGGCTTTCTGCGTCTGCTCGCGGGGCCGGTTGTTGTGAGGGGAGTGAACTTCGATTTAAA
>JBGSPC010000172.1:0-4078 GCA_041738805.1 Terrimicrobiaceae bacterium | reverse complement strand
ATCCGGGGCAAAACGAACACGATGCCCCTGCACATCGAAATCCTCTACAACGAATATCAGTTCTCAGCGGCCTTTGCAGTTTCCTCACTTCTGGCGGTACTGGCCCTTGTCACCCTCCTTCTCAAATCCCTTGCCGAGTGGCATGCCGCCCGCCAACTGGCGGCCGGAGCAGCCGCAGGAACCCAACAACCATGAGCATCGAACTCCAGTCCATCTCCAAATCCTTCGGAAAATTTCCCGCTGTCAAAAATGTGGACCTGACCGTCGATACCGGTGAGCTGGTTGCTCTGCTGGGACCGAGCGGTTCAGGTAAGACAACGATCCTCAGGATCATCGCCGGACTGGAATTTCCCGAGAGGGGAGCCGTTCATTTTGAAGGAGTGGATGTCACCAATCGCAGTGCTTACAAGCGGCGCGCCGGGTTTGTCTTTCAAAGCTACGCGCTCTTTAATCATCTCTCGATTTTTGAAAATATTGCCTTCGGCTTGCGCGTGATGCCCAGGAGCAGCCGTCCTTCAAAAGAGGCCATCACCCAAACGGTGGAGTCCTTGCTGGATGCGGTGCAACTGGGAGGCCTTGGCCCGCGCCTCCCTGCGCAATTGTCCGGAGGTCAGAGGCAGCGCGTGGCTTTTGCCCGGGCGCTGGCCATTGAACCCCGCGTTCTCTTGTTGGATGAGCCCTTTGGCGCGCTTGACGCCAAAGTGCGCAAGGAACTCCGTCGCTGGTTGCGTGAATTTCATAACAAAACCCATCTGACCACACTGTTTGTGACCCATGATCAGGACGAAGCCTTTGAAGTCGCAGACCGGGTGGTGATCATTGACAAAGGCACGATTCAACAAAGTGGTTCCCCTCAGGAAGTCCGATCGAATCCCTCAAATGATTTTGTGAAAGACTTCCTGGATGCCGGAAGCCTTGTGCTCCCGGTGCTTCAAGAGAGGTGAGGGTGGCCGGGTCGCCTTGATATGGTCAGAATATATAGTCATCTTGCAGTTGTGGCAAAGATCCTGGTCTCTGACTTCAAAACCAATTGTCTGCGAATCCTTGCTGATCTTGAGAAAAATGGTGGTGAAGTTATCGTCACAAAAAGGGGAAAGCCTTTGGCTCGAATTTTGCCGGTATCATCCAATCAGGGTCGCTTAAAAGGGGATTCTGTTGAAAGATGCCAGATCATTGGGGACATTGTTACTGATGACAATTCAGCGGATTGGGAAGCGCTTGCCTCGTGAGGATCTTGCTGGATACCCATGTTTTCCTTTGGTTCAGAATTACCCCCGATAGGCTCGGCAAAAATTCCCTCCGTATTCTGTAGGATTCTCATTCAGATCTTTTCTTGTCAGTCACAAGCTCCTTGGAAATCGCCCAGTTGGTTTTAAAAGGACGCGTGAGGATTCCCGATGATCTCAATGACTGGATGGTTGCTGGCCTGGATCTGATGCGATGCAAAGAGATCGGCCTGAAAACCCATCTTGCAACCGCAGCTTATGTTTTGCCTGGTAACTTCCATGCAGATCCCGCAGATCGATTGATCGTGGCCACGGCACGTGCTGAGAAAATGACGCTTGTGACAGCGGATTCAAGAATTCTCGAATATCCTCACGTCTTAACCCTCGACGCCAGAGAGTAGCAAAATTCGAGCGGCTGATCTTAAGTCGTCCGACCTTAACAAAGTCCGGCTAAAAACACTTTCCTCAGTCAACTATACATGACATATATTATATGATGTTATAGATATGCGCATGAGCACAAACGAAATACAATGTTGTGAATAACATGTGGAGGAAAAGACGGGCCTGTGAATATCCCGATGTTTTCCCGGAAAACGTCCGGGTTATCCCCAGCGAACCTTAATTTCTATTAGACCTTTGCCTGGAGTCAGGCTCGGGATTTTGAAGGCGGTTTTTGATTTCCTGCGGGAGATTTGAGGCTGAGATCCAGGCTCTTGCGGTGACGGCGTCCTGGCGAACCCAGTCGCGGGCGAGACTTTCCATTTGTCGCTCCCGATTTTTGGGATCGCTGATGGTGGCTGCCCAGGAAATGGCCGTTTCGGGATCTTCTGAGGAGATTTTGCGTGTCAAGGCCGTGATAGCAGAGTCTTTTGAGGTTCCGGCAGGTTGGACGGCCAGCCACTCTGCGGCTGCCTCAGCGTCTTTTGAGGCCCAGCGGTCCACCACGGCCCTCATGGCAGGTCCGCGGTCCTCTTCTCCCAGTCCCCGCACATATCTGGCGGCTGCTTCGGGAGCAGAATTTGCCCACTGGGAAACAGCGTCACGGATCACGTCCCGGCGTTCTTCGGCACTGGTCAACGAAGCGGACCACTGGAGAACGGCTTCCGGATTTTTGTTACTCCAGCCTGAGGAAATGGACTGAATCGCCTGTTTCCGGTCCGCAGGGTCCAGGGATGTCAGCGCCGCAATCGCACCCTGCGGGTCCTGAGAGCTCCATTGGGAAAAAAGTGACCCCAGAGCGCCGCGACGGGCCTCACCTTCCGGGAGGGTTTTGGCCCAGGCAAATACTTCCTCCTTGCGGCCTGTTTGGGACCACTGGGAGGCGATCATTGACACGGATTGAGAAAAAATGCGGCCAAGAGGCAGTTGGGCGGCGGCCGCAGCTGCAGCAGCCGGATCCTCGCGAGCCCATGAAGAAATAATTTGAGAGACCGATTGCTGGAAATTGTCCCCTGTTGGCATATACTCAAAGACGGCATCCAGGAGCTCCTGACGGTTACCTGAGGGATTCATGCTCATGGCACGCAGCACATCAGAACGCGTCGTGGAGTCTGAGACGTTGATCGCGTATTGCAAGGCCCCTTGAAAATCGCTTCGGGCCCAGGAACTCACGGCCGATGAAATGGCCGAGGCCCGCGAGCCCGATTCCTGAATTTCCAAAGCGGCCTTGAGGGCGGCTTGCGGATCGGATTGCGCCCAGGTTTGAATAACCTGTTGACGCGGGTCCATGGTGCCCATGGCACTGGCCGGGAGAGAATTGGCAAATTGCCATGCTGATTTGGGGTCGCTTTGGGCCAGTGAGGATATCAGGGACATTCGGGCTTGTTCGGCATTTCGTCCGGTGAGTTTTGAGAAAGCGGCCTTGGCCCCTTCGGGATCTTTCTGGGCCCACTGATGAAAGATCATCGAAACCGAGTGGTCCTCAATGCTGTCATCGCCGGCCGTGGTGACGAGCTCCAAAGCCCGTCGGGGGTCCTTTTGTGCAATGTTCATGATGGCCATGGATCGCATCTGACGTCTCAGTTGCTGATCGTCGATGGAGTCGGACATACTCAGGGCACGGGTCGGATCCTGGTTCGCCACCGTGGAGATAATGGCCATCAGAGCCGCCTGACGGCTTGTTCCGGGCGGCATGGTCAGGGCAAAGTTCCAGGCCCCCTGGGGATCCTTTTCCGAATAGGCGGCCATCACGAGATTCCAGCCCATTTCCTGCCCCGGCTTCATTCCCATGGCTTGCAATTTGGCGGCCAATTCGCCCGGGTTGGAGATCAACAACCGATCGTTCAGATCAGCCCATCGCCGCATTGATTTCATATTGCCCCACGCCCCGCTTTGGGCATTTTCGATCTCGACAAGAAATTCTTCCGCAGTAATGGGTTTCAATCCCTGCGGGACATCTTGAGTCACCGCTTCCGGGCCAGCTCCGGTTGAGCTAAATGATGTTGAAGCAGAGGACGCGAGGGATTTTGTGGGGCCACCCGGAGTTGCTGCAGTCACTGCTGGAGCCTGCTGACCGACAAAAAATCCGACCCCTGCCCCGACAGCAAACCCGGCAAGCGTTGTGAGTGTCAGAGTGAGTTTCATGAAAGAAGTGACAGATTTTGCACGATGTCCTCACTGTAGGCGACGCAGGGCTTAGGATCAAGGATAGTCCCTTTGTCTGTTTGGCAGGGCCTTGCCGTTGTGATCGACAGCCAGGGGGATCTATTTTCTTGTCGCCGAAGACCCATCGACCGTTTAAGTATCCCGACATGAAGCTTATCC
The DNA here is from genome assembly GCA_041738805.1 of Terrimicrobiaceae bacterium. Classification (GTDB taxonomy): domain Bacteria; phylum Verrucomicrobiota; class Verrucomicrobiia; order Chthoniobacterales; family Terrimicrobiaceae; genus JAJTZA01. The sequence goes on along the minus strand of JBGSPC010000172.1, from coordinate 86 downwards.
CTGCCCTCTTGCTTGCCGTGGTTTTTATGACAGCTTGTGCCACAAATCAGCCTTTGGCGCTAAAGCAAATCGCCGCCACCGGAGTC
>JBGSPC010000169.1:0-20686 GCA_041738805.1 Terrimicrobiaceae bacterium | reverse complement strand
GTAGGCCGCCACCGCCTCGGCGAGCAACTTTGTTCCGGCCTCACCGCTTTGGCGAGTGCCTTGGTCTCCCAAGGCAATACCCAAATTGTTCAGCGTCATGGCCCAATACAGCGGTAGAGCTTCTTTGGAGTAAACCTCCAGCGAGGCCTCGAAGGCCGCAACCGCCTCGGCGAGCAACTTGACCCCAGCCTCACCACCGACGCGCACACCCTGTGCTTGCAGGGCATTGCCCAGATTATTCTGGGTCGAGGCCCAACTCTGCGGCAGGGCTTCTTTTGTGCGCACCTCCAGTGCGCCGCGGTAGGCCACCACCGCCTCGGCGAGCAACTTGGTTCCGGCCTCACCGCCTGTGCGCGTACCTTGGTTTTGCAGCGCAATGCCCAGATTATTTTGGGTGGCGGCCCAATCCTGTGGCAGGGCTTTATTGGTGTAAACCTCCAGCGCAGCGTGGAAGGCCGCCACCGCTTCGGCGAGCAACTTGGCCCCGGCCTCGCCGCTGACACGCATGCCTTGGTCTCCCAAAGCAATGCCCAAATTGTTCTGGGTGGCGGCCCAATCCTGTGGTTCTTTTGACCTCGGCTGGATGGCGAGGCTACCGCGGCAGAGTTCCGCCGCTTCGGCAAGCATTGCGTTGCCATGATTGGAAGCGACCATGCCACCGCGCTTGACAAAAAACCCTGCGAGAGAGTTCCGGGATTGGATCCAAGTCTCGTCCCTTTCAACAACCCGGCGGTAGGTGGCTGCGGCTTCGTCAAAGCGGAGTTGCTTTTCCAGCAGCGAGGCGGCAAGGAGGTCTTCTTGAAGCAACTTTCGAAGGTCCTGCTGTTCGCGGTCGCGGCGAGCTATCTGGAGTTCGATGGAGGCTTCGCGCTCCGGTGCCTTGGAATCGAGGAAGGCAAGAGCCTCAGCCGGGCCTTTAGAAATGAGGATCTTGTCGGCGGTGAGGTAAATCTCGCTGGCCTCGCCGGCTGCGATGGTGCGGTCGATGGCATCGAGCGAGCGGTCGATGTCGGCAATTTGCAGATCACGGGATTTTTCGAGTTCGAAGATCTTCTGCCAGTCGTCTGCGAGGTTGAGTTTTGCGGTTTCCTCAACCGCCTTTTTGTGAATAGAAGCAATGATAACCTGTCGAGCAGCCGCACGGTCGCGCGGGGCTTGGACTTCAACCACCTTGTCCGCTGCAGCCTGCGGCCCATACTGAACGAGCCACCAGACGCCGCTACCAATCACGATGAGTGTCACAGCGATTGCCGCGAGGACGGATAGCGCTCGCGAACTGTCTCGGTGAATCGTTCCCTTGAGTTTGTCCAGCTCGACCTGAAGCTCGCGGACCTTGAGGGCGATTTCGTCGCCCGAGCGAACCGGCGTGTGGAGCGTCTCCTGGGCAGCGATGTGGGCGCGGTAGGCTCGTTGGAGGGCGCGTTTTTCGTCCGATTCGGTATCGGGTTCCTGATCGTAGGGGAAATCCTCCGGGCAGAGGAAGGTGTAGAGCTTTTTGTTCAGCTCGCGGGCGATACGGGCTTCCATCTGGGTGTAGGACTCGCGGGGTTGGCCGTCTGGAAAGGATGCGGGGTCGGGCTCGGCACCGTAGCGGACACCTATGATGTGAACGACGGCGTCGCAATCGGCGATCTTGCCCGCGAGCATCTCGCGCACGGAGCGGTAGTCGGGTGGAAAGTTGGTCTGCTCGACGGGAAAGTAGCCCATCGTGAGCAAGGCTTGCTTGGCGATTTCACGCACGGATCGAAGGTCTCCCGAGGTGGCGGAAATGAAAACCTCGGTGCGTTTGGACGGCGTGGTGGGTTTTGATGTTTTCATTTGAAAGATACCGCAAGCACGCTTTTGGTTGCATGGGTGGCGCGAAAAAGGAAAGCATCGTTTTGTGAATTCTTTGCCGCGAAGCTCGACGGCGCTGACTCAAGCCGGTCATTGCGAGGTAATTTGTGAAGACGAGAAGCGGTGCGCATATTGAACTGACGAAAAACTGCGGCCGGATTGCGCGAAAACTACGCTCCGGCGGCGATTTTTTCTTTTGAGGGGCAACCAGAGTCTGATGACAGGAGGGCTCCCAAGAAAAGCATGGCAACTCCCATGGCCTGCGCATTTTGGCGGTCTCATTGAGCTCGATCTCGCAACGCTATGGCTCGAATGCTGGTGGCGGATGGAGTGCACGGTGGATCTCCGCCTGCGAGTGCCCGAGAGCCATGAGGTGAGTGGACATTTCCTGACTGCCATCGGGATACTCCCGGATGTATTCTTGGACTATTGCCATGCGCGCCTCTGGAGTGGCGAGTAGAGAGAGCGAGCGTCTGCGATGTTCGGCTTGATCCGGCTGCGAGGCGTTCTTGAGGGCACCGAGAGCCAATTTGTTGCGTTGATCAGCGGGCAGGTTGCTGGTTGCCCGTCGGAGGATGTCGAATTGAGAGGACGAGCCCTCCAGAAGGCTGTTCGTAATGCTCTGAGGGCTCACTGGCACTTCATCGGTGCTCAGGAAGTAGTGAATCATCTCGGCGACATCGCCGGGAGCGGCGGCTTGGGAGTAACCCACTGCAAAATCCTCGAAGGCGTCTCCCGTGACAGAAGAATTTTTCAGTTCGTTCTGGGCGAGCACGAAGTCGTAGGCGGCTTGCGGCTCACGTTTTGCCCACTCCTCCACAAAATTGCTTGGAAAAGTCGCTGGCTTCCATTCTCGGTCGCCCGCTTCGCGATACTTCCTGAGCAGGTATTGGCCAATGGCATTGAATTCGGTTTCGGGACTAAACTCAACGCGGCCCTTGTCTGTCGATCCCGTTTTGGAAGGCAAATCGAATACCTCGGCGAACCGGTGCGGTGATTTTTGTAGGCACAAATGCAGCAATACGCCTGGGTTCACCTGGTCTGGATTGCTGCCTTGATTCATTGCAAGTGCTCGGTTGAGTGCCTCATCGGGATTCACCTCTGCCAAGCCGGATAGAATCAATGCACTTAAAATGGTTTCGACCTCTATGAGATTTGAGCGCTGGAGCCACGCTAAGGCGTCGTCGGGATCTTCGCGCCCCCACTCCGTGAGGAGGTGGCCAAGCTTGAAGACTCGTGGCAAATTGGACGGCAGGGTGGCAATGGGGTAGGATGCGGCATCCGCTCGTTGAGCCATCGTCAGTCCCTGTCCGAAACTCTGAGAATTATTTAAAAAACTGCTTGGGAGTTCCGTGGTGCGTACAGCGCGGTTTTCTGTGGACGATGCTGGCTGGAATTCCTCTGGGCTTCGAGGAGTGGTCTCATTTTGTTGAAAGCTACCAGTGCCAATGGCGACACCGACGATGAGGGAGCCCAGATGTGTCAGCACTAAACGAGAAGAGAGCCAATTTGGAAAAGCGTTCATGCTGGGGTGTTCAATGGAGTGCTTCGCCATGGTGCACCTTGCCCTCCAAATTGAGAGAGATCGTCGCGACGATCAAATGGTGGTCCAACGTCTGGACAGCCCACGTGGCGGGGGCATCTGGGGCGCGGGATCGAGTGCGCGGAATCAAGATGTGTGGCATCATTCTTGAGAAATAGACGAATCCTGTCGCCGCGCTTGCACGAAAACTTTGGCGCTCGCGGCAAGCAATCCGCGCCAATAAGATCGGTGGCTCCTAAAACGTCGTCCCGATCATTCTGGACACGATCTCGAGGCGCGGCCCCTTCATCCCGCGATTCTGGCAGCAATGAGCCCAGCGAGAGCGGAGAGCTTTTCGAGAGCGTCCTTGGAGAACCCCCATTCCGAGGCTTTTCGGATGTGGTCACCGTCTGTCGGAAATTTTACTGCCGAGACGACGCCAACCCGCAGCCCACCCACAGTCACTGGAACGATGGCCACATAGTGGGTGACCTGTGAAAACTCGATGTCGATTTTCTTGCTGTGGTCGCGAATAGGAAGGGAATGCGGGTCGATCAGTGGCTCGCCGTCGCGGAAGACACGGCTGACGAGGCCGGTGTCCAGAGGTTGCTCTGCAACCATCTCCATGTCTGCGGCCAAGGGATTTCCATTGAGAACCATGACAAGCGCATCGCGGTCCGGCGCTTTCATCCAAAAGCTTGCCTCGTCTGCAAGGATGGCCGAGGCTGCGGAAGCGAGTGCCGGACGTAAGGTCTCTCCGAGCTGCTGTCGGACCGAAGTCAGTGCACTGTGCGAAAGATTCTCCATTTCGGAGAGTGGTGTATCTGTGGTTCCCAATGCGGTCAAGTCTGAGACTGAAGAAAGACGGATTACTGAAAATGTGCCCGCAACCCGTCCCGAGAGTTCGCGAAGGACCTCCAGGGAATCCTCTGCCAGGCCCCAGTCTTGGGCGTCCCGGGTTTCGGCGGAGGAGGTGGTGATTTGAACCGCTGAGATCACGCCAATGATGCAATCATCAAGTAGCAAGGGAACGGCCGCAATGTAGTGGGTGGACTGGCCTTCTGAGATGTCGACTTTCGGACTGTAACTACGGTGAGCGAATAGCGCATTTTCGAGGACGGGTTTGCCATCCCGATAAACCAAACTGATGATGCCCTCGTTAATCGGTTGGCGGACCCGAAGTTCCATCGAGTCCGACTCGGGACCGCTGTTGAGCGTCAAGACCATCTCCCCGCCATCGTCCGATCTGATCCAAATGCTTGCTTCGTCTGCGCGGATTCTCACGGCGGCTTCTCGAAGGATTTCACGAGATGAACCGCCAAGGGCGTGGTGAAATTCAGATGCAAGAGTGATCGGTGTTTCAGGTTTCATGGGCCAATGTGTTCACTGATGTTGCGCCATCCTTCGATTTTATCAAAAACATTTCACAGAAGACTGCTGGTTGACAGCGTGCTCGTTCAAGGTGGCCCGCCTCAAGACTTACCGAATCGCTCGCAGGATTTCGAAAGGCATCTTGATTGCATCGATCGTTCTATCCTGCTTTGCCTTTTCGAGTTGCATTTCCTCGAGGGTGTTCTGGCGCTGACGTCGGTGCTGGGCGAGTTCGGCGTCGGAGGTGATGGCGGCGGCTCGATTACGATTGTCCTTGATGTAGGCGGCGTCAGACCCGGGTCCCATGCTGGCGACTGAGGGACCGGCTGCGCACCCCCCGAGGGTCAGCATGCCAAGTGAGAGGGATGCGAGCGTGATGATTTTCATATAGTGTTCTAGTTATTGATGTTACGTTTTTTATTTTGGTTACCAAAAAAATGGAATAATGGTTGTTGTGCTGACGCTTGTCGGGTTATTGCGAGTGGCGACTTCCCTTGCCTGGGCTTGGCTCATCGCATCCTCGGCCCGGTTGCGCCGGGCGGTGTTCTCTACTAAGTCGATCCTGGCTTCGGATGCCGCCATCTCATCGGGACTCATCCGGGGCACGTAGGTCTGGGAGTTTGGTGCCGGAGTGGTGCAGCCCATGAGCAAAACAATGGCAATGCCGAACGAGGTATGGACGAGGTGAGCGCCGAGACAGTTGAAGAGTTGGCGTGTGGGTGAAGTATTTTTCATCATCACTCCGACGACGGAAGGATGAGCACTTGCACGCAAAATATCTTTTTTTTCGATTCCATGAATTTTCTGCAAGTTCACGTTATGAGTTCGTCAAGATGCCATGAAACTTCAGGGAGTTCCTTCTTGCCTCGGCCGCATCAACGGGCAATCTTCTCGCCGCAATGAGCACACCATTTCTCATGAAGCCGCATGATTTGCCGGGGGGTGGAAAACTGTGGGGGTGGATTGTCGCCATTTTTCTCGGCATTTTGGCCTTTGGGACTTTTGTCTACCACGAGTCTTACAAGCATCTTGACGAGAAGAATAAGGCGGAAGCAGTCAAGGCTTCGGATGCGGACGTGGCCAAAGTGCCCGAGGGTGCAGATGTTCACGGGAACGAAAAAAGTGTGGAAACCAAAGGCAACGGCACCTCCTCGCCTACCGGGAAAGACGCAATCAAAGTCTATGCCCATGGATGGCTCGCTTCTCTCTATCGCAGCCTCCAGTTGTTTCACCTGCACGACAACCACTGGCCTGACGAGGAGGGACACGGCGGCAAACTCTCGACCGGGTGGTATGCGACTGGCATCTCATTGGCGCGTGTTCTCGCTGCATTGTTTGCCTTGGGGCTGCCGGCCATTTTGCTCGGACTGCTTTTTGGCCACAGCCTGAAGGTTTTGCGTCACAGGCATTTCCCAGGGCATCCCATTCTTGTTCTTGGGGACTCTGATGCCAGCGAGTCGCTGATTGGCGCCCTTGGGAGACAAAAGCGAAACGTCGTTCGCATCTCGCGCCGGACCACGCGTGGTCACCACGGCGACAATCTCCCTTTTGCGATTTCTGGGAACGTCGATGATCCCGACTTTTGGATCAATGAGGCGAGGGCTGACCGCGCCGAGCATATTGTTGTCATGGAGGAGAATGATGCGGCAAATATTCGCACGAGCCTGGCCCTGGCGAAGGGACTGGATCGATCCATGAGCCAAAGCAAGCCATTGTCTCATGTTCACCTTGCTGACTTGCATCTCCGAAAAGGCCTCAGGAGTTTGTTGGTTCCGCAAAATTCGTCCCCGTCCAGTGCGGCTGTTTATTTCAACCGCTACGAGATCATTGCCCGGTTGCTTGCCCAACAACACCCCCTGCCAACGGCTCTTGTGCCTGTTGATGATCAACGCCAAACTCATTACGTCATCGTCGGGTTTGGGCAGTTCGGGCAAAATGTGGCTCTGAAATTGGTGAAGATGGGCCAGCAGGTGCTCCACGATCCCGACTCAAAGGATCGACCGTTCATTCCAAGACACCCGAGGATGACAATCATTGATCGTGGCGGGTGTCGCGTGCTAAACGAGTTTTTGCATTCTCATGAAGGCTTTGCAGAAACTTGCGAGTTGCGTCCACCGGTAGCGGCCGACTGTCGGGAGGAGGGATTTCTGGGGCTCGATTTTCTGAACGACTGCGGCAACGACCGGGTCTCCGTGATTTTTTGCCTTGAGGATGAAGCGACGGTGGTTGGTTCCATCCTGCGCCTGCTTCAAACCCCCAGAGGACTCCGGGATCGATTGGAGACAATTTTCTTCCGAGTTGCCCGACCTGGCGGAGTTGGTGATCTCGTCATGAGGCAACGGGGACACGGGCCCGTGCTGAAGCAGTTTGCTTCGGATGCGGAGGTCTTCGAGCCGGACCTTATCCTCAACCTCTCGCTGGATGTCATGGCTGAGGCGATCCACAATGCCTACCTCACAGTCGCCCGCTTGGAGAGCGATCCGAAGAATCCTGCTCCTGCTGCCGAGAAAACCTGGGATGATTTGGATGCTGAAGAAAGGGAAAGCAATCGCGAGGCGGCTGACCACATGTGGGCAAAGCTCCGATCCCTTGGTTACGCAGTCACTCCGGGAAACAAATCAGGCGTGCAAAGCGATGCCTCGGAAGTTGCCGAAGCGATCATAAAGAAGCGTGAAGAACTTGCCAGTGCCGAGCACTATCGCTGGATGGCTTGGCGCCTGATTTCTGGTTGGACTCACGGGGCCGAACGTTGCAACGAAAAAAAACACCACCCAAACATCGTGCCGTATGAGGCTCTCAGCGAGGCATCGAAGGACAAGGATCGAGTGATCGTTGACGTTATTCCTGATTTGCTCCAGCGGGGAAAATTGGAAGTTCGTCCAATCTCAAGGCTGGCGTAAACCCCTCGGCGAAATTGCAGAGGGAAATCATGCTGGGGTCACAAAGCTAGAGTGAATATTTTTGTCTCTGTCCTCAGAGAATTCCAAGTCGCCTACCCGAAGCGCAGCGACTGCCCTAAGAAAATGGGGGGGCGATCGTCCGCGAAGATCCCTGCTTAGCCATGAGGTTTTTGGGAAGACTTCGTATTGCTCCGAGCAGCGTGGCGCGGGTGTTCGCTCCGTCGAAAGATTTTCTGCCCGAAGGGGCGATTCACAAGCTCATGACCATGTCGAACTTCGTTCAAGCTCCCTGCAGGTTCCGGGTGTTGGCTGAGAGCATGGGAGCTGTCGTAGATTTCTTTGTCTCGGAAAAGAAATGAACCACCCTCGCCGAGCGACATCGACTTGCCGGGTAAGAAGGAGATGATCTGGATGTCGGCTACCGAAAGCTGGCCGCCTGGTGCGGTGATTCCCTGAAGCCAACCGGTGTCCTCGATGTAGATGACCCGATCTTCGTCGCAGCGTGCTCGAAGACCCATCGCATCGTGGCGGTGCCCCGGTTTGTCGGTAGCGACTACCGCACGAAAGTCGTCCTATGAAACGGTCGAGATAGAGTCCGATTCGATGATTTCCGCGCCAACGGCTTCCAACGCACCAAGTGATCCCTCCCATGCTACGGTCTCGAGAACAATCAGAAATGCGGGGGGCGATCAAATCCACGAGTTTGAGGTTCTTAAAAATCCATTCGGGCCAACAGGAACAATTCCACTCAAGTATCAGCGTCGCCACCAAAGATTTTTCGAGTTGGAAGATGAATCACCACATGAAGACGTTCGGTTTTGATAGATTCTCTCGAAATAATCCTGCTAGCCAGGCTGATCGTCTATTCGAGAGGCGGTTAAATGAGACAGGGTAGTTTCATTCTCCATCCTCTTTTTCCTATTTGTTGACACGTAAAAGAAACCCACCCAAGCAGACGGGTGAGTTTCTCCGACCAAGCAGGGTTCACTGCATGGTCTGGCACATCTGCTCGATGTGCTCGATGGCGGGAACAGCCTCCCGCTTGGCATCCCCAGTGCCGCTGGAGAACCAGCACCCGCTGCCGGCGACATCCTTCCATTCGACGCGGACTGGTCCATGTTGCGTGCTGATAGTCGCACGGACTGGTCTTTGAGCCAGATCGAATTGGATGGTGCGGATGAATGGCGCAACGCCCGCCTTCACAAGGAGTGCTCCAAAAACCCCGGGCCGTTGCCCTCGGGGTCAGCCAGCACGGCGGCGGTGGCGGCATTGCCATCCCTGTCCTGCCCGCTGAGGAGGAGGATCGGCAGTGGTCGCCCGTCGATGTCCTCCCAGAAGACCTCCATGATGTAGCGTCCCGCGAGTTTCTGGTAATGCTCCCGCTCGATGTCTGTTGGGTCAGCGCTCATGACGGCAGGTTCAGACCTGTGTATCCGTCAAACAGACCGTGGAGGGCCTCACACCGGCCAATAGCGGTATGGGGATTGCTGGTTTTGTAGGCCTCGGTGAATGCGTTGAAAAGACTCCATCCGTTGCGGGGACGGAACTCCACATGGTTTGGATTTCGCCATTGGCCCAGCACTTCGGGGATTTGGCTTGGGGTTATGGCCCGGCAGTCATTCGCACGGATCACCATGTCATGCGCCCGGCTGTCATTGAGCCGCAGGTTGCGGTAGGCGGTGATCCTGTGTTCCATTCCAACCAGGCGGCTGCCGAGCTGGCCGACCGCCCTGGCTGTCAACTGCCGGATGTCACGGACGGCAAACCGGGTGTGTTTGCGGCGGATCTGGATGAGCCCGGAGAACGCGAGGTTGTCACAGACAAAAACCCGGGTGCCTGCGACGAGTCCGGCTGGGAAGCTTTTGTCATGACTGTTCCGCAGACCGACCACCCAACCGTGCTCGTTTTGGGGCATGGTGCCGAATTGCGAAACTTCGAGGATGCCGAAGTAACGGTTGCCGTCATGGCTGACCGCATGGGTTTCGCCAAGCAGCTGGAATCCTGCGTCAGAGAGTTGGACTTCAACTTCCTCGACAAGATGGCGGTGCGGCAGAGGAAACCATGTCGCAGTTGGCTTTGGGGTTTCGATGCCGAAGAGCGCGTTGCGTTCGACGATCTGGCCCCCGCGGTGGAGGAGCATGGGGTTTGCGGTGGCCGGTCTTTGCTGGGCAATGACCTGTGGTGCCAGGACCTCCGCTTCATAGGTGGCACCTGCGGTTTCTTCGATGAGATGAATCATTGGTTTATGTGGGTTGTGGAAACTAAGACGGGGCCGCAAGCCAGGTGGCCAGCGACCCCGTTTGTTCTCCGAGTCCGGTGTCGGTCAGAGTTTCACGCCCTGAAGTGAGCGCAGGGTCTGACGGACTTGGTGGATTTCTTTCTCACCGGCTTTCTGATCCCGGACCGACTGCTTGAGCAGGGTCGTGATCTCAGTGACGCCGATGAGGGCTTCGCGGAACGTGGCCTTGAACGCATCGAGTTTTTCGATGGCGACTTCGATGGCCGGTTTGTCCGTGGCCGGAGTGACCGGCGTGGTGGAACGAGTGGCTCCGTTGAGGTGGGGTGTTGCCGCCCCGTTGGTGTGATGGCCGTTGGTTTCGGTCATGGTTGTCCTTTCTGGTTGTGACTCTGTGGGAGCCGGTTGGTTGGTGGGTTCTTCTGGGGGAGGAGAGCTGACTGCGGATTTTTTGACGGTTGGGGCATCTGCCACGCGCAGGGGCATGATGACCATCTGTCGGCCCTCGCAGGTAAGGTGCGCGGGCGATATGGCATCAATGAACCCGATGTTGGTGAGCCCGTAGTTGAGGGCCTTGATGAGGTAATCCCGGTTGAGCCGGATCGTCAGGTCCGGCCCTTTGGCCTTTGACCCTTCGAGAACCAGATGGCTACCGCCCAGCGGGTCTTTGACGGAGAGTGCTCCGTGTTCAACCACCAGTTCGACGGGCCGGTCGGTGAGTTCCTTGCCGGGAAGGCCACTCAGGATTTTGGCATACTCGTTTTGTTCCGGCAGGGTAACCGTGGTGCGGTGCTGACGGAAGTGACGAACGACCTGCCGCCAATTCGGGTAGGTGCCTTCGATGGTTTTGAGGGTGAGTGTCCAGTTCCCGGCTGCGATCTGAACGTGCATGCTCTCACCCTTCTTTTCCCCGGCGAGAGCCCAAGGCAAATCAGCCAGACCTCGCCACAGCAGAAGCTTGTGGTTGGGGATGGTGACCGACTCCGGCAGCGGCAGGGTGAAGCTGTTTGCGCTGAACAAATGACGGCCGTCTGTGGCGACCAAATAGTGGCCGGCGTCATGCGGACCACTGACATCAAGTTGGACGCCACCGAGGATATACCGGGTCTCATCCGTGGAGATGCAACCCATGGCTTCGACAAACCGGCGGGAGAACGGTTCCGGCATCAACACCGGTGGGGTGTCAAACGCTATGCGTTCTGGAAACTCCCCGACTGCGGGAGCCTCAACATTTTCGCTCACCCTGCCTGTTCCCAAATTGCAGGAAATCCTTCCGGGCTCCAATAGGAGGCAGGACGAGATTGGCAGCGTGCGTGCCATGGATTGCAGGTTCTCCAGCGGGAGCAGGAAGCTCTCGGTTGACTCTGTGCAGGCCCTGGGGATCTGGACGCTGGCAAAGAGGTCCAGGTCTGTGCCGGTGAGGGTGGTGCGGTCCGGGGTGGCATCAAACCGAATGCACCGCAGGCATTCGAGAGTGGCTTTGTTGGTGACGACTTTGGCGAGACCCGCAAGGGCGGGTTTCAAGTCTTTGATAGGAATACTGATCATAGGTTTCTTTGGTTGGAACGCAAACGGCCGGCATGTCGTGGTGACAGGCAGGCCGCAGGCGTTGATGGGTTGTTGGTTTTTCTTACGGGAGATCGAAGTCGTGTTCGTTCATCTCCTCGCGGAGAAGTTTGAACTCGGCCGCGTCTGTCCGGGAGGAATCGGGGTCGTCGAGCCGGAGCTCGATAACCTCGAAGTTGAGTGTTTTTGGAAGCAGCAGGTGAACTGTTCCGTTGGTGACATTTGTGCAGAGATAGATGCGGTTGGTGTCGAGGTGCATGGTTGTGTGGCAGGCCGGGGAGCCATCCCGGCACGTGTTGAAAAATCCCGATGGTCCGGGAGGGAGTGTCAGTCGTGCTGGCTTTCCTCGTAATCGTCTTGGCAGCACTCGCACCGGAAGACCGATGCCTCCGGGATCTCCTGGTTGGCTGCCACAATGTGGAGGTATTCGCCATCGATCACCTGTTGACCGGTGATCGTGTCGCCGCAGTCGCAGCAACGGAATGACATCTCCGAAGTGACGCCTGATTTTGCGAGGATGGCCATGGTTAGTAGCCCTCCACGCGTTTTGTCGCGATGAGTGTGCCCTCGGCGTCGAAGGCACGGAATTCGCAGAAATCGGCTCCGGGGTCTTTGAAGCTGGACCCATGGATCTCCAGGGTTTCTGTTTTCGCAATAATCTCTGGTGCGAAGGCCGGACCGAATGGAGGCACGGCCTCGGCTTGTTTGCGGGCGCGACCTCCCTCGAACTTGGCGTGCAGGTTCATGGCTCCTCCTTTCGGAACTTGAGCTGATCGCGGGTGCATTCCGCTGAAGCAATGTCGTCCCTCACCCCCAGGTAAACCGGTTGGAAGAGACTGCAGCTCAGTCGTATGGCATAGAGGTATCTTACTTCCACCACGGCCCCAGGTTCAGGGATCGGCTGGTCGGCCGGGATGGTGACGTTGCCGCAGGGGACGAGTTTGTCGTTTTCCCACACGGCGATTGCCACACTGCGCTTCGTGTTGACGCCATTGACAATCACCGAAGCCGTTGAGACGAACTTGTATTTGAGTTGGTCGCCGCCTGATGCGGGCCGTCCCGGCGAGTAAGGGGCGCTGATGCGCTTAAAGACTATGCCTTCTGCATGATCTTCCCGGAGTTGGTTGAACACCTTCTGCTTGGATTCTGCCCCACGGATCGTAGCCACCCACTGGATCGCGGATTGCGGGGATTGCGCCAGCAGGGTGAGCAGACGCGCCAGACGTTTCTCGTAAGGCTCCCTCTTCCAATCCCGGAAGTCCGCCTCCAGCAGGTCAAAGACATGGAAGGTGTCTCCCACGGCTTCGCCATCCATGACGTAATTCCCCGGAAGGGAGGCTCCAGCGGATCGGATGGACTCGGGAATTCCGCATTCGATCCCACGTCGGTTGATGCCGGTGATTTGGAGCCCCTGCTTTTGAAGAAGGAGCCGTTTGCCGTCATGTTTGGGCTGAAGGTAGAACCGGTCATCGGCCAGAAGGGATTCCGGGTCTTCGGTGGGGTTCAGAAGCTGGGGGCGGAGGCTTGTGACCTTTCGGCTGCCCAGCGTGTAGGCCACGCTGTCAGCTCCGAGAGAATATCCCTTGGCCAGCTTTTCGCGGATCAGTTTGTCATAGATTTTCTGAGCCGTTTCAAAGCCCACTGGCTCGTTGGTCTTGGTGCCGGTGGCAAGGGTTGATCCTCTTCGCCCGTAAGCAAAGGTCACGACGTGTCCGCCGGGGCGGTCTTCGATGGAGGTCCGGTAAACTTTGTCGGATCGTTCATCGCGGTAATACAGGGTTGTGTGCATGGTTTTGTTGGTTGGTGGTACGCAAAAAGGCCGGGAGCGTGTTTGCCCCCGGCCTTGCTTACTGTTGATTGAGGTTATTTGGACTTCAGCCAGATCCAGGCAGCGAGGATGATGACGGCCGCAATGCCCAAGGGCACAAGAACCGGACCAATCGCTGCCAAGAAGGTGACGCCGGCCAGAAGGACCAAGAGCACTGCCACAAGGGGCAGGATGACTTGCAGGAGTTGCTTGAGGTTATTCATCGTGCCCCCCTCCTCTCAGAAAGAGGGCGATGATCAGGCATCCAATGACGATGCCGAGTCCAATGACCGACAAGCCGGCACCGATTGGACTCATGTCCGGTTGTTTCGGGGCGCATCCGCTCAAAGCAAGGGCGGTAGTCAGAATTGGCAGGAGGCAGGGTTTCATGGTTCACCGCCTCTCCATTTCCGGCATTCGTTGAAATACTCGCAGAATGAACACTGCAGGCCGGGTGAAGGCACGTAGTCCTCCCGCTCGACCCCTTCGATGAATGACTCGATCTGACGGAAGAGTTTCGTGCGTTGGTTTTCGGATGATGCCGGGGCCTCGGTGACCACGAGCTTAGGCACCTTGGTTTTGACCAGGTGGTGAAGCTCGAAGCCGGATTCGGTTATTCCCGTGGCCTCCCGATAGAGAAGACCGTAGGCCGTGAGTTGGATCTCGTTTTTGTGTAACACCTGCTCGCCTTGCGGGGTGGCCGCCGATGTTTTGAAATCCACAATCCGCCCACCCGGCCGCACGAGATCGATGATCCCGAGTAGGGTGGGCAATCCGTGTTTGGCCAGATCGGCTTCGACTCGCACTTCCACGGCTTCGGGCTTTTCCTCGGCCGGGATCGGGGTTTCCCGGAGATACATTTCTGCGAGGTCCCAGGCTTTTTCCTGCTGGGTGTCCTCCTCGCCGGCATCCCACTTCACTGGCTCCTCCTCTTGGGCGGTGATCCAGTTCATGAGAAACCCGGCTCGGAGGGTGTCCGGGTCACGAGGCTGTCCCCGCCAACGGGCGTTGCTCCACTGCTGCAAAACCGCATGAACGGCTTTGCCCACAAAGAGCGCGGCGGTGGCCGGTTTGACCAACTTCAGCACATACCGGAAGTAGAACTTCAGTCGGCAGGACAGAAAGCAGTTGAGGCGGCTTGCCGAGACCTTGCTGGTTAGGGGGTCAGCGACCGGCAGGGTGCGGGGTGGATTTGCGAGGGCAATCACCGGGCACCCCCATTCGCGTAGGGCCGGCGGGGGGCAGGAGTCGATCGGCTGCGGCCAGCTCGTTGTTGCTTTTGGCCCCCATGTTCATCGAGGATTCGATCAATGAGGCCGGAGGCTTGGAGCTTGTTGAGCTCCTTGACCCCAATGCCAAACATGTCGAGGCTCATGTCCTCAACCTGTCCCTTGTCGAGTTGGTGCTCCTCCACAAGCTTGAGAATGAGTTCCCGCTGCTTGTCACTGCAGGTCCAAGAGTCCCCGCGACCGATGGAGTGGTCGTTCGTGTGACCATTTCCGTTGGTAGTTCCACGAACCGGGGCCTTGTTGCCGTAGGTGGCGTCGGGAACGAACCCCGTGTGCTGGATTTCCTGGTCCACGCTTTGTTGGAGCGTTTGGTAAAGACGGGCGCTTTCGCCCGCGATGTCGTCGGTGTTGATGATCTCGGTCTCGACGCAGACGGAGAATTGGTGGCTCGAATACCCGGGCAAGCCGAGGCGTTTCGAATAATTGGCGATCAATTTGAGTGCCATAGTTTTTCCTTTCGTTTGGTTGGGGGCACAAAAAAGCCCGGCATTGCTGCCGGGCTGGTTATGCCGGGTTGGATTGATCAGGCGGCGGCTTGTGCCGCGTCTTGGTTGGTTGGTGCTCTGCGGGTGGGATTGATCATGGCCGGGGTCTCGCAGATGCGGGAAAGCGATTCCTCCATTAGCCGGTCATTCAAGACCGTCATGGGAACACGCAGATCCTTGGCTGCGAAATACAGGCGCTTGACCAAATCCCGGCGCAGAGCCGGTGAGTAGTATCCCTTGCGGGGCATATTGGGCCTTTCGTTTTTGAGGTTACCTTTTGATAGCCCGACTTCGGGTATCAAAGGTATATGACGCGCAAACGTCGAGTATTTCTCATCTTGGCGAAAGAGAAAATCACAGGCAAGAATATGGAATTCTCATAGTATAAACTCACAACGAAAACGGCCTTTTAGACAGTAAGTGCTGCCTCTATAGGTGAGCAAGAATGATTCGTGAGACAAATGGGTCTCAAGTTACAAAACTTGACCTGCATTTGGGACACATAATGTTCACTTTTCCTGGAACCTTGGGAATTCTGACCTTTTGTTGACAATTCGGGCAAGCATGAATTGTGACAGGAGGTTTTGATTGGGATGATGGGGTGCTCTGATGCGTGGTGGCATTATGAAATTGCCTTGCATTTCTGGGTGGAGGACTCGGAGGGTTCTGAAAAAGATTTTTTTCTTTAAGGGTTTTTGCAAGATAGGAATGAGCCGCCGCTCCTAACATTGAGCCAAACATAATTGCCAGACCAGCCCCACAAAGTTTCTGAAATGTTATGCCAGGACTTGGGTTCTTTGAATGCGCGATTGGCATCATAATCATCATCCCAATAGCAATTCCCCCCAATATAAATAACCAACCCGATACACTTTTGCCTGCTGTAGCAATCACCATGTCACCAAATGGAAGCTTCAATTCGCCGTACTCAGCCTCCGCGGCATCAGAAGTAAACCAATTGATCCAAGTTTCGAATGATTCCCAGTCTTGCGGATAATCAGCTGCTTTTTCTTGAGCCTGACGAGTTGCCTCTTGAGTTCTGCGAATGGTTTCGTTGCTCGCATCTCCAGTAAATACACGGTCGTAGTCGGCACGCAGGTTGGCACTTGAAAGGATCTCATAAGCTTCGTTGATTTGAAGCATTTCCTCATGGCTGCCTCCACAGTCAGGATGACACTCAAGTGCGCGCTTTCGATAAGCTGTTTTAATTTCGGCAAGCGATGCGTTACGCAAAACTCCGATGACTATGTAGTAGTCGGTCATTTCAGTATGAGTAGCTCAACGTGGGTCTCGAACAAATATCACGGGACTGTCGTCCCTGACCTGAACTTGGCGATCAGAATAAATGAGTGACCCGCTGCTTTGGTCATAGTAAAATGATCTTTCCGTGCCGGGCTTCCATTTGGCGTCTTCTTGTTTTAGTTTAGCATCTTCGATGAGCAGTCCCAAACCAAATATTGCTGCTGCTTTGGCAAAATCTGTGCCGCTCGCCGATCCGCTCTGAATTTTATCGTGGAGGTTTTTGCCTGCCGCATAGAAAGGATTAGTGGCAGCTGTCTCTCTTTGAGCATCGGCATATATTTTGTTTATGTTTTCCTGGCGGGATCTCTCAGTCAGCTGGTTTCTGATATTGATCGCCGGGATAAAATTTTGGTCTGCTGCCTTATTCAGCCAAAAAGCGCCTTCTTCGATAGCTACGATATCCGGCCAATTTGCTGCCATTTGAAATAGATCATGCATTGACTCCAAATCTCCAAGTTCGGCGGCTTTGCGATAGTATAGAGCGGCTTGTGAATAATTGGCCGGGCCTACTAATCCCGATAAGTGAGTATAACCAAGATAGCGCAAGGAGGTGGGGTCGTTTTTTTGTGCAACCGATTCCAAAATCGAAAGAGCTTCCAGTTGATCATTCTTGGATGAGCTGGGGTTGTCCAACAACAAAACAGCAACATTGACCTTTGCGTCTTGATTGCCATTTTCTGCTGAGATACGGAAGTGTTGAATGGCTTTTTCATTTTCACTTTGACCGCGAAACGTCCCTTTTGAATATGCCTGACCAAGGATGTAGTGAGCTCTATTCGATCCTTTCGATGCCGCCTCAAGTAGTAGTTGCTCACCTTTTGCCAAGTTTGTTGGAAGATCTACTCCGAAGGAATACATGCCGCCCAGTGTGACCAATGCATCAACATCTCCAGTGCTTGCAGCTGCTTGTAGGAGAGACACCCCTCGTTGAACATCAGTTCTTGTTCTAAGAAGACTCCTTGCTTCTTCGACCTCTTTCGATACCCGCTGAGGTTGTTCAGTTGTAGCAGTACCCGACGTAACAGTGGAAGACGATCCAGCCAATTTACGAACCATTATAGGAAGGACTAGTGCCGCTATAATGCAGACAGCGAAAAACACAAATACAGTCGCCCCAATAATCTTAAAGACCATCGCAAGACGAGATCTGTTCTTTGGATTCTGTCCGTTTAGAGCCTCGGCAGATGACGTTCTCCCCCCATTCCCCCAGACCTCAGAAAAATCTCCTAATTTTTTCCACTCAGAGAGTCCGGGTTCCCACCCTAAATCATTGGCGCAGAATTTGCCGTTCCTGATCATTAGCGCGATTTCATCAATAGAGAACGGGCCATGGTTTTTTCCGTCTCGGTAAATTGTAATCATTCTTTTTTGCATTTCAGAATTCCCTCGGCCCTACTTGGCATCCAAGAAGCAGCCGGGTGCCTTCCATGCTACTGCCCTGCAGCGTTCTTCTGCGTTTGGTGAGATTTATGAGAACAGGACTATTCATTTTCGTGCCACTTCCCAGACGCCTTTCTGATTACTTGCTCCGGTTAGAGCGCTCGTCCAAACAGGAGTTTCAACCTGGTATTCACCGATCAAGCTCTTGCCTCTTACTTGCGCTGTCCATGTGATTGTTCCAACGATGAAATCTTTGGTCGTGAAGGTCAGTGTTTTCCCATCAACCCTGCCTGAAATTGATCCTCCCCCTCCGAGTTCCCCATGCAGGGAGAGCTCCCCATTTATATATTGTTCGCTCTGATTGATGTACAGAATCATTCGGGATTGGCCGCCGTAGGTATGGTTTAAGCAAGTCCCCTCATAGGTTCCCGAGACACTGGGATTACACGCGACCAGAAGAATAAGGGATATCGCCATCAATGTGTGGCACAGCCAGGTCAAACGCCAATGGGGATTGCGGCACCTAATATCACGCAATTTTAGCATGAGAATCGAGTCTCACCCCACAAAGACACGATGTAAAGCATCGTGTTCTGCTTTTTTGCTTCCGTCACCATTTATCAGTGCCACCGGGAACAAATGATCCTCCAAAATGCCGAAAGGTATTTGGCCGCAATGTTGCCGCAGCAAGGCACCGCGCGGAGCTTACTCAGGAGGTCGCTGCTGAATTGCTTGGTGTGAGTTCCCGTTATTTTCAATCTATAGAAGCTGGCAAGTATTTTCCATCACTGCCCATTCTTCTGCGTTTAAAAGCCATTCTTGACTGTGAGTGGAATGATTTGTTCTCCGGATGCAATCCCTGATTCCTCACTACATTCTACATGTCCAAAGTGAAAATCTCACTTTCACGGGACATATGCGAGACGAGGACGATCGCTATTTAACTCAAATTGAGGTCATGGCAGGCTGTTAAGTCCATCTGTGGTGTGAGGAATTTATCCCCACGATAGAACTCAGTGTCAGGTGTATCCCCGAACGACATGGTTTTGGCACCAGGTTGGTCCATTTCCATCTCCTCGATGATACCGGGCAACTCCGAGTCAAGGAAGTCGCTGAGGTCAGCGTCTGTTTTCTTGACCGGGGTGATGATCCGGCGCAGGAACCCGTTTTCACGGATGCGTTTGCGGATCAGCTTCTCCGAAGCAGCGGCAGCGTTTTTCTGCTCACCATCAGGGGTATTCAAGATACTCTCGATGATGGCGCGGCCCTCCTGCTCATAACGCTGGAGGTCCATGGCTGCCTTCTCTTCGGCCGTTTCTGTGATTTCTGTACTCATGTTAATGGGTATTTCTTTCTTGTTGCTTTCAGCCCCTATTAGGTGGCGTCAGCAGTGTTCGGCAGATAGGTGGATTGAAAGCGGATCACCTCGGAGTCCACGGCAGAGCTGTCTGCAGGGTACCCTTTAGGACCGCGATCACTGAGGTCAACCGGCGCGTTGGCGTCAGTGACGTATCCGAGGATCGGGAGGCCAGACTCGAGAGTCGTGGGTACCACCAAGCCAAGATCGCCACCGGTTCCCGCGGTGAGCGGGGTGTCCAACGTGTAGGTTTCACCGGTTTTGAAGTAACCGGTTTGGAATTTGAAGTTGCCGAGGCATGAGAACCCGACAAGGGAGTTTGCGGACACCACGTCGAAGTCGACACTGTCTTGGACTGTGATGTAAGGAAGACGGCCAGCCGCCCATCCTTTCACCCATTCCAAAGCACCGTCGCCTCCGGTCACCAGCGAGATAACCATCCCGCTGAGGATCGTGACACCAGCTTGAACTCGGTGACCCTCGGTAAGGCGTGTAGGGTTATTTGGATCATAACCCCGCAACACCGTAGCCCGGATCTTTGGACGTTGGTAGTAACCAATATTCATAGAGTTTAGTTGTTTGTGTTTTTCTTGTTTGTTGGCGCAGTCTGATCAGGCCCCTTGCTCGACAACGATATCCCAACCTTCATCAATGAAGGAGGCGCTGGCTTGCTTGGAGGTCTGCCCTCCGATCCCCCGCCCTTGTGCAGGGCTTGGGATTGAAATTGTTAAAAGTCTGTTCGCAAGCTTCACCAGATTGTCTGGGTTAGCTTGCAGGCCTTGCAGGTAGGCTTGTTTGTCCTGTGGCTGGAGGAACCGGCGGTCGGCCAAGGAATCCACCAACTGGGTCACCAGGGCCGGGCTGACCGGGCTCATGGGAGTGATCGTGGCGTTCTTGGCGGCGGCTGCCACCTTCTCCAAGATGATCGCGTCCTTCCCGGCCAACTGCGCTTCTTTCTCGGCCAGCTGTTTGCGGAGCACCTCGATTTCCATCGAGGCTTCCTTGCCGAAGGCCAGTGCGTCCTGCAGGCTTTGGATCAGGTCGACCATGGCCTTCTTGGTCTCGATCTCTTTCTTGGCGTCCGCGTACTCCCCGTCTGAAACGTCCTCCCGGCGGATGACCGAGAAAGCCTGGCCTTTGTTGGCGCGTCTGCGTGCTACCTCCGCAAGTGTCAGGTCCGGTTCTGTTTTGCTACCCGAGTTCTTTTCGTCCGAACTCCCAATCGCCGAGGTCGAGGCCGCGGCCGGTTTGGGGGCAGCAATCGCCCCGGGTTTGACCGGGGGCAGTTTACCCCCGAGCCCATCCGGTTCGGTCCGGGCAGCCATCGACGCCCCGGGGACGGTGATCCCCGTCGGGTTGGTCAACCGGGACATCGAGGGGAGAACCCCCGAGGTTTTCTCGGCTTCTGTGGTGGCTGTGGTCATTGGGTGGTCGGTCGGTAGCTAAAAAATTAAATTCCTTTTTCCTCGGGTTTCTTGGCGTCCAGGTTCTTGATGAACGCTGCAGCCTCTTTCAGGGCATCGGGCATAGGCGCTTCCTCTTCGGCTACAGGCGTCTCCCCTTCGGCACCGCTCTCGGCACCGGCCATTGCCATTTCGGCGGCCGCAGGGTCAGCACCGGCAGCGGCCTCGGCGG